>JBFKGZ010000055.1:0-17564 GCA_041633075.1 Candidatus Deferrimicrobiaceae bacterium | reverse complement strand
GGGATGGGCGGGGAGATGCGGCTATGGAAAACCCTGAATGCTTCCGGGAGCGCAAGAATATCCTCTTTCCTCGATCGGTACGCCATTTCGATGATCCTTCCCGTGGAGATTTATCCTGCCGGACCGACGTACCATACTGCTTTCCGGCCTCAGCCCGTCTCGACGAACCGAAATTGCTATTTTCCTATTGTATCTCCCGGCGGAGAATAGGATAGAAGAAAAGAGGACAGGTCAAGGTTTCGCCTGTCTTCCCGGCACGGGTCGCGGGGGAACGATGATCGCCTCGCCTTCCAGCACCACTTCCCCGCGCTGATTCATGCACAGGGTCCTGAGTTTCAGCCGCTTCCCGGAGATCACCTCGACGACCTCCGCCCGGGCCGTGATCTCGTCCCCGATCTTCACGGGGGCCAGGAAGGCAAGCGTCTGAGACACATACAGGCACCCGGGTCCCGGAAGCTTCATCCCGATCACCGCGGAGATGAGCCCCGCCGTCAGGACCCCGTGGGCGATACGTTCCCCGAACCGGGTCTGCGCCGCGAACTCCTCCGAGATGTGGACGGGGTTCCTGTCTCCGGTGATCTCCGCGAACCGGAGGATGTCCCCCTCGGTGATGACCTTGGTCATCTCCGCCGACTGGCCCACCTCGTACATCCCGATCCCCATCACATTCTCCGTTTCGTCTGTCTGTCGTTCGGAGCGCGCCCCGCGGACCGGAATCCTTATTGTACCCGCAACGCCGCCCGGATTTACACCTCGGGGGAATCCCCCTCTTCCCGGAATGGGGGGTGTAAGGATCCGCTATAATGACAGCGACCGAATGAACCGGCCGGGGAGGGAAGCAATGCGCGAGCGCGGGGAAAGGGATGTGCGGGCGTTTCTCGAAGGCGCAGGAATCGAAAAGGAGATCCACTCCTTCGAGGAATCGACGCACAACTCGGAACTGGCGGCCAGGACGCTCGGCGTGGAGGTCGGGCAGATCGCGAAAACGATTCTGCTCCTGGTGGACAGTTCCCCGGTGGTCGTGGTGATTTCCGGGGACCTGCGGGTGGATCTGAAAAAGGTGAAGGCAATGCGAAACGGCCGCAAGGTAAGGCTTGCGGGTCCCGAAGACGTGGTGGAACACACGGGGTTCAAGGTCGGCGCCGTTTCCCCTCTGGCGCTACCCGAAGGGATTCCCGTCTATCTCGACGGTTCCCTCCGGCGTTTCGGGACGATCTACCCGTCGGCGGGGGAGACGAACAACATGTTCGAGACGACGCCCGCGGAACTTGCCTTCCTGACCAGAGGCGAGGAAACGGACCTCGCCAAGTAACGCTTACCCCTCGACCTTGAGGACGCGGATCAGACGGGAGAGGTAGGTCGGCTGCAGGCCGAGCATCTCCGCCGCTTTCGTCTTGCTTCCTCCGGACTTTCGTATCGCCCGCAGGATGATCGCCCGCTTGTGATCCCGGACCGACTCGTGGAACCGTATCTCCTCCGGCGTCGCCTCCTCCCCTTCCGCGTCCGCCAGCGCGATGCAGAGGTCCGGCGGGGTGATCTCCTCGCCTTCCGAAAGCGCCACGGCTCTCCCCACGGCGTTCTCCAGTTCCCGGATGTTACCCGGCCATGGATACCGGCCCAGTATCTCCGCCGTCTCCGGCGACAGTTTTCTCGGTGGAACTCCCAACTCCGTGCAGGCGCGGCCGAGAAAATATTCCGCCAGCGGAAGGATGTCCTCCCGACGGGCCCGCAGGGAGGGAAGATGGACGGGGATGCCGTTTATCCGGTAATACAGATCCTCCCGGAACCGTTTCCGCTCGGTTTCCTTCCTCAGATCCCGGTTCGACGCACAGATGAAGCGGACGTCCGAGGTGAGCGTCTTCACCCCTCCGACACGCTCGAATGCCCGGTCCTGCAGGACCCGGAGGAGTTTCGCCTGCATGGAAAGGGGAACATCCCCGATCTCGTCCAGGAAGAAGGTTCCCCCGTCGGCCAGCTCGAACCGCCCCGGCTTCGCGGTAACCGCTCCGGTGAATGCTCCCTTCTCGTAACCGAAGACCTCCGCCTCCCAGAGGGTAGGCGGGATGGCGGCGCCGTTGATCTTGATGAATGGCCCGGCCGCGCGGCCGCTGATCCGGTGGATCGCACGCGCCACAAGTTCCTTCCCCGTGCCCGTCTCCCCCGTGATCATCACCGAGAGCGGGGAGGCGGCCGCTTTCTCGACCACCTTGCGGATCTCCTTCCATGCCGGGGACCGGCCCACCATGCCGAACCACCCCCCCGACTCTTCGCTCCCTCCCTCTTTCGCGTTGGCGGCCGAGGTGCGTACGGCGTTCCCCACAACGCGCAGCAGTTCGGTCTCGTCAAACGGTTTCGAGATGTAGTCGAACGCCCCGGAACGGATGGCCTCGACCGCGTCTCCGATTGTCCCATACGCCGTTATGAGAATGACCGAGAGATCGGGGTGCCGCTCGCGTGCGTGGCGGAGCAGGGCAAGCCCGTCCATCTTCGGCATGCGGATGTCCGTGACGAGGGCATCGGCCCGGTGTTCGGCGAGCCAGGCCGCGGCCACCTCTCCGTTGGAGGCCTCCGCCACGTCGTACCCCTCGCGTACCAGTATCGCCCGCAGTACGCGCCGCAGATTCCGATCGTCCTCCGCTACGAGTATCGTCGCCTTCACCCGATCACCCCTCCGGCAGCTTCACCGTGAAACGGCTCCCCTTTCCGGGTACGCTCTCGACCGCGATGGATCCGCCGTTTTCCTCCACGATTCTCCGGCAGATCGCCAGCCCCATCCCCACGCCACGCTCCCTCGTGGTGAAGAAGGGACGGAAGAGATGCTTCCTCTCCGCTTCCCCGATTCCCGTCCCGGTATCCTCGACGATGATCCGGCTCTCTCCCCCGTTGGAGGAAATCCGGACGGTGAGGTCCCCGCCGCCGGGCATCGCCTCGACCGCATTCGTCAACAGGTTGAAGACCACCCGCTCGATCTCGGCCGGGTCCGCAATGACCGTGGGGGCGGGGCTGCCGACATGGATGTGGGAACGGACTCCGTTCATCCCGTTCGCTCTCTCCCTGGCGAGACGCGCCACCGCCCGTTCCACGGGTTCCTGCAGATTGATCTTTTTCGGAGCCCGGTTCCCGGGCCTGGCATACTCCAGAAATTCGGTCACAACCCCGTTCAGGCGGTCCGCCTCCTCGACGATGATGTCCAGAAATTCCCGGTCCCGGTCGGGTGCCTCGCGTGCCAGGAACTGGGCCGCCCCCTTGATCACCCCGGCCGGCGTGCGCACTTCGTGGGCCAGGCCGGCCGCGAGCTCGCCGACGGTCGCAAAGTGCTCCTTCTTCTGGATTCTCTGTTTCTGACGGATATTTTCCACCGCCAGCCCGATCCCCTCCAGGAACGGAATCAACAGCTCCTGCTCCCTGAAGGACGGCGTCTTTTCCTTCCACAGGAACATCGCCACGCCCACCATCTTTCCCCGGAGGAAGATGGGATAGGAGGCGTCCCAGGAGTCGTCCCAGATGGCGACGTCCGCCGCCCGCGAGCCCCCGTGCTCGAGGAACCGGAGCATGGGGAACCGGGCGGAAAACCGGGCGAGCGCCCGCAGGTATTCGTCGGTCCGCACCGGGAGCGAACCGACTCCCTCGTCGGTCCCGCCCTCCGGATGGATCCAGAGAGACGCGCGGCCGACGAACGGAATCCGTCCGAGCGAATCCTCCACGATCTGCGCGATCTCGGCGAGCGATGTGGATTCGGGGATCCTCTTCGCGCATTCACCCAACCCGGACTGGATGGACCGCGACTCCCGCACGAGAAGATCGGACGATATTCCCCCGAGCTTGCGCATCATCACGGGATAGAAGGTCAGCAGAAAAAACGAAATGAGAAACGTCCCCGCCAGGGGAAACCAGAATTTACGCCCGGACATGACCTCCAGGCCTCCGAACACAACGGCGAAGGCGAACACCTGGATGACCAGAATGATCGCCCTCCCCACGATGTCCGGGAACTCGAAGAAGTGCAGGTGGAGGATCCCCGTCGCCATGAAGTAGAAAAAGAGAAGGATCGCGAACGAGGCGAGGGGAGGGAAGGAGACTCCCGTCCCCGGAAGAAAGTTGAGCGGCGCGACAAGACTTGCGATGCCTCCCCCGAAGAGGAGGAACTGAAACTTCTTCCGCTCGATGGAGGACGGGTTCGCCCGGAACCCGTATCGGACGACAATGTAGAGGGAAAGACCGAGGTACGGATAGACATACAGGAGCGCCGCGACGTTCCACCAGGGGGAGAAGAACAGACGGTCGCTCACGATCGTGACCAGGAAGGCCGCGCTGATCCAGAGCCCCGCCACGAACGCGGTCCCGTGCCACCTCGGGCGGGTCCGCACCGCTGCACCGCTGTACCGCAGTACGAAGGGGGGAATGAACATGACCGCAGCCAGTGCGACCCGCTGCCAGAAGGCCGAATCGATCGTTTTCCAGAGGTACTCGGGGAAGCACCACAGGAAGATCAGGAACGACAGGCTCGCGAACGCTCGTGCCTCCGCGTCGTCCTTCGCCCACACCCGCAGGTATCCCGCGATGGCAAGGGCCACCACCGCGGCCACCAGGCTTCCTTGCGCGTAGTAATCCAACTCCCGTCCTCTCCTCCCGGAAAAAAACGGGCTATTGCAGGTCTCTCCCTGAATAGCCCGAAACGTCTACCCGGTGTCTTTCGACCCTGTCTTACTTGAGCCTCGCCTCTGCCGCCTTCCAGTCGATGTTCTTGAAGAACGCCGCGATGTAGTCGGCCCGCTTCAGACCGAAATCGATCATGAAGGCGTGCTCCCAGACATCCATGACAAGAATCGGGTTGGCGCCCGCCGGGTGCCCCACGTCGTGCTCGTTTACCCACTGGTTGAAGAGCCTCTTTCCCTCGGTGTCCTGGTACAGGACCACCCAACCGACCCCGCGCATCGCACCCGTGGCCCGGAAATCGGCCTCCCACTTCTCGACGCTGCCGAACTCCGCGGCGAGCGCTTTTCCAAGCTTGCCCCCGGCATCGATGGACCCTTTGCCGCCCAGGTTTCCGAAGTAATACTCGTGCAGCCGCATCCCGTTGATTTCCCAGCCCAGCCTCCTCTTCAGTTCCGCGTACTCATAGGTACCTGCCTTCCCTTCCTTAAGCATCGCGGCCAGAGTGTCCAGGACCTTGTTCGTATTGGTAACGTAACCCTGGTATAGCGTGAAGTGGTTTTTCAACAGGGTCTCGCTGAGACCCTCCATCCCGATCAACTTTCCGTAGTCCTTGGCTGCATACGGCATTGAACGCCTCCTTTCCTCTCCTCACGACGACACGGGGTTTCTGTGGTGGCTCGTCTCCTACTTTGCCCGTTTCTTCCGTCCGGCGGCAAGCTTCTCGGCAAGCCCCAGCTTCTGGGCGATCTTCTTCTTCGCCTCGGAGTAGTTCCTGGCCACGAGAGGGGTCTTCGTGGGGATGTTGAATTTTTTTCGGTATTCCTTGGGGCTCAGGTTGTGACTCACCGCAAGGTGCTTTTTCAGCGTGGTAAATCCTTTCCCGCATTCCATACAAAAGACCTGCTCGGCACCGAAAGCCGCATTCAGCGGTATCGCCGGCTTTACTTCCGCCGAGACACCTTCTACTGCCTCGCCCTCGACTCCGACAAGCGCATTCAACTTCTGGAATACCTCCTGAATTTCATCCAGTAGTTCCTCCCTGCTCATTTCATTAACCGAGGCATGGGCGGAAACTATTTCGGTCGTCAACTCTACTAATACTCTTTTGTCCATGAAAACACCTCCGAATGCGGGAATAAGTTCTATATTCCCAGCAATGCAAACTCCTTGTCAACAAATATAGAAAAGAAAACACCGGAAATTTCCCTGCTAAATCCGGATCTACCCGTATCCTTGACGCCGCTTGGTCACCGTAATCCCGCCGATGCCCCAATTGTCGGCCTCGACCTCATCGATGACCACCACTGTGGTTTCCGGGTTTTTTTTGAGGACATCCACGAGCACCTGCGTCATGCGGCGGATCACCTCGGCCTTCTGTTCCGCCGATGCCTTTTCTCGCGTGATTCTGACGTTCACGTACGGCATGTTTCCCTCCCTTTCTCATCCGGATCCGTTGAAAAAAAGGAGAAGCTCTCCTCCCCCGCGACGAAGGGCACCGACCCGGATCCGGCAGACGGTTCCCGGACCGAAAACAAGATGCACGGGGTCGCCGGGGGAGAGAAACCAGGTGGCGATCGAGGCGATCGAGGGGAGGTGCCCCACGCACAGGAGGCGTTTCGCCTCTTCGTTTTCCTCGAGAAATGCGAAAAACGTCCCGAGGGTGGCGTTCGGAGAAAGGGCGCCGGTTTCGACGATCCTGCCGGCCGGATATCCCGTCGCCTCCGCCAGGATCGCCGCGGTCTCGAGCGCACGGGTTTTCCCGCTCGCCGCCACGAGGTCGAAGGACCCCATCCTCCCCGCGAGCGTTTTGGCGATCGCCGAGACGGCCCGCGCTCCTTCGGGGGTGAGAGGTCGAGCGGGGTTCACCTGCGCGGACATCGCCTCCCCGTGTCGCACGAGCCACAGGTCCATCAGCGTAGACCGGATTTCGGGGCGAAGTGCCGCCCGATCGCGGCGATTACCCAGCCGCGGCTGTTCTGCGTGTTATCCCGGGATTGCATGCTTTCCCATTCTACACCCGGAAGTCCTATTGTTCCATCAGCCGCCGGACCGGGGTAGAATACGCGAGAGATCCCGCAGGACGAGGGTCGCGCGCCCCCGACAAAGCGCCTCCGGGAAGAGGAAGAGCGGTTATCCCATTGCACGGATTCGCAGCCCCTGCCCCCGTCCTGGTCGCCTGCGCCGTTTCTTTCGTCCTGTATCTGGGCGCCTACATGCGGCTGCCTCTCGTCCCCCTGTTTGCCAGCGATCTCGGGGCGACCACTGTTCAGGTCGGAATGATCAATGCCGGCTTCATGGCCGCAGCCGCAATCCTTTCGTTGCCGCTGGGGCTGGTATCCGACCGGCTGGGCCGCAGGCGCCTCATCCTCACCGGCATGGCGATCTCCGGGCTCACTTCGCTGTTACTTCTCCTCGTCCGGACGCCGCTGCAGGTCGGCGCGGTCTACCTTTTTTCCGGAGTGGGGCTGGCCTGCTTCTCCCCGTCCATGATGTCGTACGTCGGCGACGTATCCCCGCCACCGCTTCTCGGAAGAGCGTACGGCTGGTACACGTCTTCCCTGTATCTCGGGATGGCCGCCGGACCGGGGCTGGGAGGGGCGATCGCGGTCGGGGGATTCCGGACGGCGTTTTTCGTCTCGGCGGCCGTTATCGCGGCAGGATATTTCTTCGGAGGGAGCCGCATGCCGGCGCCCCCTGCGGTCATCCGCCCCTCGTCCGGGAACCTCGTATCGGACTTCCAGGAGATCCTCGGGAACCGGGCCGTTCTCGCCTGCTGGATGGTCACGTTCTTTTCCACGTACGCATGGGGAGCACTGTTCGCGTTTTTCCCCCTCTACGCGCGCAACGCGGGGATCTCCGTCACTCACACCGGGCTCATCTTTTCCTGCCAGGCCGCCGCCAATGCGGTCTTCCGCATCCCGGTCGGGAAGCTGTCGGACCGGACGGGAAAACGGGAGCGGTACATCGTCGCAGGGTGCCTTCTCTTCGCATCGTGCATCGCCCTCGTCGGGGCCTTCCCGCGAGCCGTTCCCCTGTATTTCCTCTTCGTCGGAATCGGCGGGGCCATGGCGACGGCGTTTACGGCCATCGGCGCGGTGTTGTCCGAGTCGGTCCCCACACGGGTCCGCGGACTTGCCATGGGGGGCTATAACACGTGCATATACGGGGGATTCGCGGTATCCGCGGCGACCCTCGGCGCGGTGATAACCCGTTTCGGGTTCGCCGCCGGGTTCGCCGCCTCCGCGGGACTGTGCGCCCTTTCAGTCCTTGCATTCGCGGTCGTTTTTCCTCAACGGCCTGCCCACGAAAACGGCTCGGGGGACACGTGACGAAGGGGTTGACGGGTTTCTCCGGAAGCCGCGACCGGACGTCGTCCCGGGCGGGGCCGACCGCATGCCGACTAACACTTGATTCCGCCCGCGCTGAATGAGATTCTTTATGCTGATATGGAGCACAAGCTCGAAGAAAAGGCCACCATTGGCATCGGGCCGCTGGTCCAGGCACTTGCGAAGACCTACCACTGGGCAGGGCTCTACGGGACGGACCACCCGATTCTCGCCAAGCGCGTGGGAGAGATGCACACCGCCCTTCTTTCCCGGTTGTCCCAAGAGCGCGAGGGTAAGCTTTTCCTCGGAATCGCTCGCGACAAGGTCCTGTACCGGAATGAGTTTGTCGGGGAAAAGCAGGATCTTGTCGGCCGCCTGACGGAAAGCCTCTATCTCCGCCAGGTGGCGACGCTGGGATTCGACACGGCCGTCACTCCGGAAAGCCTGCTGATGCTGTTCCGCTACCTTCACGATTCGAAAGAAGGCAAGGAGACGGTTTCCCCCGAGCAGTTTCTCCAGGAAAGCGGCATCCGGGGAATCTCCCTCTCCCCTTATAATTACCGGGAATTATTTTCCCGCAAGATCCTGGATCCCGATGCCACCGGTGCGCCGGCCGAGAACCGCGAGCAGGAACTCTGGCGCCTGCTTCTCACCTCCGATTTCACCGATCGCAGCGACGAGACGAAAATTCTGGGCGAGCTCACCGACTCACCGACGCTGCTCAACGCAATCCTGCGGCGCGCGAAGGAAGCGGAAACCCAGGAGGAGTCCCCGGGACAGGAAAAAGCGCAGGTGTCGGGAGAGGTGTTGCGGAATGTGCTGGGCCGTCTCTCCAACTTTGTCCGGGATCTTCCGACGGACCGGAAACAGCAATTCTTCGCCTCCATCGGCTCCGAGGTCGGAGAACAAGCCAGTGGCGCGACAGGCGGGGACAGCCGAGACACTCTCCTCATCGCCCGCTCCCTTACGGAAATGCAAACGGACCAGGAGTTCCTCGATCTGGTCGCAGCCCTCGTCTCCCTTGAAGGAAAGGGGGGGGAGAGGATTCGGAAATCCTTCGCCATCCTTGCCGGCGAACGCAACGAGGGAGATTCCCTCCTCCCCCACGTCGAGGAGCGGGTGCGGGAGAGTAAAAAGGTGAAAGACTATTACGCTCAGAAAACATGGGAGACCGTCGAGAAACTCCTTCTCTCCCGCGGGGAGGAGAAATACATCCAGGACGACCATTATCAATTCCTCGAGGAACTCACCGCAATCCGGAAACCGTACCTCGACCGGGTCGGAAAGAAGACGCGAGACGACCTGGGAGTCAAGAACTCGTTCGAAGAGAAGGAAACCCGGAGAAGAACCCTCCTCGTTCTGCTGGAGATATTGCGAGGCGAGAGTCAGGAGGAGGATTTTCGGGACATCCTGGAGGATTTCCGGAAGGCCATCCCGAACCTGATCTCCCAGAATGACTTCACCTCCCTCCATGCGGTTCTCCTGGGTCTGGAATCGATCTCGGCAACCACGCGGGCGGAGTGGCAAAATGACTTGCAGGACATCCTCCATACCGTCGACTTCGGATATGTCGGAGACCTTTACCTGTCCGGGGAGATCGAAGCGGACGACGCCGAAAGGATCCAGGACCTCCTGGTGAGATTCGGGGCCACGGCCGCGCAGCCGCTGCTCGACCGGCTTCTCCTCGAGCCGGAGGCCGTAAAGCGCCGTCCCCTGATCCGGCTTCTCACGACTCTGGGGCCGGCCATCGTCCCGGAAATCATCAGCCGAATGTCCCACCCGAAATGGTATTTCGTCCGCAACCTTTGCGTGATTCTCGGAGACATCGGCGACCACCGGGCCGTGGAGGACCTGTTGCAGGCGACCTTGCACACCGACTACAGGGTGAAACGGGAGGCCATTCTGGCAATCGGAAAACTGGCAGCGCCCGAGTCCGTTCCCGGCCTGGGAAAGATCCTGGTCGAGGAAAGCTTCTTCTCCTCGAAAAAGGAGGACCAGATCCGAATCGACGCGGCAAGTTCGCTGTACCGGATCGGTGGAACGGAAGCCATCGCCTTCCTGCACCGGGGGATGAGCGGCCGAAGAGCGGCGGTTCGATCCCATTGCAAGGGGTTGCTCAGCAGCCTGTCGGAGGAACGATGAAAGACCGCAAGGAACTATTCGGCGTGATCCTGGACCTCGCCCAGGCGATCCAGGCGTCGTCGATCTACCCGGACCACCATCAGCGTGTCCAGTTGCTGCTCTCCCGCCTCCACGAACGGATCCGCCACGTGGCATCCAACATCGGTACCATCCACATCGGCATCATCGGCGACCGCTTCGTCGTCGACGAGTTCCCGTTCCTGGAGATGAATCCCGCGCTGGAGAAACTCCTTCGGGACATCCGGGAGAAGGGAATGGAGAAGATCTCGATCAAGGAGGGGTTGACGTTCGGCGAACTGAAGCGCTTCGTCTCCTTTCTCGCCACCGGGAAGGAGGCCTTACCGGGGACGAGATTCGAGGCGATCAACTACGGAAACATCCAGGCCATCAAGAGCAAGGACGAGACGGACGGGAGCGAGGCGACCCTCTCCCGGTCCCACCTTCTGTACGGAGCGACCGAGGTGTTGCAGGACCTACTCAAGTCGCTGGTGCAGGGGAAACCCGGGACGTCGGTGTCCAGCGCCATGGAGATCGTGGCCAGCATCATGAAGACGATCCGCCAGGATGCGCATCTGTTGCACCGCCTCATGCAGATGCAATCCCACGACGACTACACGGTCACTCACTCACTGAATGTTTCCGCGATCGTCGTGGCCCAGGCCACCGCCCTCGGCCTGCCGGAAAACCGGCTCCTGGAGATCGGCCTTGCGGCGATGCTCCACGACATCGGGAAGGAGATGGTTCCTTCCGAGATCCTGCAGAAGCCCGGAAAGATCAACCCCCTGGAATTCGCCCGGATGGCGGAGCACCCCGTGCTGGGCGCCAAGGCGCTGAGAAAGATGGACTGCGGTTCCGACCTCCCCCTGATCGTGTGCTTCGAGCACCACGTCAAGTACAACGGATCCGGGTACCCCAAAATCCCGAACCGGGGACCGCTGCACCCCGTCTCCTACATGACGCAGATCGCCGACGTGTACGACGCCCTGCGAACGTACCGGCCGTACCGGAAAAGCCTCGACATCAAGACGACGCTTTCGATCATGGAAAAGGGGCGGGGAACGGAGTTCGAGCCGAGGTTCTACGACAATTTTCTAAGAACCGTTCTCGCGGATCAGGCCGGCGCGGAGGCGTAGACGCTCTCGGCTTCGGCGACGAGGCGGTTCATCAGCACTCGTACCGTGGGGATGTCCTTGATCTTCCATACGTTCTCCCCGGCGAAAACCAGCCCGTCCTCCGTGTTCCCGTCCCGGGACAGGTCCAGCCGGTCGATGATGCAGAACGTATGGTCACAACTCTTCAGGCAGTTCCTCTTGCACTCGCCGTCGTGGACATCCTTTCCCGCAAGCAGCCGGTTCAGGAAGCGGTTCCGGATGGCTCTCCCGGGCAGCCCCACCGGGGACTGCATCAGGGAGATGTCCTCTTTCCTCGCGTTGAGATAGGCGTTCTTGAAGGAATCCGGGACGTCGCACTCCTTGGTGAGAACGAACCGGGTCGCCATCTGGACGCCGTCCGCCCCGTATTGTCCCATCATCTCGGCGATCTCGTAGCCGTCGGTGATCCCTCCTGCGGCGATAAGGGGAACCTTCTTCACGATTTTCCGGATTTCCGGGAAGAGTTCGCGCAGCGGCCTGTCGGTCCCGAGGTGACCCCCCGCCTCCTTCGCCTCGACCACGATGGCGTCCGCGCCGCACCGTTCGGCGAGCTTGCCGAATTCGGGCGAGGAGACGATGGACACGATCGGGACATTATGGTCCTTCCCGACCTTGAAGATGTCGCGGGAGAACCCGGCGCCGGTGACGATCATGTCCACCCCGGCCTCGATCGACGCCAACACGGTCTCCATGAAATGACGGATGGCAAACATGATATTGACGGCGATGATACCGCGGGTCATCTGCTTCGCCCGGCGGATGTCCTCCTTCAACTCATCGATCGGGACTCCCGATCCCCCGATCGTCCCGATGCCGCCGCACTCGGCCACCGCGGAGGCGAGCGACGAGGTCGATATGCGCACGGACATTCCTCCCTGGACAATCGGGAGCTGCGCGATACGATTGCCGATCCTCAACTCAGGAAGTTTCACCCGTCCCCCCCCCCGATGCAGTATTTCATTCTAACGGGAAACCCCCGGTATTGTAAATTGTCCGGGCGAAAATTCCATTTGCTCCTCGATTTCCCCTGTCTCCGGTTCGCCTGTGCTCACTCCGGCGCGGAGCGAGGCGAAAACCGCGAAGAACCCGTAGGACCTGGATGCTGGTATAATACCGCCAATCACGGATCCCCGAAGGGAGGGAAACGGAGGGAGCGTCCTGCTGGTTTGCCTCCTCCGATGCGCGATGCGGTATAAGGCGGGAAAGGTCGGCAGGGTCGTGCTTGCCCGGTTCGATCACGGGGAGCAGGTAGTGCCCGCGCTCACCGGCCTCTGCGAGAAGGAAGAGATCTTTTCGGGGTGGTTCTTCCTTTTTGGCGCGGTCCGAAACGGACGTCTGGTGGCCGGCCCAAAGGACGCGTCCCTCCCCCCGGATCCGGTCTGGCAGGAGTTCACCGAACCGTTCGAGATCGTGGGGATGGGAAGCATCGCCGCAGGCGACGGACCTCCCTCGATCCACCTGCATTCCTCCCTCGGGAGGGGGAAGGAGGTCCTTACCGGTTGCATCCGGAAGGAAGGGGAGGTGTTTATCGTGGTCGAGGCGATGGTCCTCGAGGTTCTGGGCGTGCAGGCAACAAGGTCCCCCGATGAGCGGTCCGGGCTGGAGCTTTTGACCCTTGCATAGCAGGTTCGCCGTCCGCCCCTTGCGAAGCGGCAGTTCCGGGAACCTCACGCTCGTCGAGCACGGGGGGACGGTCCTTTTGGTGGACGCCGGGCTGCCTTCCCAACGGGGGCTCGCGAAGGCACTCTCCGATGCCGGAACCGGCTGGGAGGATATCGACGCCGTGCTGGTCTCCCACCTCCACGGCGACCACATTCACCCGTCCGCCGTTGCCTGCTGCGCCCGCCATGAAGTACCGATCCTCCTGCACGAAAAGAACGTGCGGCCGTTTTCCCGCAGGATCCTGTCCCGCTCCCCCCTCTCGGGACCGGTTTGCACTTTCGACTCGAAGGAGTTCTCCGTCGGGGCCATACGCGTCCGCCCGTTTCCCGTCCCCCATGATGCGGAAGGGGTGACCTGCGGCTTCCTCCTCTCGAGCCGCACTGCGCACCGGGAGATCCGGGTCGCCGTCGCCACGGACCTGGGCCACGGGGGAAACGGCCTCTTCGAGGAATTCGTCGACAGCGACCTGATTCTGATCGAGGCGAATTACGACCCGGATATGCTCGCGGCGAGTTCCCGCCAGGATCGGACGAGGGTGGACTCCGAGGTGGGGCATCTGTCCAACGAGCAGGCGGGGAAGTTTCTCGCCCGGGTGATGCTCGAAAGCCGGACCCTCCCCCAGACGGTCGTCCTTTGCCACCTGAGCGCCGACCATAACACCCCGGCGAAGGCGGTCGGGACGGTCCGGGAGATCCTCTCCCGCTATGGATTCGGCCACGTCCCCGTGCAGGCGGCCCGCCGGCACGGCCCTTCGCCCCGCTTCTTCGCGGTGGCCAGGCCGGGGAGTTGAATATATACTCGGTGCATGACGTCATTATGATTGGAAGGGGGGTCCCGATGAGGAGATTGTTCTGCCTCGGCGTCGCTTTGGCATTCCTTTCGGGGGTCCTGCTGGGCTGCGCCGGCGTGGACCAGACTGCCCGCGACAACCCGAAGACGACCATCGGGGCCGGAGCCGGCGTCCTGGGGGGCGCCGTTGTCGGGGGGATCATCGGGGGGAAACGGGGAGCGTTGATCGGCGGACTCCTCGGGGGGCTGGCCGGCGGGGCGGTCGGACACTACCTCGACCAGCAGGAGAAGGATCGCCTGCAGACCAGCCGGGACTACCGCTATTCCCCCGCACAGGGGGCCCAGATCAGGATCGAAACGGTCCGAACCAATCCCACCGCCCTGTCCCCCGGAGAAACGGTGAACATCAATTTGACTTACGCCGTCCTCACTCCTACTGCCGACACGCAGGTCCTCGTCCGGGAGACCCGGGAGATTTTTCTGAACGGCAATTCGGTGGGTGAGACATCGATCGAGGTCTCTCGCGAGGGAGGAACCTGGAAAAGCACTGTCCCGATTACCTTGCCGGCCAACGCGGCCCCGGGGAAATACCGCGTTATCGCTTCAATCGACTCCCAGGCCGCCGGCACGGACCGCCGGGAAACATCCTTCCAGGTGAGCCCGTAGGGGAAGGGGTCCAAACCATAGAGGCATCGTACCGGGCCCTCCCGCGGGAGGGTCCGGTTTTTTTTCACCGCACGGAAATCTCTCTCCCACTGGTCCCCCGCCGTTGCCGGAGAAGGGTTGTTTTCCGATACAATGGACAACATGACGGGAACCATATCCCAGGAAGACATCGAGCGGCTCGCAGAGGCCCGGCACTGGGACCCGTTCTCCGTCCTCGGTCCCCACGTCGTCTCGCTGCCGTCGGGGAAAGCGGTCGCCATCCGCGCGATCCTCCCGGACGCAACCCGCGCCTTCGTGCTCCTTCCCCCGGGCAAAGAAGAAGGCCGCACGGAGATGACACGGCTGCACCCTGCGGGCGTCGTCGAGGCGATCTTTCCCGGCAGGGAGGAGCTGTTTCCCTACCGGATCGAGATCGAGAACTACGAAGGCCACCGCTGGCAGCAGGAGGACCCGTACCGGTTCGACTGCTTCCTCTCCGACTTCGACATCCACCTGCTCGGAGAGGGAACCCATCTCGAGCTGTACCGCAAGCTCGGGAGCCACCTCACGGAGATGGAGGGAATGCCCGGGGTCGCCTTTTCCGTGTGGGCCCCCAACGCCGGGCGGGTGTCCGTGGTGGGGGATTTCAACCACTGGGACGGCCGCCGGCACCCGATGCGCAACCGCGGGGAATGCGGCATCTGGGAGATCTTTATCCCCGGGCTTTGCGAGGAAGAGATCTACAAGTACGAGATCCGCTCCCGGGAAACCGGGGAGGTTTTCCTCAAGACCGACCCTCACGCCTTCCGCTACGAACACCCGCCCCGGACGGGATCGATCGTCTGCAACATCGACGGGTACTCATGGGGAGACGAGGCGTGGATGTCCCGCAGGCGCGAAGGCGATCTTCTCAAAGAACCCGTTTCGATCTACGAGGTCCATCTCGGATCATGGAAGCGAAAGGAGGGGGAATCCCCCGGCTACCTTTCGTACCGGGAGCTGGCGGATGAGCTCGTCCCCTATGTCCGGGAAATGGGATACACCCACATCGAGCTTCTTCCCGTCGCGGAGCATCCGTTCGACGGCTCCTGGGGATATCAGTCGCTCGGATATTTCGCCCCCACATCCCGCCACGGACCCCCGGTCGACTTCATGGCCTTTGTCGACCGGTGCCACCGGGAGGGAATCGGGGTTCTCCTCGACTGGGTTCCCGCTCACTTCCCGAAGGATGCGCACGGGCTCGCAACGTTCGACGGGACGCATCTTTACGAGCACGCCGATTCCCGGATGGGGGAGCACCGGGACTGGGGGACGCTGATCTTCAACTACGGCCGCCGGGAGGTGGCCAACTTCCTCCTTTCGAGCGCACTGTTCTGGCTGGAGAAATACCACATCGACGGCCTGCGCGTGGACGCGGTGGCTTCCATGCTCTACCTCGACTACTCGAGAAATCCCGGAGAATGGATTCCGAACGAGTTCGGCGGGAACGAGAACCTCGAGGCGATCGCGTTCCTTCGCCGGATGAACGAGATCGTGCACGCACGCTACCCGGGGGCGGTGACGGTCGCGGAGGAGTCGACCGCCTGGCCGGCCGTCTCCCGACCGGTATACCTGGGAGGCCTGGGATTCACCCTCAAGTGGAACATGGGATGGATGCACGACATGCTGGAATTCATCAAGAAATCTCCAATTCACCGGAAGTACCACTTCGGAACCCTCACTTTCGCGCTCCTCTACGCGTTCCACGAGAACTTCGTCCTGCCCTTCTCCCACGACGAGGTCGTCCACATGAAACGCGCGATGCTGGACAAGATGCCGGAGGCCGACCTCTGGGAGAAGTTTGCAAACCTCCGTATCCTGTATGGTTACATGTACGCACACCCGGGGAAGAAGCTCCTCTTCATGGGGGGCGAGCTCGGGCAATGGGAAGAATGGAACCACGACCAATCCCTGCCGTGGGACCTGCTGCGATGGGACTCCCACCGGGGAATCCAGCGATTCCTGCGGGATCTGAACGGCTTCTACCGGTCCTGCCCCCCCCTCCATGAGATCGACTTTCGCCCGGAGGGGTTCGAGTGGATCGATTTCCGGGACGTGGACAGCAGCGTCGTCTCCTTCCTGCGCAGAGGGAAGGACCCTGCCGACGTTCTCGTCTGCGCCTTCAACTTCACCCCCGTGGTGCGTGAGGCATACCGGATCGGCGTGCCCGCCCCCGGGTTATACCGCGAGGCGATCAACAGCGACAACGCCGCGTACGGCGGCAGCGACGTGGGCAACGGCGCAGGGGTCGAAGCGGAAGCCGTACCGTGGATGGGCCGACCCTTTTCGGTTCTTCTCACGCTCCCCCCGCTGGGGGCCCTGTACCTGCGGCCCGGAAGCTGAATGCCCCACCGGTCGCACCGATGAAAACGGCCCTGCCGCCGCAGATCCATCCGGCGCACTACTCCACTTTCCAGGCGCTGCGCCACCGCAACTTCCGTCTCTGGTTCTTCGGGCAACTCACCTCCCTCGTGGGAACGTGGATGCAGACGATCGCGCAGAACTGGCTGGTGTACCAGCTCACCGGATCGGCGTGGGACCTGGGGCTGGTGAACTTCGTCGGGGCGATCCCCCTGGTTCCCCTCACCCTGCACGCGGGAGCGATCGCCGACCGGTTCTCCAAGCGTCGGACCATTTTTCTGACGCAGGCCTCGATGATGGCCCTCGCCTTCGTCCTCGCCATCCTGTGCGCAACCGACACGGTCCGACTCTGGCACGTAATCGGGCTGGCATTCCTGCTGGGCGCGGTCCAGGCGATCGACATTCCCGCGCGTCAGGCCTTCGTCATCGAACTGGTGGGAAGGGAGGATCTCGCAAACGCCATCGCGCTCAACTCCGGCACGTTCCACGGCGCCCGCGTGATCGGCCCGGCGGTGGCCGGGATCCTCGTGGCTACGCTCGGCGTTTCCGGCGCCTTCTTCCTGAACGGGGTGAGTTTCCTCGCGGTTCTGGGAGCGCTTTTTCTGATGGACGCCACACTCATCCTCCGGGCGAAACCGGATGAGAAAACGGCGGAGGATCTGTGGGGAGGGGTCCGGTACATCGCGCGGAACCGTGCCCCGGGGTCCATCGTCCTCCTCGTTTCCCTGTCGGCATTTCTGGCGATGCCCTATTACGTCCTCGTCCCCATTTTCGCCAAGGAGGTGCTGGGGGG
>JBFKGZ010000054.1:0-17704 GCA_041633075.1 Candidatus Deferrimicrobiaceae bacterium | reverse complement strand
GGCGGCCATGGAAAAGAAGAAAGGACCGCCGCGGCATTACCCGACGACGATCTGCACTCGTGTTTCGGAAAAGACGTTCGGTCGGCTGGCGAAGTTGGCACAGGACGAGGATCGGCCGGTTTCCTGGATCGTCAGGAGAATCCTCGTCCAACACCTGGAGGCCCGGAGCAGGAAGGGGCGAAAATAGCGCCCAGGATGCTTTTTTTCTCAGGCGCTCATTGATGCGTTCCGCTTTTTCGGTTTCTCCACCCCGTTCCGAAGGGATCAGCAATCCCCTGCTCTGCTCGGAACCCCCTTCCTCGATTGCTCCGACGATACCGTCACGGGAGACCGTTCGGGAACGATAGGGGGGAGATTTACCCGATCTTCCGTGCCAGTTCCTCGGCGAAGACGGGATAGGAGCGCCGAAGAAGCGGGATCTGGGCGCGCATCAGCGCGAGGTCGGGAGGGGAGGGGGAGGGGGTCTCCGGAACCTTCTCCGGTACGAGGGGAAACCCCGTCTGCTCCCGCACCTCATCGCCCGGTACGCCGGGATGGAGGGAGGAAAGACGCCACTCGGCAGCGTCGCCGTCGTATTCCATCGTGCACAGGGGCGTGATGAGCTTCGTGGGCCCTCCACGACGCCATGGGTAGTGCGGGGTGCTCGCCGCGGACGTGATGAAGTCGCATTTCTCCACGAACACCCGGGGGGAGTGGGCAAGCGTCACCAGGACGACACGCCGCGTCATGTAGTAGAGCATCGCCGAGCCCGCCCCTCCGGGAAGTCGGACGCGGGGGGCGGCGTAGTCCCCGATGCAGGTGAGGTTGATGTTCCCCTTGCGGTCGACCTGGGCGCCCGACAGGAAGAAGAGGTCGAGTTTTCCCCGCTGCGCCAGGTCGAACAGTTCCCGGGAGCCGTCGGTCACGGGGGTGTCCTCCGACCCGAAGAAAAGGAATTTTCCGTGTCCGGCATGGCGGGCCCTTGCGTGGAGCACTCCCAGGAGAGGAACGGGAGAGAGAGTGCCCACCGCCGTCCGCTCGAAATCGCGAACCTCGAGGGACACCTGGAAGGCCAGGTATTCCTCCAGGAGGCACCCCTCGAGGGCGAGGGCCATTGCGCGTCAGACCGCCTTCCCGCAGGCAAGTCCGAGATACTCTTCCTCGGTCTTCCCGAGGACGAACCGGGACAGATACCCCGAAAACCCCTCCGTCGTCTTCGCCGCCGCGAGGTATTCCTCGATGTGGGCGCGGTCGATGCCGTAGCAGTGGACGCATCCTGCCGGGTGGGCGCCACGAGGCGCCACGACGACCAGATCGATGTGGAGGGCGGAGAGGAAGATCTCCCCGGGACGGGCGACGAGTTTTTCCGCCGGGACGACTTCCTCCACGGTTACGATCGCCCGCTTCGCCGCGAGGACGGCGAGCCGGTCCGACTCGAGAGCGGAACAGACGACGTTTCCCATTTCATCGGCGCGGATCGCGTGGATGACCGCCCAGTCCGGACGGATCGCCGGTACGACGAAGATCTCGTTTCCCGAATACGGGTCCTTGACGGTCCGGAAATCCTCCCGGACCTTTTCGTAGTCGGTCCCGGCGAATCCGAGAATGGGGTGGAACGGCAATCCGGAGGCTCCAGCCTGGAGACCCGCCAGGATACCGGGTCAGGAGTGTTCGTGCGTGACGATCCGCCCGCTTTCGACTCCCCGCCGGAAGTTCGGCGCCATGCCGAACTCCCCCATCGATATCTGGGGAAACTCGACGGAGCGGGCGCACCCCGCGCCGACCAGCAAGTCGACGTTTATCCCCCCCACGGGAACGACGACGAGGTCGAGGTCCCTCTTCTTCTGCCGGACCAGCTCCCGAACGAACGCCATCGGGCTCGTGATCATCGCCCCGCCGATAGCGATCTTCGCCCCGGAAGGTACGGCGGCGGCGGCCTCGGCAAGCGTTATGAACTGTGCCTGATTCATGAGCGGCGGCTCCGGATCGATTCCCCGTTACGGCCCCAACGCCACAGGGAGCAAGCTGGTGCCCGGGGGGGGAATCGAACCCCCATGGCTTATTCAGCCTCGGGATTTTAAGTCCCGTGCGTCTGCCAGTTCCGCCACCCGGGCGCACCCCAGAAAGATACCATAAAACCTCAGCGAAATAGCCCCAGCAAAGACAGACCGTCCCGGAAGAGCAGGCCCGCAAACAGGAGGAGAAGCAGCCCGAGCGCCCGCATCAGGTAGATGTAGGATCTTCCGGTCAGCAGATGTTTCGACCGCGCGGTCAACACCGCCAGAAAGACCTTGGAGCCGACGAGGCAGCCGAAAAAACCGGCTACGAAGGCCACGGCGGCGGATGGCCCCACGTTCCATCCTCGAATAATCGTCGGAGCCCCGACGGTAAGCCAGAACAGGTAGGGGTGCGGGCTGAGCGCATTGGCGATCACGCCTTTCCATAGCGATTGCGCTCCGGCGGCGCTCGTTTCGGGTTCCTGCCTTCTTGCCGTCCACGTTTCATAGGACATGTACATCAGGAAGAACCCGCCCAAAAGGGAGATCACCCCCAACGGGGCACGGGATCCCGTAACCTTCGTCAGCAGGAACGTCGAGATCAGGATGATCGGCAGATCCGTCAGGAGGGGAGCCACCGCGATCTTGATCCCCTCCCGGACTCCATGCCGGACCGTGTGGGAAAGCACCAGGGCGAAAAGCGGGCCGGGCGAGAATCCCGCCGACAGTCCCAGCACGACACCTGCACCCAGAAAAAGGATCAATCTGTTTGGTTCTCCGTTCGCCTTCCCGGGGGGCGAGAAAGAAACGGGGACTCACCCGGAGTTGGTTAAGTCCCCGTCTCGTCTCATGTTTCTTTGGGGGGACGACGTTATTCCCCTTGTCGAATCGTAAGGAAAGGTGACTTCGAAGGCCCTGGTGCGGCTCGCTTCGTCTTCGACTTTTTCCCCGCCTTCCCCCGGGCCAGCGCATCGATTGCGGCCTTGACGCAGACTCCGTCCTGTTCGGGTCGTGCGCCGCTAACCCCGATCGCGCCGACGATCCGGCCCTCCTCGATCAGCGGGATCCCACCCTCGACCGGCAGGGCGCCGGGCAGCCCGAGGTTTTGCAGGCGACCCGCCAGAATCCCATCCTCGAACAGCTTGGTCGAACGCTTGAAGGCCACGGCTGTACGCGCTTTCCCGATCGCGATGTCGGAACTGGCGGTCAGGGTGCCGTCCATTCGCTCGAAGTACACCAGCACGCTGCCCGGATCGACGACCGCAACGGCAACGGTCCAGCCGTTCTTCTTGCCCTCGGCGATAGCCGCAGCGGTCACCTTGCGCGCCGTCTCGAGGGAAACGGGGGCGCCGTAAGGGTTCGTAAGTCGTTGCGTGAAGAGGGGATCGCCCGGTTCAGGAGGCTGCCGACGGGATGTCATGGCACGTAAGGCAGGTATTACCACGGACCCGTTGTTGACAATGCGTCTGACCCCGCTTGCATCCCAATCGGACGGGAAAAAAAGCCCACGAACGTTCTCCAGGCCCTTGATTTTCATGGAGGCGGCACCCGGATTCGAACCGGGGAATAAAGGATTTGCAGTCCTCTGCCTTACCACTTGGCTATGCCGCCGTAGTCGTATTCTCGGTCGAAGCGAGGCGCGGTGTCAAGTGGGGCGGGGACGCCCCCGGTTCCCGCAGGACCGGCCCGGATTCATTTTTTTCGATAAAGTGATACTATTGTTTCCGAACGTTCCGCGTTTGGTCCGCCCCGGAGGTCCTCTTGGCCGCTACGATTTTCATTACCGGAGTTGCCGGGTTCATCGGCTCCCACGTCGCGGAAGCCCTCCTTCTCCGGGGCGACCGGGTTCACGGACTGGACAACTTCGACCCCTTTTACAGCCGGTCGCTCAAGGAACGGAACCTGGCGGTCCTGTCCTCCTACCCGGAGTTCCGCTTTACGGAAGGCGACATCCGGGACGAAGCCGCGCTTGTCCGGTGGGGCGACTCCTCCCCCGCAGACGCGCTCATCCACTTGGCCGCGAAAGCTGGCGTTCGCCCGTCGTTGGCCGATCCCGTAGGGTACGCCGATGTGAACGTGTCGGGCACAGCGCGGATCCTTGCGTGGGCGAGAAACCGGGCCCTCCCCCGCGTTCTGTTCGCTTCGTCCTCGTCGGTGTACGGCGGGAACTCGAAGATCCCCTTTTCCGAGGACGACCCCGTCGACCATCCGGTAAGCCCCTACGCCGCGACGAAGAAGGCGGGGGAGCTTTTGTGCCACACGTACTGCCACCTGTACGGGATGAACATCGCCTCACTGCGGTTCTTCACCGTGTACGGTCCGCAGCAGCGACCGGAGATGGCGATCCACAAGTTCACCCGGCTTCTCCACGAGGGAAAGGAAATCGACATCTACGGGGACGGGTCGAGCAGACGTGACTACACGTACGTCGACGACGTTGTGAGCGGGGTCCTGGGAGCGCTCTCCGCGCCGCCCGGGTACCGGATCTACAACCTCGGGGAGTCCGCCACGATCTCCCTGTCCGACCTCATCGGCCTGCTCGAGGAGGCCACCGGAATACGGGCGAACCGCCGGTTTCTGCCGGTGCAGCCGGGGGATGTTCCCGTGACCTTCGCGGACATCTCCCGAGCCCGCGCGGAGATCGGATACGACCCGAAAATCCCCGTCATGGAAGGGGTTGCAAGGTTTGTTCGATGGTATCGGGGTGTTCTTGCAGAATCAACCTTTCGAGGAGGTGACCGATGAAGATCACGTTGTCCGTAATCAAGGCGGATATCGGCTCCGTCGGGGGCCATATCCAGCCAAGCGCCCAGCTCGTCGAGGCGGTGCGAAAGAACGTCGCCGGCGAGGGGAAGAAGCTGCTGATCGACTTCCACATAGGATACACCGGCGATGACATCGCGATTCTCATGACGCACACCGGAGGAGTCTTGAACGAAGAGGTGCACAAGCTCGCCTGGGACACCTTCCTCGCGGGGACAGAGGTTGCGAAGGCGCAGGGGCTCTACGGCGCCGGACAGGACCTCCTGAAGGATTCCTTTTCCGGGAACGTTAAGGGCATGGGGCCGGCCGTCGCCGAGATGGAGTTCGAGGAGCGGCCGAACGAGCCGTTCCTGCTCTTTGCCGCCGACAAGACCGATCCCGGCGCATACAACCTCCCGTGCTACCTTGCGTTCGCAGACCCCATGGTAAGCTCCGGGCTTATCCTATCTCCCAAGGTGGGTGCAGGGTTCACCTTCCGCATCATGGACGTCGAGCATACCGAGGGGGACCGGGTGATCGATCTGAACGCGCCGGAAGACCTTTACGACATCGCCGCGCTTCTGCGAGACCAGGAACGCTTCGTCGTTGAATCGATCCGCTCCCGGGCCACGGGGGACATCGCCGCCACCGTCAGCACCACGAGGCTCCACAACATCGCGGGGAAGTACACCGGCAAGGACGATCCTGTGATGCTCGTCCGGGTCCAGGGGAGTTTCCCCGCCACGGGAGAGGTCCTCTCGCCGTACACCATTGGCCACTTTGTCGCGGGGTTCATGCGCGGGAGCCATCACGGGGCGCTTATGCCGGTACCGAAAAACACCGGGACCTCGTTCTTCGACGGGCCGCCGATCGTCTCCTGCCTTGCCTTCTGTGTCAAAAACGGGAAGCTCACCGAGCCCGCGGACCCCTTCGACCATCCGTACTGGGAGTACGTTCGGACAAAGGTGGCGGCAAAGTCCGAGGACCTGCGCCGTCAGGGCTTCTTCGGACCCGCCATGCTCCCCTACAGCGAGCTTGAGTACGGCGGGATCGTGGAGAGGCTTGCGAAAATGGATTCCCTCTTCCGCGTCCTGACGCCGCGGGAAGAGGTGAAAGCGTAAGGCAGGAAGTGCCGGGCGGGCACTCCGCCCGCCCGGCGAATTCCGGGAAGGGGAAGGGATGACCGGGGGAATCCGGTTCCGGTTCGACTTTTCACTCGTGCACGAAGGGAACCTCCGCAACGGAGAGGGGCTCACCCCCCGCCAGATGGGCAGGGCGGTCCGGCGCGCGGAGCAGGTGGCGCAAAAGCTCGTCTCCCGGCACGCGGCGGGGGAGATCGGGTTTCCCGGACTCCCGTTCCTTGGAAAAGAGGCGCGCGCCCTTTCCCGGTTCGCCGCGGGGATGCGGAAGCGGTTTACCCATCTCCTCGTCCTGGGGATCGGCGGGTCCGCGCTGGGGACGAAGGCCGTCTTCGAGGGCGTGGGAGGGGAGGAGGTCCGGAAGGGACTGCGGCTTGCGGTGGCCGACAATGTGGACCCCGATATGTTCTTCCCTCTGCTGCGTTCCCACCCGATGAAGACTACCGCGGTCGTGGCCATCAGCAAGTCCGGCGGGACCGCGGAGACGAACGCCCAGCTTGCTCTGGCCATCGAGGCCCTGAAACGGGCCAACGGGAAGAAGTGGAAGGACCACCTGGTGATCCTCACCGACCCGGAGAAGGGGGTGTTCCGCCGGTTCGCCGACTCCCTGGGGGTCGCCTCGTTTCCTGTGCCGCCCAATGTGGGGGGCCGGTTTTCGGTCCTGTCCCCCGTCGGTCTCCTCCCGCTGGCTGCGGCGGGCGTTTCCGTGGAGAAACTGCTGGCCGGCGCCCGGTGGATGGAGTCGACGTTCCGCAGGAGCAAGGGGGGGAAGAACCCTGTCCTGGCCGCCGCCGCCGTCTACTCCCACTACCTGATCGACAACCCGAAGCCTGTCCACGTCTGGTTCACCTACGGGGAGGGTCTTGCGCGCGTGGCCGAATGGTGGCAGCAGCTCTGGGGGGAGAGCCTTGGAAAGCGCAAGGGCACGGGACCCCCCGTGGGGCAGACCCCGGCCCGTGCGGTCGGGGTGACCGACCAGCACTCGCAAGTGCAGCTCTACCAGGACGGTCCCGCCGACAAGGTATTCACCTTCGTGAAGTGGATGGCCGGCAGGGAGAAGGGGAACGTCCCTTCTTCCGGGTTCGCCCCCGGGATGGAGGTTCTGGGGAACAGGCCTCTGCGCGACCTGTTCGATGCCGAGTTCGAGGGCACGATCGGCGCCCTCTGGGAGGCGGGCCGCCCCATCGTCCGGATGGAGGTGGGGAAGCGGGATGAGGCCCACCTGGGGGCATTCCTGCACTTCTGGGAGTGGGTGACCGCCATCGCCGGGGAGTGCGCAGGGATCGACCCCTTCGACCAGCCCGGCGTGGAGGAGGGGAAGATCATCACCCGCGCCCTCATGGGCGAAAAACGTTCCGCGAAACGACGGACAGCGTTTCTCCGCAAGAAGCGGAACCGGGTGAAGGCCGAGATCCAGCTCCTGGGGAGAAAGCCTTCCCGGGGGAAGCGGAGGCGCGGAGCCGCCCTCGATACTGTGCCGGGAAGAAGGTAGCCGATGGGGGGAAGGATCCACCTGCTTCCCGATGGCGTAATCGACCAGATCGCCGCCGGGGAGGTGGTCGAGAGGCCGTCCTCCCTCCTGAAGGAACTCCTGGAGAATGCCGTCGATGCCTCCGCGGACAGGATCGAGGCGGAGGTCTTCGGCCCATTCCCCTTCTCGCTCCGGGTCTCCGACAACGGCATGGGCATGACGGCGGAGGAGGCAGAAGCTGCCGTCCGCCGTCACACCACGAGCAAGATCGCCTCGGCCGAGGATCTCCAGAAGCTTTCCACCTACGGATTTCGGGGGGAGGCCCTCCCGTCGATTGCCTCGGTGTCCCGACTCCGGATCCTCACCCGGCCGCCCGGCCAGGACCTTGGCACGGAAATCATCGTGGAGGGAGGGAAGATCCAATCGATGGGGGAAGCCGGCGCGCCGCGTGGAACGACCGTCGAAATGACGAACCTCTTCGGAAACATCCCCGCCCGGCTGAAATTTCTGAAAACCCCCCGGACGGAGATGGCCCATCTGTGGGAGGTTTTCCACGGCGTAGCCGTCCCCAGCGAGGGGATTTCCTTCCGGATGGGGGACGGAAGGACCGAGGTATCCTACGAGGGGGGGGAATCGCGCCTGGACCGGGCAAAGCGGCACGCGGGAGAGGGGAGAAAGTACCTCGTTCCCCTTTCGCTTTCCTCGGCCTTTTTCCGGGTCACCGGCTGGGCCGGGCTGCCCCACCTCTCCCGGATCGGCGCCTCGGGGGTCCACTTTTTCGTCAACGGCCGGCATTTCCGAGACAAGGGGGTGTTTGCCGCTGTTCGGGAGGCATACCGGGGGATCCTGCCCCCTGACCGGCATCCGGTGATCTACCTGTTCCTCGATTGCGACCCCTCCGAGGCCGATGTAAACGTCCACCCCGCCAAGATGGAGGTGCGCTTCCGTTACGGGAAGGATCTCTTCGAACTGGTGCGTCATGCGATCGGGGAAGCACTGGGGGAGATCCCGGCACCCCCTCCCGTCGTTTCCTCCCCGTCTGGCGCCGAAGTCCGTCTGGGGCAACCGCTCCATCCGAAGGCGGTCGCACAGCCGTGGGAGAACCTGTTCGGCGACCCCGCGTCGCAGTCCCCCCTGTTCCGCGCCGAGGAGGACGACTCTCCGGCTTCGGAGAGGGAGGGGGGGTTCGGGGGCTTGCGGCCCGTCGCGCAGATTCTGGGAACGTACATTGTCTGCGAGGGGATGGGAGGAATGGTGATCATCGACCAGCACGCGGCCGACGAGCGGATCGTCTTTTCCCGGCTGAAGGATTCCTATCTCGGGAAGAACGCGCCCGTCCAGCGGTGGCTGGTGCCGCAGGTCGTCTCCCTCCCGGGGGCGGGCAGAAAGGAGCGCACCGAGGTCGAAGGGTTTCTGTCGGAGGTCGGATTTCTTTGCGAGTCCTTCGGTGAAAACACGTTCAAGATCTCCGGGGGGCCCGCCATCCTGGGCCATTTCGACCTGCAGCGCTGGTGGAAGGACCTGGGCGATTTTCTCCTCTCCCAGGGCGCTGCACCGAAGGGGATCTTCGATGCCGACCGGGAGTTGTGGCGCATCGCATGTCATGCCTCCCTGCGGGGCGGGATGCCGCTCGAAAAGGAAGGGATGCGCAGTCTCCTTTCCGATCTCGACCGCGCGTTCGCATCCCACAGCTGCCCGCACGGGCGCCCCGTATGGGTGAAGATTTCCGCCGCCGAGATGAAACGGATGTTCGGCCGCACGTAACCTTCCCATGGGTGATAACCGGATTATCGTCCTGTCAGGTCCCACCGCGTCCGGGAAGACGGCGATCGCGCTCTCCCTCGCGCGCGCATTTCCCCTGGAGATCGTCAGTGCCGATTCGATGCAGGTCTACCGCGGCATGGACATCGGGACGGCGAAGCCGACCCCTGCCCAACGGGCGGAAGTCCCTCACCACCTCGTGGATGTTGCGGACCCGGATGAGAAATTCAGCGCCGGCCGTTTCGTGGCCGGGGCCGAGGAGGCCATCCGCGGCATCCGCAAAAAGGGCCGCCTTCCGCTCGTTGCAGGGGGAACGGGGATGTACATCCGGTCGCTCCTTCGGGGGCTCGACGTGCTTCCCGCCGACCCGGGCATCCGGTCCCGGCTCACCCGGCGCTGGGAGGAGGACAGGGGGAAGACGCTGTATGGCGAGCTCCAGCGCATCGATCCGGTCTCCGCGGCGAAAATTCATCCCTCGGACCGGGTCCGGATCGTACGGTCCCTCGAGGTGGCGGAGATGACGGGAGAGCCGCCCAGCGCACAAAAGGCGAGCTGGTCTTCCGGGGGAAGCCGGTACCGGTTCCTGTTCCTGGTGCTTTCGATCGAGCGGGAGGAGCTGTACCGGCGCATCGACCGGCGGGTGGAAGAGATGTTCCGCGCGGGGCTTGTCGAGGAGGTGAACGGGCTTCTTGCCAGGGGGTACGGCCGGGACCTTGCCAGCATGGGGTCGCTCGGATACCGGCACGTTCTCTCCCATCTTCTGGACGGGATCTCCCGGGACCGGGCGGTCGATCAGATGAAGCGGGACACCCGCCGGTACGCGAAGAGGCAGGTCACCTGGCTGTCGGGGGAGACCGGGGTGGTCCGGCTTGCGGAGGGGAGAGCGCCCGAAGCGGCCGCCGAAGAGGCCAGAAAGTTCTTGTTTTGACCCCCTTTTTCCAATAAGTTACATAGTTATCCTCTACAAGGAGCCCGGATGATTCTCCAATACCTCGACTTCGAGAGGCCGATCGTTGATCTGGAAAGCCGTTTGGAACAGCTTCGCCGTCTCGACGACGGGACCAACAAGAACCTGCGCGAGGAGGCGGGGAAGCTGGAGAAGAAGATCGTCAAGATCCGCAAGGAGATCTTCTCCAACCTGACCCGGTGGCAGATCACCCAGCTGGCCCGGCATCCGAACCGCCCCTACATGCTCGACTACGTGAACCACTGCTTCAAGAATTTCCTCGAAATCCACGGGGACAGATCGTTTCGTGACGACCCGTCCATCGTGGCCGGCTTCGCCGAGCTCGACTCCGAAAAGGTGATGCTCATCGGCCAGCAGAAGGGGAGGAACACTACCGAGAAGATCAGCCGCAACTTCGGGATGGCGCACCCGGAGGGGTACCGTAAGGCGCTCCGGTTGATGAAGCTTGCCGAGAAATTCCGTATCCCCGTCGTCACCTTCATCGACACGCCCGGTGCCTTCCCGGGGCTTGGCGCCGAGGAACGCGGCCAGTCCGAGGCGATCGCCCGGAACCTGCTCGAGATGGCGAAACTCGAGACGCCGATCGTGGTCATCGTGGTCGGCGAGGGCGGGAGCGGCGGTGCGCTGGCGCTGGGGATCGGGGACGAGATCCTCATGATGGAATATGCGATCTACTCGGTGATTTCTCCCGAGGGATGCGCATCCATCCTGTGGCGGGACACGGCGCTCGCGGAGACGGCCGCGGAGATGATGAAGATCACCGCGCCGGATCTCAAGAAGTTCGGCGTCGTGGACAGGATCCTGCCGGAGCCGGTGGGGGGGGCGCATCGCGACCACAAGGCGGCCGCCGATACGGTCCGGGCGGCCCTGCTGGAATCGCTCGAGTCGGTCCGGTCCCTTTCCCTCCAGAAGCTTCTCGACCGCAGGTACGCCAAGTACCGGGAGATCGGCCGGATCAAGCGGAAGGCGGGTGGGTCGTAAGTGACACGGGACCGGATGAAGGAGCTCCGCGAGGAGATCGACGCGCTGGACGACCAGATCCTCACCTTTCTCAACCGACGCGCAGAGGCGGTGATCGAGGTGGGGAAGATCAAGGCGGACAAGAACCTGCGATTCTACGTCCCGGAGCGCGAGGTCGAGATCCTGCGCCGGCTCACCGGGATCAATCCCGGCCCCTTCCCCAGCGATGCACTCAAGTCGATCTACCGGGAGATCATCTCGGCCTCCCTCGCTCTCGAGAAACCCTTGAGCGTGGCGTTTCTGGGCCCCCGGGCGACGTTCACCCATCTGGCGTGCCTCAAACACTTCGGGGAGAGTGCCGACTATGTCCCGCAGATCAACGTCTCCGAGGTGTTCGAGGGGGTGGAGCGCGGAAACGCGGACTTCGGCGTGGTGCCGATCGAGAACTCGAGCGAGGGTATCGTGAGCAACACCCTCGACATGTTCGTCGATCACAACCTCCTCATCAGCGGCGAGATCCTGATCGAGGTGGCCCACGACCTCCTCTCGGTCACGGGCGACATGGAGCACGTGAAGAAGGTCTACTCCCATCCCCACGCCATCGCCCAGTGCCGCACGTGGCTCGAGCGGAACCTGCGCAGCGTCGCGGTCTTCGACGTCGAGAGCACCGCCCGGGCGGCGGAGCTTGCGGTCGACGACCCGTCCGCAGCGGCGATCGCGGGGGACGCGGCCGCCAAGATCTACGGGCTGAAATGCATTCGGAAGCGTATCCAGGACACCGCGAACAATTTCACGCGCTTCATCATCATCGGAAAGATCGCCCCGGAGCGGACCGGAAACGACAAGACATCGGTCCTGTTTTCCGCACGGGACGAGGTGGGCGCGCTGCATCTCATGCTGGAACCCTTCTCCCGCCACCGGATCAATCTCACGAAGATCGAATCCCGCCCCGTGAAGAAGAAAGCGTGGGAATATCTTTTCTTCCTCGACATGGAGGGACACATTACGGACGATCCGGTATCGCGGGCTCTGGAAGAACTCCGGATGCGCGCCTCGTATATGAAAATCCTCGGATCCTACCCCCGGGCGATCTGATCCCGTAAAGACGACGAAACGGCGGCGGGAACGGCGGAAGACGAAAAAGGGAGGACACGTACATGATCATCGTGCTGAAGGCGGGCGCCACCGGCCTGGAGATCGGCCTGGTCGAGGAGAAGATACGGGCGTACGGCCTTACGGCGCACATCTCGCGAGGAGTGGAGCGAACCATCATCGGTGCCATCGGGGACGAGCGGAAGATGCAGACCGAGGCGTTCGAGGGAATGGAATGCGTCGAGAAGGTGCTCCGCATCCTCAAGCCCTACAAGATCGTCAGCAGGGATTTCCAGAAGGAGGATACCGTCATCACGGTGCGGGGGCAGAAGATCGGGGGCGGCACGGTCGCGCTCTTCGCGGGCCCGTGCGCGGTCGAGGGGAGAGAGATGATGCTCGGGATCGGGGGGAAGGTCGCCTCGTGCGGGGCATCGTTTCTCCGCGGGGGGGCCTTCAAGCCGCGCACCTCCCCGTACGCCTTCCTGGGATTGGGGGAGGAGGGGCTTAAGCATCTTGCCGAGGCGCGTGAAGCGACGGGCCTTCCGGTGGCCACCGAACTCATGGACCCGCGCGACATCGATCTCGTGGTCAAATACGCAGACGTGATCCAGATCGGAGCCCGGAACATGCAGAACTTCCGGCTTCTGACCGAAGTGGGGCGTCTCGACAAGCCCGTCATCCTCAAGCGGGGGTTGAGCGCGACGATCATGGAATGGCTTATGTCTGCGGAGTACATCGCCGCGGAGGGGAACCGGCAGATCATCCTCTGCGAGCGAGGGGTTCGGACCTTCGAGACGTCCACCCGGAACACCTTCGACGTCTCGGCCATTCCCGTCGTGAAGAGTCTCTGCCATCTCCCGGTGATCGCCGACCCCAGTCACGCCGCCGGGAAGATGAGTCTGGTCGAGCCTCTTGCCGCTGCGGCCATCGCCGCCGGGGCGGACGGCGTCATGATAGAGGTTCATCACGACCCCGAGACGGCGCTGTCGGACGGGCCGCAATCGCTTCGGCCCGATACCTTCCGGGAGATGGCCACACGGCTCAAGGGGATCGCGGCCGCCGTGGGGAAGACGCTGGGGAGCGCGTGAAGGCGGAACGAATCGGCATCGCGGGGCTGGGACTCATCGGGGGGTCACTCGCACTGGCGCTTAAGGGAACGCCGGGGGCGCCCGAGATCTGGGGGTGCGACCGTCGCAAGGAGACGGTACGGATGGCGCGGGAAGGCGGTGTCCTCACCCGCGCCTGCACCGAAACCGAAATCGCGGCATGCGACATCGTCGTGGTGTGCGTGCCGGTGATCCGTTCCATCGACCTGATCCGCCGCATCGGGAAGAGGATGCGGCCGGGAACGATTCTCACCGATGTCGGAAGCGTCAAGGCCGAGATCGTCCGGGCCGGGCAGAAGAGCGTGGTGCGCGGAGCGGAGTTCGTCGGCGGGCACCCGATCGCGGGGACGGAGAACTCGGGATACAAGGCCGCGGACCCGTCCCTGTTCCGCGGCAGGACGTCGATCGTCACCCCGTCCGGGGGAAACAGCGAGGCCGCCCTTCGGCGCGTCGAGGCACTGTGGAAGAGGACGGGAGCCCGGGTGCTGCGGATGGACCCGGAAACGCACGACCACGTGTTCGCCTACGTCTCCCACCTTCCCCACGCCGTCGCCTACGCCCTGGTCCACTCGGTAGCGACCCTCGATTCCCGGGTCCCTCTCGGGTACTCCGCGGGCGGTTTTCGGGATTTCACGAGGATCGCCTCGAGCAACCCGGAGATGTGGAAGGACATCGTACTTCAGAACCGGGACGAAATCCTCCGGGCCACTGCGCACTACCGGAAGAACTTCGCCCTGCTCGAGGGACTCATCCGGCGAGGGGACGCAAAAGGGCTGCTGGCATACTTCCGAAGGGCGAAGCGGACGAGAGACCGGCTGTAGTATGGCAAAAACGCGGAAGATATCGGGTACCATATCCGTCCCCGGGGACAAATCGATCAGCCACCGGGCCGTGATGTTTGCCGCGATGGCCGAGGGGAAAAGCCGAATACGGGGCTTTCTCCCCTCGGAGGACACCCTGCGGACGGTGGGAATGATGATCGCCCTGGGGGCAGACATCCGGGAAAGTTCCCCGACCGAGATCCACATCGCCGGTCGCGGGATGCGGGAGTTTAGGGAGCCCCAGGACATCATCGATACGGGGAACTCGGGAACCACAATCCGAATCGGGTCCGGGATCCTCGCCGCCCAGCCGTTCCTGTCCATCGTGACGGGCGATCCCTACCTGCGCCGCCGGCCGATGGGGCGCATCGTCCGCCCGCTTGCCCAGATGGGCGCAACGATCACCGGCCGGAGGGAAAATACACTGCCGCCGCTCTGCATCCGCGGGGGAAACCTGCGCGGGATCCGGTACGAGATGCCCGTCGCCTCCGCGCAGGTGAAGTCGTCGATTCTGCTCGCGGGCCTCTACGCCGATTCCCCCGTGACCGTGGTCGAACCGCTCCCTACGCGGGACCATACCGAGAGAATGCTCACGTCGATGGGAGCGAAGGTCATCCGGGAAGGAAGAAACGTCACCGTCCACCCGGTCTCGCGGCTTCACCCCCTTGCGATCACCGTTCCCGGGGACATTTCGTCGGCGTCGTTCTTCATGGCCCTTGCCGCCGCGGTTCCCGACGCGAGCCTTGGCATTCGCGGGGTAGGGGTCAACCCGGGCCGCACCGGGTTGATTTCCGTGTTGCTCCGGATGGGCGCGGACGTCCGGCTCGAGTCCCCCCGGGAGGAGGGGGGCGAGCCGGTGGCCGACATCGTGGTCCGGGGACGCGGGCTTGCCGCCGCGGAAATCCCTCCCGAGGAGATCCCCTCCCTGATCGATGAGGTCCCGGTACTGTGCGTGGCCGCCGCCATGGCGGAGGGGCGCACGGTTGTCCGGGGGGCGGCCGAGCTTCGGGTAAAGGAATCCGATCGGATTGGCGCGATGGTGAAGGCGCTTACCACCCTCGGCGTGCCGTGCGGCGAATACCCCGACGGGCTCTGGGTCCGGGGGCCGGCCAGGATCACCGGGGGACAGCGGGTCGACAGCTGCGGCGATCACAGGATCGCGATGGCGCTGATGATCCTCTCCGCGGCGTCGGGCATCCCGGTGGAGATCTCCGATACCGCATGCATCGCCACCTCGTTTCCCGGGTTCCCCGAAACGTTGCGGGAGGTAGTCCGGTGAGGGAACGTCCGGTCGTGACGATCGACGGCCCTTCCGGTGCGGGGAAGACGACGGTATCCAAGCTTCTGGCGGCGCGGGCGGAACTCACCCGCCTGGACACGGGGGCGATGTACCGGGCGTGCGCACTTGCAGCACGACGATCGGATATCCCCTGGTCCGACGGGAAGCGTCTCGGGCGGATGTGCGCGGGGCTATCGATCGTGTTCCGGCGGGAAGGGGAGGAGATGCGGCTCACCCTGGCCGGAGAGGACGTGAGCGCCGCGATCCGGACCCCGGAGATCAGCATGGGGGCGTCGGAGGTCTCGGCCCATGCCCCGGTACGCGAGGCCATGGTGGCCCTCCAGAGGAAAATGGGAGAGGGAGGCGGCGTCGTTCTCGAAGGGCGCGACACGGGTACGGTGGTCTTTCCGAACGCCGAGGCGAAGTTCTTCCTCGATGCCCACGCAGCGGTACGGGCCCTGCGAAGGTACCGCGAATGGGCGGCGGCGGAAGGGAAGACGTTCGAGGAAGTACTGAGGGACGTACTCCGGCGGGACATCCAAGACAGTACGAGGCAGCATTCCCCGCTCCGGATGGCGGAAGGGGCGGTCTACATCGACTCGACGACACTCACTGCGGAAGAAGTGGTCGAGGAGATGCTTCGCAACCTTCCCTCTCCGGCGGCCCGGACGAGCGGGGGGGGGAATCGATGAAGCGCATCCTCATCGCCCGCAGCGCGGGCTTCTGCTTCGGCGTGAAACGGGCGATCTCCATTGCCAACGAGACCGCCGGAGGCGGGGAGAACGACGCTCCCCCAGAGGTCCCGATTTACTCCCTCGGGCCCCTGATCCACAATCCCCAGGCGGTGGAGGAACTCGAGCAGCGCGGTGTGCACGTAGTCCAGTCGGTGGACCAGGTACCCTGCGGGAAGGTCATCGTCCGCTCCCACGGCATCACGCGGACAGATCAAGAGTCCCTGGTCGCGAAGGGGGTGAAGATCATCGACGCCACCTGTCCTTTCGTGAACAAGGCGCAGGAGCACGCAGGGACATTAAGCCGCGAGGGGTACGCCGTCATCGTGGTGGGGGACCCTAACCACCCGGAAGTAAAAAGCATTGTCAGCTTCATCGAGCCCGGAGTGCCGATCCTTACCTCCCTTGCGGACATCCGGAGCGCGGCCGGGATCCGGAAGGCGGGCATCGTGGCGCAGACCACCCAGTCGTTCGAGAATTTGATGCAGTTCGTCTCCGCGTCGCTGAAAAAATTCCCCGAAGTGCGCGTTTTCAACACGATCTGCCACGCCACGATCCTCCGGCAGAAGGAGTCCACCGCGGTCGCCGGGAGGGCGGACGTCATGATCATCCTCGGCGGGTACAACAGCGCGAACACCCGGCGCCTCGCGGAAATCTGCAAGGAAATCAACCCCCGAACGCTCCACATCGAGACGGACGCCGAGTTTTCCCCCGACCTGGTGGCCGAAGCCGCCTGCATCGGAGTGACGGCAGGGGCCTCCACGCCGCAGTGGATCATCGACGATCTGGTGGAGAAAATCCGGGGAATGTGGCGGGGCGAACAGATCAACGTGGCCTACTATAAATGAGAATACCGGGAATTTCTTCTAATCGCTTGCATCATTTACGGGTTATGATATACGTGCACAATATTCTAAGAGGAGCTTCTTGATGGAGGAAAAGCCAACGAACCACGACCTTCCCGAGGAGAAAAACGGGGAAGAGAGCAAGGAAACGGCAGGAGAAGCAAAGGTCGAAGAAGTAAGGCCCGAGGACGACTTCGGAAAGATGTTCGCGGAGAGCATCGAAAACCCCGAGGAAGGTGAAATTATCCACGGGGTGGTGATCAAGATGCTCAAAGAGTACGTGGCCATCAACATCAACCGGAAGTCCGAGGGAATGCTCCCCCTCACCGACCTCACCGAAGAAGAGAAAGAAACGTTTTCCCCCGGAGATTCCATCGATGTCATGGTAGAGCGGTATGACTCCTCGCAGGGGTTCGTCCTTCTCTCGCGGGAGAAGGTACTGCGAATCCGGGTCTGGGACGATCTGCAGAAGGCCCAGGAGGAAGGGACCGCTGTCCCGGGGACGATCGTGGCGAAGGTGAAGGGCGGCTTCACGGTCGACATCTGGGGCGTGAAGGCCTTCCTGCCGGGGAGCCAGGTGGACATCCGGCCCGTTCGGGACAACGACAGCGTGATCGGCCTGGAGGGAATGTTCAAGGTCCTGAAGCTGTCCCGGAAGAAGTCCAACGTCGTGGTTTCGCGGCGGTCCCATCTCGAGGAGGAGCGGGAGAGCAAAAGGAAAACCCTTCTCGACAGCATCCGGGAAGGCGACGAGGTCGTGGCGAAGGTAAAGAACATCACCGACTACGGCGTCTTCATGGACCTGGGGGGCTTG
>JBFKGZ010000053.1:0-18101 GCA_041633075.1 Candidatus Deferrimicrobiaceae bacterium | reverse complement strand
GCCGGTGCTTCTTCCTACGGTACCGTCAGACTCCGCGGATTATCCCCGCGGAGCGTTCGTCCCGTCCGAAAGGGCTTTACGACCCGAAGGCCTTCTTCACCCACGCGGCGTTGCTGCGTCAGGGTTTCCCCCATTGCGCAATATTCCTCACTGCTGCCTCCCGTAGGAGTCTGGACCGTGTTTCAGTTCCAGTGTGGCTGGTCATCCTCTCAGACCAGCTAACGATCGCAGCCTTGGTAGGCCGTTACCCTACCAACTAGCTAATCGTACGCGGGCCCATCACCAGGTGACAGCACCGGCAAGCCGGTGCCATCTTTAACCCCAGGATCCGAGGACCCCGTGGTCTCATGCGGTATTAGCCACCCTTTCGAGTGGTTATCCCCCGCCCGGAGGCAGGTTACCCACGCGTTACTCACCCGTGCGCCGCTCTACTCGGGGAGTTGCCCCCCCTTTCGCGCTCGACTTGCATGTGTTAGGCACGCCGCCAGCGTTCGTTCTGAGCCAGGATCAAACTCTCCACTTGTTTTCAATCGCGGAAAAGACGAAGATCCGATTCACGCCTCGCATTCCCTGTTCAGTTTTCAAAGATCCGGTCTGGAATTTGCCCCGTCCCCGATGCGCGGGGCGGACTAAGTAATATATGAAAAACGACTCCAACTGTCAAGACCAATACGCATGATCCCGATACTATTGTACCGCGGGGAGTATCCGCAAAACAACGGGGCTTCCTGCCGGAAGATACGGGAGGGTTGCCACGGGCGTTGCTTGACGCGACGAAGGAATATAGCCCATTCCCCCGACGGGGGCAAGAGAAAAATCGGGGCGCCCTGACCTTCAGTCGAACGCGACGATGACGAACTCTTTCTTCCCGATTTTCATGCGGATTTCGCCATCGGGGGAGATCTCTCCGGAGGGGTCGCTTGCCCGCTCGCCGTTGATTTCCAGCCCCCCCTGCTCGATGAGGCGACGGGCCGCCGCCTTCGACCGGAACGATTGGGAAACCGTGGAGACAACCGATGCCAGGTCGGTCTTCCCGGATAGCGCACTGCCGGGAACCCGTCGGGCATCCTCGGGAAATTCCTTCCGCGAGAACCGTTTCCGGAACTCTTCTTCCGCCCTCTTCGCGGCCGTCGCGCCGTGGAAGCGAGCGACGATCTCCCGGGCCAGCGCCACCTTGGCCTCCATCGGGTGACGCGAACCGTCCGCCATTCCCTTTTTGAGCCGCTCCAGTTCCTCCACGGAGATATCCGACAGCAGCTCGTAGTACCGGAGCATGAGGTCGTCCGAGATCGACATCATCTTCCCGAAGATCGTGTCGGGTCCTTCCGTGATGCCCACGTAGTTCCCCATGCTCTTGCTCATCTTGTTCACGCCGTCCAGGCCTTCGAGGAGCGGCGTCGTGATGACGACCTGGGGCTCCTGCCCCCAGACCCGCTGCAGATCGCGCCCCACGAGGAGGTTGAACTTCTGGTCGGTTCCCCCCAGCTCCACGTCCGCCCGCAGGGCGACCGAATCGTATCCCTGGAGAAGGGGGTAGAGGAACTCGTGTATCGAAATCGGGCGCTCCTCCTCGTAGCGCCGCCGGAAATCGTCGCGCTCGAGCATCCGGGCCACCGTCATCTGGGCGGCGACCCGGACCATCTCCTCGATCGGCAGCGGGGAAAGCCACTCGGAGTTGAATCGGACCTCGGTCTTCTCCGGATCGAGGATCTTGAAGATCTGTTCCCGGTACGTCTCGGCGTTTCGTTCCACGTCCTCCCGCGTCAGGGGTTTGCGCGTCTCGACCTTCCCCGTGGGGTCGCCGATCATCCCCGTGAAGTCCCCGATGAGAAACACCACCTGGTGCCCGGCCTCCTGGAAATGCTTCAGCTTCTGGATGAGAACCGTGTGCCCCAGGTGCAGGTCGGGAGCGGTCGGGTCGAACCCCGCCTTCACGCGAAGGGGTCTTTTCTCCCGCTGTGACCGCCGGAGCTTTCCGACGAGCTCCTCCGCGGAAATCAGGTCGACCGTGCCGCGCCTGAGGGACGTCAGAATCGCGTCCATGCTTCCCGGTTCCTCATCATGGTTTCCCTCATCACGAACGCCTCCGCGCCACGGCACGTCCCGGTCTCCGGGTCGATCTCGAAGAAGACGCCGGCCACCTCCGCCTCGCCGGAGGCCACCTCGAACCGGGTCGGCACCTGGGTGAGAAACCTCCGCAACACGTCGGCGGAGTCCATCCCGATCACGGAATTCGAGGGGCCGCACATCCCGGCGTCGGTAATGAAACCGGTCCCGCCGGGCATGACCTGCGCATCCACGGTCTGGACGTGGGTATGGGTGCCGGCGACCGCGGAGACCCTCCCGTCGAGGTGGAACGACATCGCCCGTTTCTCCGAGGTCGCCTCCGCGTGGAAGTCGACGATGACTGCGGCGGCATGCCCCTTCATTTCCGGCAGCGTATCGTCCATCCAGCGAAAGGGGCAGTCGTACTGCCCCATGAATACCCTCCCTACCAGGGAGACCACCACATACGGGGATCCGCTCCGTCCCCGGAAGACACCCCACCCTCTTCCCTCCACGCCTGGAGGGTAATTCGCGGGACGGAGGACCTTTTCCTCGTTCCTCAGGATCGGGAGGCCCTCCCGCTTGTCCCAGGTATGGTTTCCTCCCGTCAGAACGTCCACCCCCGCATCAAAGAGTTCACGGATAACCGGCGCGGTCACACCGACCCCTCCCGCCGCGTTCTCTCCGTTGGCGATGACCAGATCGACGTCCCGGCGGGAGCGGATCCGGGAAAGATATTCCCGCACCGCCCTTCTGCCGGGCTTGCCGACGACGTCTCCTAGGAATAATACCCACACGGGACGGTCCTAAAGGGAAAACAGGGACGGTCCTGGAGAATGCCTACCCCCACCACCCTGGTTCGTGGACTACGATTTCCTGATCCATCAAGACGTCTTTCCACAGGACCGTCCCTAGCGGGCATACTCCACGGCGCGCGTCTCGCGGATCACGGTAACGCGAACCTGTCCGGGGTAAGACAGCTCGGCCTCGACCTTGTTCGCGATGTCCCTTGCGAGCATGGTGGCCACCTCGTCGCTTATCTTGTTGTTGTCGACGATGATGCGTACCTCCCGTCCGGCCTGGATGGCATAGGACTTCTCCACGCCCGCGAACGACTTCGCGATTTTTTCCAGTTCCTCGAGACGCTTCAGATAGTTGGCCAGCATCTCCCGTCGCGCCCCCGGACGTGCCCCGGAGAGCGCGTCGGAGGCCTGGACGAGAATGGGGAGCACGTCCCTCGGGGACTCATCCTCGTGGTGGGCGGCAATCGCGTGAATGACCCGGCTGGGCTCGCCGTACTTCTTGCACAGGTCCGCGCCGATCAGTGCGTGCGGCCCCTCGACCTCGTGGTCCACCGCCTTGCCAATGTCGTGCAGAAGCCCCGCCCGCTTGGCGATCTTCGCGTTCAGCCCCAGCTCGGAAGCGATCATCCCGCAGAGGAACGCCACTTCGATGGAGTGGGCGTAGATGTTCTGGCCGTAGGATGTCCGATACTTGAGTTTCCCGATGAGCTTGACCAGTTCGGGGTGGATCCCGTGAAGACCCAGGTCGAACAGGGCCTGTTCCCCTGCCTCCCGGATGATCTCCTCCACCTCTTTCGTCACCTTTTCGACCGTTTCCTCGATCCGCGCGGGATGGATGCGCCCGTCCTGGACCAGTCGCGTGAGGGCGATCCTGGCGACCTCGCGGCGCACGGGATTGAACCCCGACAGGATAACCGCCTCCGGCGTGTCATCGATGATGACGTCGATCCCCGTCGCGGCCTCGAATGCGCGGATGTTCCGGCCCTCCCTCCCGATGATCCTCCCCTTCATCTCCTCCGAGGGGAGCGGAACCGCCGTCACGACGCGCTCGGAAACATAGTCGGCTGCGTAGCGCTGGACGGCCAGTGCGATCATCTTCCTCGCCTTCTGGCCCGCTTCTTCCTTGAACTCCTCGTCGATCGCGCGAATCTTCTTCCCGGCCTCGAGTTTGGCCTCATTCGAGACCATCTCCACGAGTTCGATCTTCGCCTGCTCGGCCGTCACCCCCGCTATCCGTTCGAGATTCTCTTTCGCCCCGCGGATGATCTCCTGGAGTTCGGCGTTCCCGCGCTCGAGCCTGTGCTCCTGTTCGGCAAGTTCCTTCTCCCTCTTCCCGAACTCCTGCGCACGGGTTTCGAGGGCTTCCGTCTTCCGGTCAAGCCCGTCCTCCTTTTGCAGGAGTCGCTTCTCGAGCTGGCTGATCTCGTTCCTCCGCTCGCGGGTTTCCCGCTCGAAATCGAGCTTCGCCTGGAGCTGGAAATCCTTCGCCTGGAGCACAGCCTCCTTGAGGGTGTTCTCGGCTTCCTTTCCTGCGGCCTTGAGGATCTCCTCGGCCTTGGCCGAGGCCTCCCGTGCCCGGTCTTCCGCAAACTTCTTCTTCGACAACAGGGAAACCACCACGAACAGGAGACCGGCCACGAATATCGAAAGGACGACGATGACGATCATGGTCGTATCCAAGGAATTCCTCCCTCATATCGCATCTATATTTGCGCTCCGCCCCACGACGCCGTCTTCGGTGATTACCGCGCTGACGGGAACATCCCATACATCGACGGGAACCTCGGGTACCAGTTGCCAGGAAAAGGCAAGCCCCACCGTCACCGCTGTCCTGCCGAGGGCAAAGAGAAAACGATCGTAGTAGCCGTGGCCCTGCCCCAGCCTTCGCCCGGCCGTGTCGAACGCCAAGCCGGGAACGACGACCAGGTCGAACCCTTTCCGGAACCCTTCCCCGCCCGGGGCGATGCGGGGCTCCCGGATCCCGAACCTCCCCCGCTCCCAGCCGTCGTTCTCCTCGTGCCGGAAGAAGGTGAGGTTGCCGTCTTCACTCATCCGGGGATAATAGAGCCAAGCGCCGGCGGCAAGGCAACGTTCGCGGATACGGTCGGTTCCGACCTCCCCGCGAACCGCCGAATACAGGGCGATCTTCTGCCCGGACGTTGGGGGAAAGACCGACTGAAAGTGCTCCTGCACCAGGAGACTTTTCTCCGCAATATCACGGTCCGGTTCTCCGGAACCTGCGCGTCTTCGTTCGTTCAGGCGAAGAAGCGCCTTCCGCTCTCCGACGAACATGAATCGTCCTTCCTACCAGGGAGTTCAGCTGGGAGACAGGAACCGCGAATAAGGCGAGAACCCGGCGGGGAAGGCCCGGATCCGCTTGAGGTTGCAGTCTATCGAAACACCAATCATTCCTTATTCGTAGTCGAACATACGCAACCAGTACCCCTGCCGCCCAGATCTATGTGAACTGCGGGCGCCCGCCCCTTTTGCGGGAAAGCCCCTGCGCTTTGCCGTGTCGGCAGCCGAGTTGAACCTGGCTCTCACCAGGTGGGCTCCCTGGGTTGGCGCTTTCAGGCTTCCCCGCGCAAGGGGCATGCTCACCGGCGCCAGGAAGGGATCCCGTTCTCATCGTGTTGGCTCAAACACTTCTGCCAATCACGTGCACGGCAGGGGCCGCCTGCCTTGCCTCCCTACTTCAATGCCTTGTCCAGAACCGCCAGAAGGTCCTGGCTCTTCTCCTCAAAACGCCCTTTTTCCTTTTCGAGTTCCTCGCGAAGCTCGAGAATATCGTCCCCGAGCTTCATGGCCGCCACCAGGATCACATGGAGATAGTTGGACGTTCCGCCCGTCTTCTGGACCTCCCGAACCCTCTCGTTCAGCAGTTCGGTCAGGCGTTCCATGTGTTCCGGCGAGCGCTCCGTCGTAATGGTGAGCGCGTACCCGGCGATATTCACATTGTACCGGTCGCCCATCTCCTCACACCGTCAATTATACAACGATACGACCCGTACGCTATAACTCAATGCTTTCGATCCGGGCCAGGATCGTTTCCACCTTGTCACGGATTTTGTCCCGCTCCAAGGTCAGTCCGGCGATCTTGTTCGTCAACTCCTTGACTTCGGCCTCTTTTTCCTCCAGCTGGGCCGCCAGGGTAGTCTTGTCCTTCTTCAACGCTACCACCAGGGCAGCGAGGTCCGAGATCTTTTTTTCAATCACCGAAAATGAGGATTCCACCATGTGCCCGTTCCCCTCCTCCGTATGCGGATCGTTTCCCGGCAGTCTCCCCGTAAGACTTTCCTCCCCGCCGACGGAAGCGGGCATTCCGGGCACCGCCAGTCGAGGTGTTTTCGACAATGTACGATACCGCGTCGCCCGGGCGGAATCAATGCCGAAGGCCGGTCGTCCTGCCGGTTCGGTAATCCCTGCGGCGGGTCCGGCATCCATCAGGAACTGAAAATATCAGAACAGCGCGGAGGCGAAGCTTGCGGCGTCGAAAGGCCTCAGGTCATCGACCGACTCTCCCACCCCGACGTACCGGAGGGGGACGCCGGTTTCCTTCGTGACCGAGAGAACCACCCCCCCCTTGGCGGTACCGTCCAGCTTGGTGAGCACGATGCCGGTGACCCCGGTAGCCTCCCGGAACGTTTTCGCCTGGGCGATCGCATTCCGGCCGTTGGTCGCGTCGAGAACGAGGAGGACCTCCTGGGGAGCCCCCGGGACTTCCCTACCGATGATGCGGACGACTTTCCGCATTTCGTCCATCAGGTGCGTCTTCGTGTGCAGCCTGCCTGCCGTGTCGATCAGAACGACGTGCGACCCTCTCGCCTTGGCTGCCCGGAGCGCGTCGAACACGACGGCGGAGGAGTCGGCTCCCTCCTTGTGGTGGATGACGTCGGCCCCCACCCGCTCGGCCCATACCCGAAGCTGTCCGATGGCGGCGGCCCGGAACGTGTCTCCCGCGGCAAGGAGGACGGGATGTCCGTCTCCCCGGAGATGGTGCGCGATCTTCCCGATCGTCGTCGTCTTACCGACGCCGTTCACACCCACCACAAGGACGATGAAGGGATAGGGGGGGGCCACCGGGAGAGGGGCGATGCAGGGAGCAAGGGTGTCCGTGATCATCGTTTTCAGTTCCGCGCGAAGGGCCTCGATGTCCGGAATTTCCCCCCGTCGCCATTTCGCCCGGAGCGCCTGCGCATAGCTGCGGGCGAGGTCTGCTCCCGCGTCCGCCAATATGAGCGCCTCCTCCAGTTCCGCCAGGACGTTTTCGTCCACGGGACCGATACCGCGGGCGATCGCCTCGACGTTCATGAAGAGAAGCTCGCGGGTCTTCGACAGGCCCGTCTTGAGACGCGAGAGGAAGGATCCGTTCGGTTTGTTGTCGTGGACAGCCATGGGAACCCGTCTCGGGAGGGGCTGCGTCAGGACTGGAAGTTCACCGAAACCACCTTGGAGATTCCCGGCTTTTCCATGGTGATTCCGTAGAGCACGTCGGCGAGTTCCATCGTCCGCTTGTTGTGCGTGATGAGGAGGAACTGGTAGTTCGACGACATCTCCCGGACAATCGAGTTGAATCGGTCGATGTTTGCGTCGTCCAGGGGAGCATCCGCCTCGTCGAGGAAACAGAAGGGGGAAGGCTTGACGAGGAAGATCGAGAAGATGAGGCTGATGGCGGTCAGTGCCTTCTCCCCGCCGGAAAGAAGAGTCAGGGACTGGAGCTTCTTCCCCGGGGGCTGGGCCACGATCTCCACGCCCGAATCCAGAAGGTTCCCTTCGTCGAGGAGCTTCAGGTAGGCCCGTCCCCCCAGGAACAGTTTGGGGAAGATCTCCTGGAACTTCCGGTTGATGTTATCGAACGCAACGGAAAACCGTTCCCTTGTGGTTCGATTGATCCTCTGTATCGCCTTGGCGAGGTCATCGAGGGATTTCTCGAGGTCTTCCTTCTGGGAAAAGAGAAAGGAGTGCCGCTCGGCAAGTTCCCTGTGCTCTTCCAGGGACGCGAGGTTCACCTCGCCGATGGCGGCCATCCGGCCCCGGATCTCCCCGACCCGGTCTTCCCAGCCGGCCAGGTCTCCCTCCTCCTCCTCCCCGGCTCCTTCCCGGCCGTCAATTTCCGAGGGATGGACCTCATACCTCTGGTAGATCGCGCCGTCCAGGTGTTCGAGATCCATCTCCACACGCTGGGCCGCAAGCCGCAGGTCCGAAAGGCGGGCGATTCCGTCGGCCTCGTGCCGTTGCTTCTCTTTGAGCGCCCCCTCCATCGAGGCCAGTCGCGCATAGAGCGACGCATTCTCCTCGAGGTGCCGGTCGATTTCCTCCTGCCTGCCTGCCAGGTCGATGGCGGCGGCCTCGATTGCCTCCCGCCCCTTCTCGACGGTGTGCTCCAGCTCGCCGGCGGATTTTTCGTACGCGGCGATGCGTTTCCTCCGTTCCTCGACCGTGGCATTCCTGCCGTTCCGCGATTCCCGGAGGCCCTCGAGCAGCACCTCGCCGGACCGGAACTTCTCCTCGAGCCCCGTCCATTCGATCTCCGCTGCGTGGAGCTTCGTCCGGGCCGCCTCCATCGCGGTCCGTTTCTCCTCCACGAGGGCAACCAGCATCCTGACACGTTCCTCTTCCTCTTCCCGGGCATGATCGGACTCCCTCGCGGCATCCTCCGACGCTCTGTGCTCCGCGGTCATCCGGAGCAATTCGCCTTCGAGGTACTCCCGCTCCTGTACGAGCGACCCGAGTGTCGTGCGTGCCTGGGACATCGCCACCTCGACCACGGCCCTCCTCTGCTGCGCGACGGCGTACCGGCCTTTTCGTTCCTCGCGCAGGGAGAACATCTCGGCAAGCCTGTTCTCGAGCATCGCCCGGGCACGCCTCGCCTCCTCCACCTCATCCTTCATGCGGGCCGATTCCTCGGCGAGCCCCGTCATCTCCTGCTCGAGTTCCCGAATCTCGCGCTTCACCGCGAGGACCCTCGATTCCCCCTGTTCCTCCGCTCCGCCTACCAGGATGCCGTCGGCGGTGACCACGTCTCCGTCGAGGGTCACGAAGGAGTTCCAGACCCCGTTGTGGTTCCAAAGCCGCAGTGCGCACGGGAGGTCGGATACCAACAGGGTGCTCCCCAGCAGGCCCCGCAGGAGGTCTCTGCACTCGTTCGAAGAGTGCACAACGTCAATGAGAGGGGCGATCACGCCTTCTTCCCCCCCGTACGGAGGCAGTTCCTCTCGTGTCCGCAGGGTTACCGGCACGAACGCACCCCTTCCCTCGCGGGTATCCTTGAGGTACTGGAGGGCGGAGAGGCCTTCCGCGTGGTCCCGGACCACGATGGACTGGATCCGCTCGCCGAGGACCGCTTCCACGGCCCTTTCGTAGGGTGCGTCTGTCTCGATGAGTTCGCCGATCACCCCGAATATCCCCCGTTCGCCGCCGCCGTCCCCGTTCCCTTCCCCGAGGTAGTGGCGGAGGACGGCCCGGACGCCGGAAGAGGCCCAGTCCCGCTGCTCCTGTACCCGGGAGAGGGCCGACAAACGGGATCCCGTCGCCTCGAGCCTGCCTTCCGCCTTCCTGAGGGCATCGGCAAGCATGTCGAGGCGGGCGGCCTGATCGCCCCGGAGGGTACCCGTTTCCCCCCAGGCCGTTTCCGCGGAAACCAGCGCTTCCCTGGCCTCCTCCTCCTCCGCACACGCGCCGGCGAACTGCGCTGCTGCGCTCCGGGCGAGGGCCTCCGCCTCCGCAACCCTGTCATTGAGACGCGCCACCGCCCTTGCGTTCTCATCCATCAGCTTCCGAACCGACTCCGTCCCGGAGAGGGCGTTCGAGTGGAGGGTTACCCGCACCATGAGATCGGACTTCGCCTGCTCGGCCCGTGCGTGCTTCTCGCTATAGGCGGCCTGCGCCTGTTCCACCTCCGAGGCCAAAGCCGTCCGTTGTTCGCGCGACGAGGCAAGAGATTCCCGCCCCTTGCGCGCCGTCTCCTCCGCCTCTCCGATTCGGCGGGAAAGATCGGCGACTTCCTCCTCCAGGGAGGAAACCTCCTCCTTCGTCTCGGCGATCAGGGTGCGCAGCTGCCATGCCTCGCGGCTCTTCCCCTCCCATTCCGCCTGCTTCCGTGCAATTTCCTCCTTCAACGCTGCGTGGCCGGCGCGCAATGTCCCCAGAGCGGCTTCTGCCTCCGCCAGACGCAACCTCTCCGATTCCCGGTCCGTCTCCATGGCCGAAATCTCCGCGCGAAGGGAAAAGAGCGCCCCCTCCAGGCCGGAAAGGTCCCCCGTGATGCGGGATCTCTCCTCCGAAAAGATCCGGTATTTCCATTTCGCGATCCTGAGGTCGAGCCCGCGAAGTTCGTCCCTCAGCACCTTGTACTTCTCCGCCTTGCGGACCTGGCGTTCCAGGCTCCCCAGTTGGCGCCTGACCTCCTCGAGGATGTCCCGTACGCGGGCGAGGTTCTGCCGCGTGTTCTCCATCTTCCGCTCCGCTTCCTTCTTCCGGACACGGAATTTGGCCACCCCGGCCGCCTCCTCGATGATCATTCTCTTTTCTTCGGGCCGGGCGTTCACGATGGTCATGATCTTGCCCTGCTCGATGATGGCATACCCGCGGGCGCCGGCCCCCGTGTCGAGGAACAGTTCGGCGATGTCCTTCAGCCGGCAGGGAATCCGGTTGATGGAAAATTCGCTTTCCCCGTCGCGGAAGGTTCTCCGGGTGATTTGGACCTCGGAGTAGGACTCGTACCCGGGGGGGGGGATCCCGTCCTCGTTGCTGAAGGTCAGGGAGACCTCGGCCATTCCAAGGGGGCCCGCGGCGTCGGATCCGGCGAAGATCACGTCCTCGAGGGCTTTGCTGCGGAGATAGGAAGGGGCGTGCTCCCCGAGCACCCAGCGGATGGCGTCGACAATGTTCGACTTGCCGCATCCGTTGGGCCCCACGATCGCGGTGATGCCGTCGGAGAAGTCGAAACTGATCTTGTCGTAGAAGGATTTGAATCCGAAAAGTTCCAGCTTCTTAAGCTTCATGGATCCCCTGGGCAGGCCCCCCGGAAATATTGTAAAAAAATCAATATAATGTATAGGGCTACCTGATGGGACCCAATATATGGTGTTTCCGCCGGGATGTAAAGGCAAAAAAACGGCGGTCCCGTCAAGGGGCCGCCGTCCTCCCGGAAAGGGAAAACCCTTTATTTTTTCTTCTTTCCCCCCGGGGCTTTCCCCGCCGCTTTTTCCTTGAGGACCGCCTGGGCGGCCGCCAGGCGCGCGATGGGCACACGGTATGGTGAGCAGGATACGTACTCCAGCCTCATCCGGTGGCAGAATTCCACCGTCTGCGGGTCCCCCCCGTGTTCCCAGCATATCCCCGTCTTGAGGTTGGGCCTGACCGCCCTCCCCTTCTCCAGGCCGATCCCGATCAGTTGTCCCACGCCGGTAAGGTCCAGCGTGGCGAACACGTCGGAGTCCAGAATGTTGTCAGGACGACTCGGGTACTTGACGCCGCAGGCCTTGCAGGAGAGGTCTTTCCCGAGTTTGTCGCCGCACCGCGGACACAATTCGGAAAAGGCCAGGTAGGTCGGCATGAATTTCCCCGAGTCATCCCGCGAGAAACCGAAGGTCGTCTGCGTCAGGTCGTTCGTCCCGAAAGAGAAGAATTCCGCCTCCCGTGCGATCTCGTCCGCCGTCAACGCGGCCCGCGGGAGCTCGATCATGGCACCCACGGTGTAGGCGATCGTTTTCCTGTACCGTTTCATCGTATCCTTCGCCGTCTGGACGACCAGCGCTTTCTGGGCCTTCATTTCGCTGACCATGCTGACCAGGGGGATCATGATCTCGGGCTGTGCCCGGATCCCCTCCCGGTTTACATCGCATGCCGCCTCGAAAATGGCACGCACCTGCATCCGGCTGATCTCCGGATACGCGATTCCCAGGCGGCACCCCCGCAGGCCCAGCATCGGGTTGACCTCGTGCAGTTCCTCCACGCGTTCGAGAAGATGCTTCTTCTCCTCGATGATCGTGCGGTCGGCATGGATCAGCTCGAGCTTCGTCACCTCGACCATCAGATCCTCCCGCCGGGGAAGAAACTCGTGGAGCGGCGGGTCCAGCAGACGGATGGTCACCGGATACCCCTTCATTTCCCGAAAGAGCCCTTTGAAGTCCTCCCGCTGCATCGGCAACAGTTTCTCGAGGGCCTGCTCCCGCGCTTCCCTCGTCCGCGCGAGAATCATCTCCTGCATGATCGGAACCCTGTCCTCGGCGAAGAACATGTGCTCCGTCCGGCAGAGCCCGATTCCCTGGGCCCCGAATCCCCTTGCCGTCTGGGCGTCACGCTGGTTGTCCGCATTTGCGCGGATCTTCAGTTTCCGGAAGGAGTCGGCCCACGACATGAGTGTCCCGAACGCCCCGATCATCTTCGGTGCGATGAGGGGGATTTCCCCCAGAATGACTTCGCCCGTGCTCCCGTTCAGGGAGAGGGAATCTCCTTCTCCGATCATCCGCCCGCCTGCGATGAACCGGTTGGTCGCCTCGTCCACCTCGATCGCCTCGCATCCTGCGACACACGGCTTCCCCATCTGTCGCGCGACCACCGCTGCATGGGAAGTCATTCCCCCCCTGGCGGTGAGAATACCGCGTGCGACGTCCATCCCGTGGATGTCGTCCGGACTCGTCTCCTTTCGCACGAGGATGACGGCCTTTCCCGCCGAGGCCAGTTCTACCGCCTTGTCGGCATGGAACACGACCGCGCCGGTTGCGGCTCCCGGGGAGGCGGGCAACCCCTTTGCGATGACCTCCACTTTCGCTTGCGGGTCGATTACCGGGTGGAGAAGCTGGTCGATGTTTTTCGGCTCCAGCCGCATCACCGCCTCTTCCTTCGAGATCAGTTTTTCCTTCACCATGTCCACCGCGATCTTCACCGCCGCGGCGGTTGTTCTCTTCCCGGACCGTGTCTGGAGCATGTAAAGCTTGCCGTTCTCCACCGTGAACTCGAAGTCCTGGACGTCCTTGTAATGCTTCTCGAGCCGGGCCGTGATCTTCTCCAGCTGCCGGGAGACCCTGGGCATCTCCTTCTTCATGTCCGCGATGCGGCGCGGCGTCCGGGTACCGGCTACCACGTCCTCGCCCTGCGCGTTGATGAGATATTCGCCGTAGAACTCTTTTCCCCCGGTGGCGGGATTGCGCGTGAATCCGACGCCGGTCGCACAGTCGTTCCCCATGTTCCCGAACACCATCGCCTGGACGTTGACGGCAGTCCCGATGTCGTCCGGTATGTTGTTCGTCTTGCGGTAATACCGGGCCCGATCGGTATGCCACGATTTGAAGACCGCGTCGCGGGCGAGAGCGAGCTGCCCCCGGGGGTCCTGGGGAAACTCCTTCCTGGTCCGTGCCTTGGCGAGGGCCTTGAATTTTACGCAGACCTCCTTGAGGTCTTCGGCGGTCAGGTCGAGATCGGCCGCCACCCCCCGTTCACGCAATTTCTGATCGACGAAGTCCTCGAAATACCCTTTGTCGATCCCGAGGACAACGACGGAAAACATCATGAGGAAACGGCGGTAGCAATCGTAGGCGAACCGGTCGTTCCTGGTTTTCTTACCCAGGCCCTGCACCGTCCTGTCGTTCAGGCCGAGGTTGAGGATCGTGTCCATCATCCCCGGCATCGAGAACCTCGCTCCCGAGCGCACCGACACCAGCAACGGGTTCTTCGGCTCCCCGAATTTCTTTCCCGCGGCCCTCTCCAGGCGCCGCAGTTGCGAGGCGATCTCCCGGTTTACGTCGGCAGGAATCTTCCCCTTGTTCTTGTAGTAGAGAGTGCAAACTTCCGTGCTGATGGTGAATCCCGGGGGAACGGGGACGCCCAGCTTCGTCATCTCGGCGAGACCGGCGCCTTTTCCGCCGAGGATGTCCTTCATCGCGCCGTGTCCTTCGGCCTTTCCGCCGCCGAAGAAAAACACCCGCTTGGTGGGCATTCGCTACTCCCCCCGGTCCCCTTATTTTTCCTGTCCGACGGCGACCCGTGAAAAATCCGCCACCGAGGCGATCAGGCCGGACAGGTTTTTCAGGAGAGCCAGCCGGTTGTTTTTCACCCTTTCCTCCTTCGCCATCACGAGGACCTTCCCGAAGAACGCGGCCACGAGCGGCTGGAGGCTGGCCATCTCGCGGAACGCGTCGGCGTACATCCCGCTCCGGGCCGCGCCATGCACCTTTTCCGATACATCCCCGACGGCCTTGTGAAGTGCGCGCTCCTCCTCATGCTCGAAGAGCGCCTCCGACACGTCGAACGGGCCAGAATACCCCCTCGTGATGTTGATCGCCCTCTTGAACACCTCGGCCAGCGGTTCAAATGCCGCTTCCCGGCGGAACGTGACCAGGGCCGAGAGCCTCGCGCGCATGTCCACCACATCGGTGAGCCCCGCCGAGAGGACCGCGTCCACCAGATCCCCGGGGGTTTTTGGCGACGTCCATAGGTTGACGATCCGCCCGGTGATGAATTCCATCACTTTGTGCTTCACCTCGCCCGCCGGCGATTTGAGTTTCCCGCCGAGGGTGGCGAGCGATTTATCCACCAGCCCCTCCAGTGGTATCCGAAGTCCCTTCGCCTCGAGGATGGAGAGGATCCCGAGGGTCTGCCTGCGAAGGGCGTACGGGTCGGCCGTACCGGTGGGAATCAGTCCTACCCCGAAGCATCCGCATACCATGTCGATCTTGTCCGCGATGGCCACGGCGGCGCCCACGTCGGTTCCCGGCAGTTCGTCGGACATGCCCTTGGGGAGATAGTGCTCGTACACCGCCTGTGCCGTTTCCTCTTTCTCCCCGGTTTTTCGTGCGTAGTCACGGCCCATGCTCCCCTGAAGCTCGGGGAACTCCTTGACAACTCCCGTCGTGAGGTCGGCCTTCGAGAGGATCGCGGCGCGCCGGCATTCCTCCGCCTTTTCGGGAAAGCCCGCCGAGGCGACGTACGCCGCGATCTCGGCCATTCGCTCCACCTTCTCCCAGTACGTCCCCAGGTCCGCCTGGAACAGAACCTTCTTGAGCGCCTGCCCCCGGTCGAACAGCGACTGCCTCAGGTCGTCCTGGTAGTAGAACTCCGCATCCGACAGGCGGGCGCGTATGACCCGCTCGTTCCCGACGACCACCACCTGGTTGTCGGGGACGATCATGTTCGAGACGAAGGCGAAACCGGGGAAAAGATTCCCGCGCTCGTCCTCGAACACGAAATATTTCTGGTTGTTGCGCATGCTGGTGATAAGGATCTCGCGGGGAAGAGCCAGGTATTTCTCCTCGAACCGTCCCACCAGGACCACGGGGTACTCGACCAGGTTGGCGACGGTTTCCACGAGCGGCTCGTCCTCGACCCATTTCTTCCCGATCTGTTTCTCCGCATCCCGCAGCCCGGCGCGGATCTTCTTCTTGCGGACCTCGAGGTCGACGAACACCTTCGCCGCCGCAAGCTTGTCGACATACTCCTCCGTAGAGGCGAGAGGGATCGCGTCGGGCGCGAGGAAGCGGTGCCCGTACGTCGTCGCCCCCGCCGTCACGTTTCCGAACGACAGCGGGATCACCTTGTCGCCGAAGAGGGAGATGATCCAGTGCACGGGCCGGGCGAAACGGACGTCCAGGTCGGCCCACCGCATCGTCTTCTTGAAGGGGATCGTCGGAATCCAGTCCGCGACGAGCTGGGGGAGAATATCTTCGACGGGTCTTGCCGCCTCTTCCTTCACGTACCCGAGGTACTCTCCCCGGTCCGTCTGGAACAGCTTCATTTCGGAGACGGCCACCCCCTGTCCCCTGGCGAATCCCTCCGCCGCCTTGGTCGGTTTTCCGGAAGCGTCGAAGGCAACGCTCTTGGGGGGCCCCAGAACGGTCTGCTCCGCTCCCTTCTGCCGATCCTCCAGATCCCGGACGATATAGGTCAGGCGGCGGGGAGTGCCCAAGATATCGACCCGGCTGAAGGAAAGCCTCCCCTTTTTCAGAACCTCGGCGAACTGCTGTCCGCCGTACCAGAGTGCGGGGCCCACAAATCCGGCGGGGATCTCCTCGCACCCAATCTCCAACAAGTAGTCGCGTCCCATAATCTCTCTTCTTCCTGATCGTTGGATTCTCAATCGGAAAACTTGTTCAGCAACGGGTACCCCTGCTCCTCGCGGGACTTCAGGTACCCGGTCGCGCATAGCCGGGCCAGGTTGCGCACCCGGCCGATGTAGGAAGTGCGCTCCGTTACGGATATGGCCCCGCGCGCATCCAGCATGTTGAACGCGTGGGAGCACTTGAGGCAGTAGTCGTAGGCCGGGAGAACGAGATTTTCCTTTGTCAGGCGCAGGCACTCCTTTTCGTACATCTGGAACAGGGAAAAGAGCATCGGGATGTCCGCCGACTCGAAATTGTACTTCGAGAATTCAACCTCCCCCCGGTGATGCACATCGCCGTACGTCACGTTGCCGACCCACTTCAGATCGAACACGTTCTCCACGTTCTGAAGGTACATCGCGATACGTTCGATGCCGTAGGTGATCTCCCCGGACACGGGCTTCAGATCAATCCCGCCGCACTGCTGGAAATAGGTAAACTGGGTAATCTCCATCCCGTCCAGCCACACTTCCCACCCCAACCCCCAGGCGCCGAGGGTGGGGGACTCCCAATCGTCCTCCACGAGGCGGATGTCGTGTTTCAGGGGGTCGATGCCGACCGCCTTGAGCGAGTCCAGGTACATCTCCACGTAGTCGTACGGGCAGGGCTTCATGATGACCTGGAACTGGTAGTAGTGCTGAAGCCGGTTCGGATTCTCCCCGTATCGGCCGTCGGTCGGGCGGCGGGAAGGCTCGACATAGGCGGTGTTCCACGGCTCCGGGCCAAGCGCCCGAAGGAAGGTCGCCGGGTTGAACGTCCCGGCCCCCACTTCGATGTCGTAAGGCTGGTGCACCACGCACCCTTTATCCGCCCAGAACTGTTGCAGGGCAAGGACAAGGTCCTGGTAAAGCACTGCGTCCTCCCGGTTGAAAAGTGATACGGTTACATATCATCCTCTGTACGGGGCTGTCAAGGAATATCGTTATAAAAACAAGGGTTTTACGGTTTCTGGCCTGTGGAATCGACGCCAAGGCTCCGGAAGCCGGACCCAAGGTTCCACTCGAGGTATTTTGGTATAACAGCTTGTAATTCTTCAAGAATAGATTCGGGAATCCGGACTCGCCCTACGGTGGCAGGGGACGATGCCTGGAGAGCCCGCCATGTCCGGACCGCCCCGAGGGAGAGGGGATGGCCGGCTTTCCCCGGGCAGGCGAGGCAGTAGAGCCTGCCCTCGGAGACGACGAAGCGGAAGGAACCGCTTTCCGCCCTGCCGCACCGAAAGCACCCCGCCAACTCCGGTCCCCATCCCCCCAGGGTGAGAAAGGCGGCTTCCGCTTTCCTCCCGACGGAGGCGGGGAATTCTCCCCCGGAAAGGGACCGGAATCCGGCCAGGAGGAAGGCGAATGCCTTCGTTTTGTGGCCGGACTGGGGGAAGAGCGACGAGGCGAGCTCCAGCAGGTAGTCGGCGTAACGGACCCTGTCCCAGTCCGCCACGATATCCCAGAAGGAGACGAGAATCGAGGCAGACGTGAGGATCGGCATCCTCCGCGGCTCCTCCGTCCAAGCCACCTCGAGAAGAAAGTACTTCTGCAGTGCCCCTCCGAAGCGCTTCCGGCTCCGGAGGGCGGACTTGGCGACGACACTCACCGCCCCGTCGGTCTCCGTGAAAAAACTGAGCCGCCTGTCCGCCTCTCCCATATCCACGGAACGCACGAGAAATGCCTGGGAGGAACGGTAGGAACGGCGGCCGCCCATCTTCTACCGGCCGTCCGGCAAAGCTTCGACCGGTGCATTGAGAAGGCGGTAGAACACCCGGAGGCGGGAAGAAAATGGGCGGGGTCGGATCCGGGCGAAACGGTCTTCCTGGGTTATCAAGCATCCTCTCCCATGGCACTCCGCATCACTGGACCGGGCACCTAGCCGGAACCCTACTCGCCCAGCGTGATCTCCTTCACCTGCCCTTTTTCCCCGAAGGGCGGAAGCAGGTTCCCGTTCAGTGTGCCGATCACGCCCCCTGCGTTCCCGATCTTCAGGTAAATCGTTTTCCGGGCTTGAACGCTTATGCGGTCCCCCGGATACAGCATGACGTCGACGGGCTCCGACCCGTCATGGCTGTACATGATCCACGTCAGTTCTCTTGCCTCCAAGAACAGCGAGGACAAGGTGTGGGAGGGAGCAGACTCCGGCCCGCTTCCTCCCGCGGCAGTCACCGGCT
>JBFKGZ010000052.1:0-18298 GCA_041633075.1 Candidatus Deferrimicrobiaceae bacterium | reverse complement strand
TCGGCTCGATCAATATCGGATCGTTTCCCCAGTTGGGAAGGTCGGACAACAAGGATGCTAAAATTTCCTTGTTCTCTTGATTCGTTAAATATCCCAGCCGATCTTCGAAGTGATCTGATTCTTTCCGGGGAGCCTCTCGCGGTTTCGGGATGGATGTTTCGGAAAATATCGGGATGACCTCCTCGCTTCCATCGATTTTTATGCATTTATACGTATATAGGGAAATATTTGCGTCGATGTATCTGCAGCGATTGGTCAACGTTTGTGAAAAACCAGGGGATATCAAAATCAGCCTGATGGATTTGGTGGGATCGATGCCGTCATTTTTATAAATATGAGCCAGGGCTTCGATATTGTTCGCAACATAATTGTAATAATCCAGTCCCTGAAGTAGCAGGTTGTCATCTTCCACAATGTTCAGCTCTGCCGCGACGATCGAATTCCCGCGATCTACAAACAGGGCATCCATTTGACCATTTCCGGGTATTTTCTTGTGGTCGACATATTTTAGACCTTCTTCGATCATTTCCGATCCGGTACGGGCCAGGTCTTCCAATTGGCTTTCCGTAATCTCGACTGATTTGTATTTTTGCATCTATTCCTCCCTGCAGGCCGGAAGCCCCGGATACGCTACGGGTGCCCGGAAAGGTATTAATAAAGGTGGACATAATCCTGATAAAAGCAGAGCCGACAAGTATGCTCCTTGGCGATACTCGACCAATACCGATAAAGATTCAAATTTCGTGCCGCGGAAGGCGGCACGGGGAATCATTTCGAGGATCCGCGCTTGAGGTCCTCGAGGGGATAAAATGTATCCCGCCACACGACGCCTTTCCGCCGGAGGGTGAGCACCGCCGAGCGCCAGAGCGAAAAGAGGTAGAGGAACGCGGCTGCCGGGAGGGCGGGTGCGAAGAGCCACCCGTTCCCGTGAAAAGACGCGAAGTACCCGTAGGTCCCGTGCATGAGGAAGACGGTCGCAACGTAGCCCGTGATCCGCCCGTCCCGGAAGAAGAGGATCCCCAGATACGGGACAACGTAGAGGCAGACCACGAAGGCGGTGACGAAGAAAAGGAATGGCAGCGAGTAGCCGATCGCGGCGAACCCGTTCTTCTCTAAGCCCCGGACGACCCCCCGCACGCCTTCCAGCCATCGAAGCCGCATGTGGGAGGGGGCAAAGAGGGCCTCCTGCCGGTACCCCGCCTGCTTGATCCGTTTCCCCAGCATCAGGTCGTCGGCGACCTCGAGGCGAAGCGCTTCATGGCCGTCGATCCCCTCGTACGCGGCCCGGCGCACCAGGTTGAAGGCTCCGATGCCGATGTAGAGGTCCTTCGACGGCGAATCGACCGCCCACGCCTTGAGCCCCCAAAAGAAAACCATCGAGAAGAAGATCTTCAACGCGTCCTCCCAATATCCGCCGGGGATCAAGCCGGGCATGAGGGCCAGGTGGTCCAGCCGCCGTACGTCCAGGTACCGCACGGCGAGCCGAAGGATGTCGGGGGCGAAGACGACGTCGCCGTCGGTGAACAGAAGGATTTCGCCGGTGGCCCGCCTTGCGCCCACGTGCATCGCATGGCACTTCCCCAGCCATCCCTTTGGCAGAGACGTGACGTGCAACGCTTCGACCCGGGGCTCCTCGGCAGCGACGCGGTCCATGATGGCCCCCGTCCCGTCGCTGGACCGGTCGTCCACGGCGATGACCTCGAGGTCCGGGTAGTCCATACGGGCAAGCGACCGGAGCGCCTCTTCGATCCGTTCCGCCTCGTCCCGCGCAGGGACCACCACCGAGACCTTCGGCCACTCGTTCGGATCGGGCATCGACCCGGCCCGATCCGCGATCATGCCCTCCCGAACGAAGCGGGGGATCCGGTACGCGCCGGCAGCCCAGAAGGCAGCAAGGAACCAGCCGAATGCGAAGAGAATCCACCAGAGCATCGATCACCCCCGTTTGAACCGAAACGGCGCCGGGCGTTGCGCCGGGGTCGGTGATGCCGGGCAGGTCGATCCGGCCCCGAAACACAACGGGTGGCCGGAGGGAAGGGTCCGCGTGCCTACCGGCTCTTCTCCCGGAAGAACTCCCAGATCACCCGCGTCCCGTCGATATCCCGGCTCGTTGCGCCGATGACCAGCGCCGGAGCATACGGATATCCCCCCGGCCAGGTATGCCCCCCGCCCTCGATCCTGTACAGCGCGACCTCCGTCCCTTGCCGGCACCGGTCGTAGGTCTCCCGGATCACCCGGGTCCCGTCGGTTGGGTCCACGTCGGGCATCGGGTCGACCCGGGGCGAGGAATCGCACCGGTTGCGGCGAACGAAGAACCGGACGGCGTCCGGAACCGGGATCACCCTGCCGAGTCTTTGCCGGCCGAATCGCACGTCACCCCCACCCCAGGGAACCAGTGGATCTTCCGTACCGTTGATCATCAGAAGGGATATCGGGCGTGCCGGAGAGCAGGTTCCGGCAAGGTTCTCGGCCATGGAGCCGATCACCGGGGCGATCGCCGTGATCCTGTCCGACGCTTCGCACGCAAGGCGAAACGCCATGATCGCGCCGTTGGACGCCCCGGTCACGTACACCCTGCCCCGATCGATCCCGTACTTCTTTCCGAGATGATCGATCAATGCGGAGAGAAATCCGACGTCGTCCACGCCGTCCCTGTGCGCGGGATACTTCTCGACGCCCCTGCCGTCGTTCCAGTTCGGTTTCGCGACAGGGTAATGGACCGCATCGGGATAGACGACGACAAATCCCCCGGTATCCGCCAGCCGGTTGAATCCTCCGAGTGTGAGCTTCTCCATCTTCTCCCCCGATCCTCCCCCGCCATGCAGGACGATCACCAGCGGGGGCGAAATCCCCGGATCGAGCGACGGGGGCAGATAGAGACGATACGTGCGATCGAATCCTCCGTGGGAAAGGATGCCGGTCCGTCCGCTTCGGGGATAGGGAGGGATTTTCCGCATCGCGCACCCGGGGGATGCGGAAACTGCGACAAGTCCGACCGCAAGCAAAAGGAAAATCCGACGAAAAGGAACGGCAAGCCTGTGCATCAGCAAAACGCGTCGCCGGTCCGATATCCGGAAACCGTCATGGAGTCTCTCTCTCCCCCTTGCAAGAATACCCGGCGATATCCCGTTCATGCTGAAGTGTGAGCGAGATCTCGTCAACCCCACGTATACTAAAGCGCTTACCCGAGCACCCACCTATCCAACCGCGTCGTCGGTTCCCCCGTCAACCCTCTAAACCCTTGGCACGATAAAGGTCTCCTTCCTCTCCACAGTCTTTTCTGTTTTTTCCGTTGTGGAAACTTTCCCCGGTGGCCCGATCCTAATTCTCATGACCCGGGAGAGGATTCGTGCCGAACCCCTTAGAAGGCGGGAAACAGGCGGTTTCCGATTCCGTCCAGGGATCCACGGTTCAAGAGGAGGAGAGAGGGAAATGGCAAAGGAAACGGCACATAAAAAGGAAAAATTCGTCAACGGAATCAATGTGGACCAGTTATTCGGCACGATCGGCATGGTCAAGGAAAACCCGGAAATCGCCCGGTTCAGGTTCCGCGCAACGAATCGATGGATCGCGGGCACACACAACAAGGCTACCGTTACCGATTTCTACGGCACGCTAGAGGAGCACTCCTCGCCGGAACCGAGGGGCTTTGAAGTCGATGAGCAGGCGGCGATGCATTTTGTTTACGGGTACGCACTGGATTGCATAGGCCGCCTTGCAGAAGGCGGCCAGGAGCCGCCAGATGGCGGCCCGGAAATGCGCCGACAGGCCGGCCGGAAGCGGGTTACGGCTTGTGCTGCCCGGGTGGGCCGGCCGCCTCGTTCCCGCGCCCCCCGAACGTTCGGTCGACGTAGGCCTTCAGGTCCTGTCCGAAATCCGGTTTGAACCCGTCGCGGTAGACGATCGCGGCTGCGATCTCCACCGCCAGGATCGCCGCCCGGTACTTCGGCGGAAGGTTGCGCACCCGGACGCGGAGCCTCGGGGTCTTCCGGATCAGCGCCGGAAGGTGGGCCAGGATCGCCCGCCGGAACGGCTCCTTGAATGCCAGGTCCAGCCTCGTCTGGAAATAATCGAAGATCCTTGCGTACCAGTCGTTGATCTCCCTGCTCAGGGACCCGGAGATCTCCGTGTACGGCACCTTCCCTCCCGCCTCCCGGTACCGGCGGAAGATCAGCTCCGCCTCGTCCGAGGCCCTCTTCTCGAGGATCGAAAGCACCCCCTCCACGTACTCCTCCTTGTGCGCGAAGAACTCCTTTTCCGAGAGGAGGAGGTTCGCGATGATCTCGTAGGAGGAGGAGATGACGCCGCACTTGTTCGCCGAGGCGTCCCGCAGGATCACGACGCCCCTCTCCTGGAGCGCCTGGCGCGCCCCGGGAGTCAGGAACGAGTTCGCCCCCTCCACGATCAGGCGCACGGTGGGACCTCCTTCCTTCGGGAAGAACCGGCGCCAGTTCCTTTCGTCCACCGTCTCCGGCCTGCCGCCCGCGGGTATGAAGAGGTCCGCCGGGACGGTAAATATCAGTCCCTCGAACTCCCGGTAGAACTCGTCGACGGTGAGCCAGTCCTCCTTCACGCCCGTTTCGGTCCGCTCGACTTTGCGGTAAAGCTCCTTGAGCCCCTCCGTCTTCCGGACGTTCCGGTAGAGGAGGAACCCGCCCGGGGAAAGATGGATCGGATCGAACATCTCGATGTCGTCTTTCAGCACGATCCGGGAGAGCTCCTTCCGGTCCGCTCCCGCCGGGTCGACGAGGGCTCCCGTCCCGTCGAGGACGAGGCGGACCCGGACCTCCGGACAGCGGGAAAGCAGGATCCGCATGGCGTTGCCCGCCACGTCCCCGTTCGGCCCGCCGGTGAACTTCACCGCGAACGGGTCCTTCCGGATGTCGATGCCCGCCTCCCGCATCGCCACCTCGGCGAACGTCACCACGCCCGTGGAGGTCACCCCGTACTCCTTGTGGTTGATCCCCACCCTCTTGCTCGACATGATACCGATTCCGAGGATGTACCCGCGCCGCTTCGCGAGATCCGCGATTGTCTCGATCATCGCGTCGTGCATGTTCTCGTCCGGCCCCAGCTCGATCGGCTCGTCCTCCCCGTAATAGTCGATGACGCGCGGATCCTTCGCCTTCCCGTCCTGCGTCACGAAGAGGTCCAGGAAGGCGTTCGCGAAGGCGAGCTGCGACTGGTAGAGGCGCTGGTCCAGGAGCGCCCGCGTCTCGGTCCCCGGGGCGTAGAGGAGGGAGACCATCTTCGAGCCCCCCTCGTAGATGTCCTTGTTCTTGATGTGCTGCGTGTGGGCCAGGACGTAGACCTCCCGGAACAGGGTGATCGCGGCGGTGACCATGTCGTCCCACGTCCGGGTGATGACCGTCCGCCATCCGCCCCGGGCGATGTCGGAGAATCCGACGTGGAACCCCAGGGCGTTCCGCGTGAAGAAGAAGGTCACCCGGAAAGGGCGCTCCGGAGGGAGGCCGGCGGTGAAGATGTCCCCGAGATCGTCGAGATACCGGGGATCCAGCCGGAAGGCGAGGGCGTGCTTTTCCGCCACGAAGGCGTTCGTCTTGAGGGTCCGCCGGATCATGGCCAGGGCGGCGCGGAATACCGTTTGCCGGAAGTCGTCCAGGAACCGGTGCCCCGTGTTGTACTCGTCGATCTCCCTCTCCGCCTCGGCAAGGGCCTTGCGACACGCCTCTTCCCGGTTCTCCACCCCGGGGGCGAACCGGATCTCGAAGAGGCGGACCAGGCGAAGCGCCATCTGCGGATCGGACGTGAAGGCCCGGTGGACCTCCTCGTAGTCGTACCGGTCCGGGTCGCCGTGGGCCAGGCAGGCGTGGCTGAAGGCGATGAAGGCGTTGATGAGGGAGGCCGCTTCGCCGGTCATCCTGCGGGGGACGACGAACTCCCTGTAGGTGGGGGAGGCGTTGGAGAGGATCAGCGAATTGAACAGCTCTCCCCGGAGCTTTCGGATCTGCTCCTGGTTCGGCAAGAGCGCCTTCTCGCCCCTCTGCCGCACATAGAACGTCCCCAGGAACCACGGTTGGATCCCCGTGCTTATGGCCAGGGTGTACGCCCGGCGCACCCCCATCCCCAGCCGGTGGAAGATCTCCATGATCTGGGCCAGAAACCCCTGCTCGGGCGGATTCGAAACCGCCAAAAGGATCCTGCTCTCCTGCCACTCCCCAGGCGCTTCGGCATCCTGGAGACCGAAGAACACTCCCGCGCGGTCTCTTCCCTGCTGGAGCAGCCAGAGGATCCTGGCCACCCGCCCGGGAGGGGAAAGGCGCATGTAGGAAGGGTTGTTCCGCCAGAGGACATCGAGAAGCCACCCCTTAAGTTTCGGCGATACCTCCGGATTCTCCCGCCGCCACTCCGCAAGGACCCGCCGCCGGATCGCCTGCGGAAGGGGGGGGCCGTCGTATTCCTGGATCTCCCGTTCCACCTTCCGGTCCATCTCGTATCGTTGCACCTCGAGAAAGTGGCCGGCCCCCGGGACGGTGGCGTAGGAGTGGGACATTTCCGAGTAGGAGATCTCCCGGTCCGTGATCCGTTGGATCGTCTCATAGAGGGATCCGGGGACGTCGAGACGGGCAACGATGACCAGCTTCTCCCGGTCGGCGAGCAGCAGGTGCCGGTTCGTAAGGAGGCTTCCTAACTCCCGGCAAAGCGTTGCCATGGCCCCCGGCTCCCCGCGCATCGTCTCGAAGAAGATCGGGGGCATGTTGGCCGATAGCCAGTCGAGGTTCTCCTTCGCCCGTTTCTCCGACCCGGAGAGAAGATTCTTAACATCCCTGTACAGCGGCCTGTTCCGATGCGTCATCTTGCCCTTCCTCCTTTGCCTGTCCCAGTGAGGCACATCCCGGAGTTGCGGACGAGCACCTTCATTGCACTGCGATACGACGGTAGGAGATGAACGGCCTTCGGAAAGCGCCGATTGCGCGACCCATTATAACACCGGGCCCATTTGCGGAGATTATGTCGTGTTCCGGATTGTATAACGAATTTCGATATGGCAATGATTCGGGCCGTATCACACCGCCAGCGAGGAGCGACGGAAGGCACTACATACCATCGAACCCTTCAACTCCCGGGAGGTTGCACAGCCGTCTCCAGTCTTTTCTATTATTTCCGTTGTGGAAACTTTCCCCGGTCGCCCTCCCCTCGGGGGATTTTTTGGCACCAATTAGGCAAAGCAAATAAAGAAAGGGGTCCTGCGCTTGGCATAACCCCTATCGATTCCCTCTGTGGCATACGGGGGTTTCCCCCACTGCCGTTCCTGCCCTTATTGGGAACAATCATACATATAAGGGGAATTAATTTCCCCCCCCAACGAGAAACAGCTCGGATGGAATGATTTATATATTAATAATATCCAATAGTTATTGGATTTCTATATTTGTCATCTGTGGGTATCCATTTTGCATTTTCTTATGGAATATGCACAGGACACTTCTCTTGTAAGGAAAGGTTTTTCCGGTATTGCCGCTACAGGAGGAGACATGACGTTCCCCATGCATTTTTTTCGGGACCTACGGCATTCCACGCGGTCGCTGATCCTCCTGGTCGCCTTCGCAGCGATTTCCGGATGCGGGAGCAACCATTCCTCCGGCGGTCTGAGCAGCCCACCGGATTGGGTGGTGCTTCCCTCCGGCGGCCAGCACGCGAAGTCCGCCACGCGTGACTACATCGCCGAGAGCGAAAGCATTCCCTGCATGGAATGCCACGGTGCGGACCTCTCCGGCGGAACCTCACAGGTTTCGTGCTTCGAAAACCCCGCGGGTTGCCATCACGGTCCGGTATCAGGGTGGATCGCCACGTCTCCCGCGGCTCAGAACCACGGCGTCTCCGCGAAACAGGCCCCCGGCAGCTCCGGCTTCGTCTCCTGCCAGATCTGCCACGGGAGATTCTTCACCGGCGGCGCATCAAAGCTGTCGTGCTTCCCGTGCCACGAGGTGAACGCGCCGCATCCGGCGCGGCCCTGGCACGGTCCCACCTACACCCACATAGACACGAACACGGAAAACGCGCCGGTCTGCGTACTGTGCCACTTCCCGGGATCCCCGAACAACCCGTCGAACCACCCGTTCACGCCCGCCGCGGCGGAAACGCCGCCCGGGTGCTTCAACAGCACGCTGTGTCACGGCGACACGGCCGCACCCCACGCCGTTGGAACCGCCTGGCTCGATCCCGGCCCGCAGTTCCACGGGCTGACCGCGAAGCAGGATCTTTCGTACTGCCAGGAATGCCACGGTACGCCGGGGACGACCCTGTTCAACGGAGGGATCGCGTCGACCTCCTGCCAGACCTCCACCTGTCACGCGCGCGCCAAGGCGCACCCGATCCCCTGGCACCAGGCGCCCCAGCTGTTCCCCGCCTACGCAGCTTCCCACCGGGATTCCGGGAACGGCAGCGTGGCTTGCGCCATCTGCCACAAGACGGACGGACCCGGCACAGGGCCGGACCCCAACGCACCGAGCTGCTTCTCCATCTCTTTCAACGGGATCCTCTGCCACTCCGGCGGTCCCGGCGGGGTGAAACACCCGGTACCTTTCACGGGAGCGAACCACACCTCGGTGACGTCATCCAATTTCGCAGCCAACTGCGAAGCCTGCCATTTCGAAACGGGTCCGGCGACGAAGCTCGGGCCGACCTGCACGGTGTGCCACGAGTCCGGCTCGCCGCTGATATCGCAGAACTGCACCTCCTGCCACGGCGATCCGCCGTCCGGCGCGACGTATCCGAACGTGGCCGGCAAACACGCCGTCCACGACGAGCTGCCCGGGATGGGGGTGTGCAACCCCTGTCACAACGGCCTTGATGCCGGTACCCTGGAACATTACGACCGTGCCAACGCGCGTCCGGGCAAGGATGCGTTGCGGGTGCCCCCGGGCGATATCGCCTTCCTGGCGGAGTACAACGCGAAGTCCGGGACGGCGGACTTCAGCGCCGAGAGCCGAACCTGCTCGAACGTGACCTGCCACGGCGGGCAGGTGACGCCCGACTGGTGGACGGCGACCGCCAACGCGATCGACGTCCCCAACGCGTGCCTCAGCTGTCACGTTTCCGGAACGACGCAGTACAACAGCTACTTCTCCGGAGAACACACCAGGCACATCACTGAATTCGGTCTCAGCGCGGCGACGTGCAAGCAGTGCCACGACGCCACGAAGGTAAACGTGGACGGCCACTTCCAGAACCTTTCCACACCCGTCTTCGAGCAACCGGCCTCGGAGACGATCCTTCCCGACGTCCGGTACAACGGCAACAGCTGCGATCCGAACAAGGGAGGTATCACGGGATGTCACAAAAAGGAGGATTGGTGACGAGGATATGGCGTTTCCAAAGGGGGCATACCATGCGCGGTTCCCGTCTCCGGACTACGATCAAATCCATCGTTGCGATCCTTTGCACCGCCTGCTTCCTCACCATGAGTCTTGGATCCGTTTCCCGCGCGATGGCGGACAACACCTGGGATACGTGGCAGAGAAAGACGACTTTGCCGCCCGGCTTGACCCCGAAACCGAAAACGGATTCGTTCGATTCAGGCAAGACCGCGGATGCGGCGGGAACGGAGCTGGAGCGAACATCCTCGAAAACGATCTGGTGGGTCGCGGCCGGGGCCGCGGTGGTTATCGGGATCGCCATCGCGGCAGGCAGCAGTGGCGGAGGCGGAGGCGGTACCTCGACTAACCCGGGGCACCAGTGAGCGCAGGCAGCTCGCCCGTCTGTTGATCCGCATACCGTGCTATCGTCAGCGGCCCTTGGTGAGCCGCAATGTCGCCTGGCGGTGTGGGTTTTCCATTCCAATCATCAACATCATCGCAACAATTAGATCATGGCCAGGATGAGAAGCGAGTGGCAGGACCGAATCTCGATTGAAGGGGGTTTTCCCACGTTATATACTCGGGTGAAATCCCGATCACTTCCGGAAAGGGAGGTGAGACAGATAGGCGTGAATGTCCGTGAGCGCAAAGGTACGCCTCGCCATCTGACGTTCGTTTTGCTCACCCTCCTGATCTCTGCATCATGGGGTGTTGCAACGTTCGGGGGACAAAACGAGGATGCTGTCGCCGCCTATAATCGGGGCGACTATGCAACAGCATTCAAATTGTTGAAACCATTGGCCGAACAGGGCAAAGTCAAAGCCCAGTACAACCTCGGCATCATGTACGCCAATGGTCAAGGCGTCCCGCAGGACTATGCCGAGGCGGTGAAGTGGCATCGAATGGCCGCGGAACAGGGATACGCCCACTCCCAGTTCAACCTCGCCTACATGTACGCTAACGGACAAGGCGTCCCGCAGGACTACGCCGAGGCACTGATATGGTACAGGAGGGCGGCCGAACACGGGTTGGCAGAAGCGCAGTATAACCTCGGATTCATGTCCGCCAATGGTCAAGGCGTCCCGCAGGACTACACCGAGGCGGTGAAGTGGTACCGAAAGGCCGCGGGACAGGGATACGCCCACTCCCAGTTCAACCTCGCCTACATGTACGCTAACGGCCAAGGCGTCCCGCAAGACTTTGCCGAGGCGGTGAAGTGGTATCGAATGGCCGCGGAGCAGAGAGATGTCGATGCCCAGTTCAACCTCGCCTACATGTACGCTAACGGCCAAGGCGTCCGAAAGAACTACCCCGAGGCGGTGAAGTGGTACCGAAAGGCCGCGGAGCAGGGATTCTCCAAGGCCCAGAACAACCTCGGTATCATGTACGACGAAGGCAAAGGCGTCCCGCAGGACTACCTCGAGGCGGCGAAGTGGTATCGAAAGGCCGCGGAGCAGGGTAATGTCGATGCCCAGTTCAACCTCGCCTACATGTACGATAACGGTCAAGGCGTCCGAAAGAACTACCCCGAGGCGGTGAAGTGGTATCGAATGGCCGCCGAGCAGGGAATTGCTGACGCCCAGAACAACCTCGCCTACATGTATGAAAACGGTCGAGGCCTCCCGCAGGACTACCCCGAGGCGGTGAAGTGGTATCGAAAGGCCGCCACGCAGGGATACGCCGATGCGCAGTTCAACCTTGGCGTCGCGTACGATAACGGCAAAGGCGCCCCGAAGGACTACCCCGAGGCGGTGAAGTGGTATCGAAAAGCGGCCGATCAGGGAATCGCTGATGCCCAGAACAACCTCGGCTACATGTATGAAAACGGTCGAGGCGTCCCGAAGGACTACCCCGAGGCGGTGAAGTGGTATCGAAAGGCCGCGGAGCAGGGATACGCAACTGCGATGTCAAACTTGGGCGGTATGTATTTTGCGGGTAAAGGGGTAGCACAGGATTACGTTATGGCACATATGTGGGTTAACCTCGCGGTTTCGCACCACCCTCCATCAGAGAGAGAGATTCGGGATAGGGCCGTAAAAAACCGAGACCTTGTCGCCTCCAAGATGACCCCCGCCCAGATCGCCGTGGCGCAACGGCTGGAACGGGAGTGGAAGCCGAAGCTGGAACGGGAGTGGAAGCCGAAGAAGGAATAGAGGGCGTTGCCTGATTTATTTTGTTGCGTGGACGGGGGGATCTTCGTTTACCCCGATTCGTCGCGCAAACGGCGAATCCTTCGTGCTTCTCCCGCCGCCCTCCCCGATCCGGGAGTATCAGATAAGGGAATCCTCGTTCCACCCCAGACGGATGATCTCGATCTCCTCCGGCCGGCTTCGCCCCAGCCCGAATCGCGATCCGGCCACGACGATGTGCCGGGGATTCGGGCTGATCGGCCGGTCTTCCCCGAAGTGGGCCCGCCGCTTCGCCTCAATGATCCGGGCGCCCGTCGCGTCGGCGGCCACCGGGTCTTTGCTTACGATCAGCCCGTAGTAGGGCCAGACGTACCCGGGGCTGTAATGGTGCGGGCCGGTGCCGTGGAACAGCGGCGTAATCATCACCAGGACGTTGAGCCGCGTCCTGCCCTTCACGTGGGACAGGTTCCAGATGGCGCCCAGCCGCTCGCAGGCGTTGTCGTGGTAGTTACTCGGGATGGGGACGAACATGATGTAGTTCTTGATGAGCGATCCCAGTCCCGCCCAGTGATGGGTCCGCATCGGCCGGACGTTGACCAGCGCCGTGGAACGGCGGAACACGGGATTTGCGAGTACGCCCCTGTCGTCCGCGGAGACGTTCTCCTGCCTGACGCCCGCGCCGATCAGTCGTTCCCGGAGGATTTCGTTCAGCGGTTCCGGGGTCGGCAGATAAGGCCAGACGTTCGTCTTGATCCCCACGACGTCTCCGGGGGACACGATGCGCTTCCACGCGGAAGCGGCGTCGCGCTCGTCCATAAGAGCAGCGACCGCCCCGTCGAGCATCTCCCCCAGTGCGGCGGGGCGAATCCGGTCCTGGCCGTCGAGCACGCCTTTGTCGCGGACCATTACGACCCGGCTCTTCCCCGCGGCCTCCCCGTGCGAACTTCCGGCAAGGGACAGGCCCGCGGCGCCCCCCATGGCGATTCGCGCCCCCGTCTTAAGAAAATCGCGACGGCTGATCCCGGATTTCTTGCTTCCCACGGTACGTACCTCCTTCCTCCGCGTTCCTTTCCTTGCTTTCCTGTCCTTCTTCCTCCCCGCCTTCAATAAGCAGGTCGATCGGGGAGGTCACGGAAGCGTCTCCGCCTCCTTCAACAGGGCCTCGGCCAGCGGTCCGCTCTCTGCGTCGAGGACGACCGCCAGAATCCGTCCCGCCTGCGCGGAAAGCCACCACTTGCCCTCTTCCGACGCGATTCCCCGCTTCGATGCATCCCCGGCTGGCCGCAGGGACAGGAAACGCTTTCGGGCCGCGGCCGCCTGTGCCGCGTCCATGTAGGAAACGAGCAGGACCCGGGCACGTTTCCCCTCCCGGACGTACGAGGCGAGTACGGCCTCCGTGTCCGGTCCCAGCCCCAGGATGTTCTCATCGGAAAGACGGACGTGGCTTTCGAGCAGGATGTGGGAGTGAAGATACCGCACGCTCTGTTTCTGAAGGCCCCCCTTGGGGAGCCTCCCTAAAATCTTCGGCCTCTCGCCCTTCTCCTTGATTCCGGCTTCGACTGCCCGGGCCAGCCGGAAGGCCGCCTCCCGCGCACCGGCCGTCTCGCGCTCGGCGTAGATCGAGACGAAGAAACGGCCCTTCCAGAATCGGATCCACCCCTCCCGGCTCAGGCCGTCCTCCCCGATATCCAACGTCTCGCCCTCCCGGTCGTGGGTGAAGGCGCCGAAGGCGTCGGCAGAAGTCCCCATGTCGAAGAGATCCAGCACGATGGCCGACTCCCCCGGAGCGACGTAACGGCGGGAGAGGCACCCCCGCATGTCGTAGGCAAGATAGACTTCCGCCGCGCCGTCGATGTAGTCGTAGATGGTCTTGCGGTCGTATGTCGCGTCCGGACCCTCCGCGGCAAAGGCCGCCACCTGGCGAGGGACCGCTGCGGCAAGGCCGTTGAGTTCCTGCGCGCGTGACTCCGTGGACAGGACAAGAAAGAGGCACCCTGCCGTCACAGAGAGAAGGAAAATGACTTTGGATCTCTTCACAAGTCCGCCTCGCCCCCCAACCAATCGTCCTGCGCCTTCCTCATCACCTTGTCCATCCCGATGCAGCTGCTTACTTTCGAAGCCCGCGACGCCCGGGAAGTTGCACAGCCGTTCCAGCAGATCATGGGAGTCGGTCATTTAGCTTCCGTCCCGAAAGATGCGTGATGGGAGAACTTCGCTTAGATGGTACTTATTCCCCGGGGGGAATGCCACATCGTGCCGCCCAGTTGATCAAAACCTGGGGGGCAGGTCATCGGAACCCTCCTTCGGTAAATAGCAGGGTGTCCCCCGCCCCCTGTATCCTTTTTGGGCCGGATTTCGTCATGGCCTACAGATGCGGCCTTCTTTTTCGCTTCCTCGCCGCGCCTGTCGTATCGGGCCGTGATGGCGGGATCAGCCTGTCCCATCATCTTCTGCACCGTGGATGACGTACAGCCGCATCACCTGACCGAATTGACTCCCTCTTTGTACCGATGGTACCATCCGCTGCATGAAAATTCGTTTCCTCCGACTTCCCCTGGCCGCCGCCCTCCTGATGCTGACGGTTTCCCTTCCGCAAGCGGGATCCGCCGACATGGGGGTGGGGGCGGGGACGTCCTTCGGGCAGGGACGCACGCAACTCTCGGTCTTCGGCGGGAGTGGGTCCGCGTTCCGCCAGGACTATTTCGTCCTGGGGGTGGGTGCGAATTATTACGTCTTCCAGGGCCTGGGACTTGGCTTGCATTTCGAGTCCTGGTTCGGCAATTCCCCCGACATTTACAAGCTCACACCAAGTGTGCAATACGTCTTCACCCAAGTTCCCTCGGTTAAGCCTTACGTGGGGGTGTTCTACCGGCGCGTGTTCATCGAAAACTTTTCCGACCTCAATTCGGTGGGTATGCGCGGGGGGGCATACCTGCCGGTCGGCCCCAACATGCACCTCGGTCTGGGGGGGGTCTACGAGAGTTACCTGGACTGCGACGAGAGCACATTCGATTCCTGCGACGAGCTCTACCCGGAGATCAGCTTCACCGTCAGCTTCTGACCTAACAATCCCTCACCATCCCGCCGTGAAACCACCTTGCAAGAGAATCCTCCCCGGATAGACTGGATGTTCCAGGGAGGGCATCCCTTGAAGTCGAAGCGGTTTCCCTAAGGATCATGCAATGGGCCCGATTGCACTCTTCCTGCTGGTCGTTTCCGCTTTCCTGTTCCCTCCCCCTGTCCTGGCTTCCGAGGTCTCGGAAAGCGAATTCCCCCGTTGCCCTTACGACGACATGGAAAAGGCCCGCGCCACGTATGGTCGGGAGATCGCCAACCTGTCTTCCGCAGGAGGCCGGGCGAGTCGCACCGGGCTGCGACTTACGCTCCGTTCCCGTGACCGCGCCGTCGTTCTCGAAGACGATTGTTCGAGCACCGAATCCGCCGTCCGCCACTTCTTCGAGTCCCACCTCCCGCGCAGGGACCACCACCGAGACCTTCGGCCAATTTTTAGGTTCGGGCATCGATGCGGCGCGCTCATCGATCATGCCCTCCCGAACAAAGCGGGGGATCCGGTACGCGCCGGCAGCCCAGAAGGCAGCGACGAACCAGCCGAATAGGAAGAGAATCCACCAGAGCATGGTTTACCCCCGGTTCACGCGGAATTCGTCAATCAATGGCAGTCGTGTCCCAAGCCCCCTTCCGTTTCCCCGCTACCTCCCCTTTCCCCGCATTCGCAGCGCCAGGGGCCGGATGACGAATCCGGGGAGCGCCTTCAGGATGCACACGTAGAACTTGTACCGCCAGCCGGGGACGACCACCGTCTTCCCCCGTGCAAGGCCCCGCAAGGAGGCGTCGACCACATCCTCCGCGGATGTCCACCAGGATGCGGGAACATGGTCCCTCCCGATCCCCATGGCCTGATGGAATTCCGTCAGGGTGTACCCCGGGCAGAGCGCCTGCACCTTGACGGGCGACCCGACAGCGGCAAGATCGAGGTACAGCCCTTCGGTGAAACTGTTCATCCACGCTTTGGTGGCACAGTAGGAGGCGTTGCCGGGACTCTGTGCGAAGCCGGCCACCGAGGAAACGTTCACCAGGGTTCCTTTCCCGCGGGCGACCATCCCGGGAAGCGCCGCGTGGCTGAGCCGCACGGTAGCCAGCACGTGGAGCCGGTGCATCCGGTCCTGTTCCTCCTCTCCGGCCCGGAAGAACAGGCCCCGCGTGCCGAAGCCCGCGTTGTTCACGAGAAACTCCAGGTTCCCGGCGCGGGCGATCCGTTCCTCCACCTTCCGAAGCCCGGTGTCCTCGGAAAGGTCCGCCGCCAGGATCTCCGCTTCTACCCCGTGGCTCCTTTCCAGTTCGTCCGCAAGTTCTCTAAGCCTTTCTTCCCTGCGGGCGACCAGGATCAGATCATATCCCTGCGCACCGAGACGCCCGGCATACACTGCCCCGATTCCGCTCGATGCCCCCGTCACCAGCGCAGTCCGACGTGGGTGCCCCGACATCGTGCTCGTCACAACTCACCTCTTGCCACAAGGTATCACACACCCGTCGCCGCTTTGCAGAGGGCGGCCGGGAGCCGCCACATATGGTCGAAGTCGCAAAGGAGGGAGGTGCAAAAACGGGGAATGGATGCAGCGGCGAGGGAGTCCGGGGGATTGGTCACCCGGAATTTACCGGCCGGAGACGAACCACAGATACGCGATGCCCAACAAGAATACGAGGATTGCCGCAAAAGGGCAGTCGTCAGGTTGCCAACGCGATCACTCTCTGTCGAGAAAGGCGCGCCAGTTGGGCGGGATGCCCGGCAGCCCGGTGATCTGAAGAAATCGTTCTTCGGAAACGGGAACGACCTTGAAGTCCGCAGCGGCCAAGAGGGCGCCTTGGGGATCATGCGCCTCGGTGTGGACGATCATCGGGGACTCGGGCCCGCCATCGCTGGCGATTGTGCCGACGAACTGGATGGGCAGGGTGCTCGGTGCCGGTCGATGGAACGTGATCGTCGCCGAGCGTAAGAGCCACAAGGCCCGCACGTTGGGTCGGAGCGCGCTGGGAACCCAAGCAGCCAGGCAATCGAGGGCGGTGAAGATCGCGCCGCCATGGGTAATGCCGGGGAAACCCACCATATGGGGCTTCGGCGAGAACGTGGCGTGCAGGCGCTCGGGGTTGCCCGGATCGCGCGAGACATCGATCTGAAGACCGTGTGGATTGAGGGGACCACAACCGTAGCAAGTGTTCTCCGGCAAGAGCACGTGATTGAGCGGTCGATCGGGCATGCAAACCTCCTGCGAGAATGGTCCCTGTATTGTGCGCCTGATCGGTTCGGATCCCTTCCGGCAAAAGATGGTCATATGCAGGGGCAAGATTTCCCGGAACCGCGATTGGGTTCAAGCGTTCGCAACCTCGAACCGGACGCGTATAATCAGGAGCGAAAGCAAGGAATCATCCTGCATGCACAATGGGGGTAGACGATGGAGATCCTCGAAGCAGTTAGGGGACGCCGAAGCATTCGACGCTTTCAGAAAACGCCGATTCCCGCGACCCTGATCGGGACGCTCGAGGAGAGCCTCCGCGAGGCACCAAGCGCCGGGAACCTGCAATCGCGCAGATTCTATTTCGTGTTCCGGGAAGAGACCCGGAAGCAGCTCGCCGATGCGGCCTTCGGGCAGGAGTTCATCGCGGAGGCCCCGCTTGCCGTCGTCTGCTGCGCGGATCTGAAACTCGCAAGACCGTACAGGGAAAGAGGCCGGTCGCTCTACTGCCTTCAGGATGTCGCCGCCAGCGTACAGAACCTTTTGCTCGTGGCATACTCCCTGGGACTGGGAACCGTCTGGGTCGGGGCGTTCAACGAAAAGGAGGCGTCGAAAATATTAACCCTGCCGGATCATCTGCGCCCCGTGGCCATCATCCCGGTCGGGTATCCTGCCGAGTCGCCGTCTCGGCCAGGAAAGGTTCCCAGGGAAGAGTCGATCGTCTACCTCCGGTAATGCCATCTTCGGCGCGCTGACCGGGGCGAGAGCCGGGGGCCGGGTGATTTCAACATATACCGGTTTGGCACGTATCCCCTTCTTCGATGGAGCCCGAATGGACATCCCGGGAACCGGGAACCCGGATCGATACCGGTCCATCTAATGGGCGAGAATCCGATGGCATGCATTTGGTGAGGAGGGAAATATCATGTTGCATTTCGGCTCCATCTTGCTCTTTTCGGAGAACCCCAGGAAACTCGTGGAGTTCTACAGGAAGATATTCCGGAAAAAACCCGACTGGTCGGAGAACGGTTTCTGCGGTTTCATGACCGGAAAAGGATTCATCACGATCGGGCCGCACGACAAAGTGCGGGGAAAGAACAAAAACCCCGAAAGGATGATGTTCAATCTCGAGACGAAGGATGTGAAGAGGGAATTCGGAAGAATCAAGAAGATCGGGTCGAAAGTCATCGCGGAGCCTTACCATCCGAAGGAGGCCCCGGACATGATGATCGCGACCTTCGCCGATCCGGACAACAACTATTTCCAGCTTTTGACGCCCTGGGAGAATTGAAGCGGGAATGGAGGCAGCGGCACGATGGGATTCCCGCCTCCCACCGCAATCGCTGCCCCCATCCACCGGAATCTTTCGTTTTACGCCGCCGGCCTGGAAACGGCCCCAAGTTGCTGCATCATGCGCATGGAATCCATCTGGCCCCAATGTTCCACGACCTTGCCGCCGGCAAATCGGACGATGTCGATCACTCCGAAGGATACGCTCTTGCCGGTCGGCGGAATTCCCATGAACTCGCCTTTATGGGTGCCGCTCCAGGTGCAACGGATTACCACCTTGTCGCCATCGGCGATCGTATCGTCGATT
>JBFKGZ010000051.1:0-18366 GCA_041633075.1 Candidatus Deferrimicrobiaceae bacterium | reverse complement strand
TTTTCCATGGCCGCCATTATACCCTCCAAAAAGAGTTGACTTCCACAACTCCGGGGGTAAATTGATTACCAGGTATACCTGGTAATCTGATCCGCCGGAAAGGAGGCGGCGGGGGGACGCTGTCGGTTGACCAGTTGCAAATGAAACGGGACGACAAGGGAACGAATAGGGAGGACGAAGAATGAGCTCGCGGGTTCGATATATCCCGGACGTACTATTAGCGATATGCATTACGGCCATGATCGCGCTTTTAACAATCGTTTCCATCATAAACGCATCGCGCATAATTTCTTGGATCCGGCTCCTGCCTTGGGTGGATTGATCCCTGCCGCGGGATGACCGGGGGAAAATGGTACAAGCTCCATATGATCCAGGAAATGGCGTTGGGGCCCGGCTCTGTTTCGATCAGGATCAGGTGGGTCCAAAACACGCCCAGGAGAGGCGGGATAAGCGACAGGATCAACCCGCCAACCGGCAAAAAAAAAGGGGTTGCGGTGCTTTCCGCAACCCCCTGTTTTATTTGGAGCGGGCGACGGGATTTGAACCCGCGACTTCAACCTTGGCAAGGTTGCACTCTACCACTGAGTTACGCCCGCGTCGGGACCTCGATTCTAAGAGAATCGCCACCGCGTTGTCAAGAAATCGGTCCGGCTTCCCTCCTACTTGAAGATCTCCTTGACGAACCTGAGGAAATAATCCAGCCCCGACAACGCCGTCAGGATCAGGCCGGGAACCAGGAACAACATCCCCAGAAGGTGGAAGTCGATTCCCATCAGGGGGTAGTTGAGGATGAGGGCCCCGACACCGATCGACAGAATGATCGTCTTCGCCTTCCCCAGGGGGGAGGCCGCGATGACGAGCCCCTCGGTGGAAGCGACCCCGCGGAGCGCCGTGACGCCGATTTCCCTGCCCACGATAATGACCACCATCCAGGCCGGCACCCTGCCCGAAGGGATCAGCATCACGATCGACGCGCAGACCAATAGCTTGTCCGCCAGCGGGTCGAGGAGCTTCCCCAGAGAGGTGACCATCTGGTAGCGCCTGGCGATGTACCCGTCGAACAGGTCGGTGAAGGCCGACATGGTGAACAAGATTGTCGCCGCCACCGATCGGGAAAGGGATATATCGCGACCATCCGGGGTATACAGCAGAAGCACGACGATCGGCACGGTGAGAATCCGGACGAGGGTAAGGACGTTGGGCGGGTTGAGCCGGCTGTTTTCGTTCATTCGCGGGACTGGTATTGCTGGTAGAAATTCATCACCCTTTTCACATAGACACGGGTTTCATCGTACGGGGGAATGCCGCCATACTTCTTCACCGCCGCGGGGCCGGCATTGTAGGCGGCCACGGCATGAACAAGATTCCCGCCGAACGTCCCCAGCAATTCCTTGATGTACCTGACCCCCCCCTCGATGTTTTCTATCGGATCGAAGGGATCGGTGACGTTTAACCGCTTCGCCGTGAACGGCATGAGCTGCATCATCCCCTGCGCCCCCTTGGGCGACACGGCGAGCCGCTCCCCGTTGGATTCGGCCTTGATGATTGCCTTGATCAGGGCGGGGGGCAGGTTGTTCGCCCGGGAGCACTGCTCGGCGTACGCCATCATCCAGGTGTTCTCAAGCCCCCTGGACCCCCGCGCAGGAGGGGCCTTGGGGGCCTCCCGGAGATAGAGGTCCGCTTTCCTGCCGCCCGGGGTGTTGGTGAAGTGGACGACCCCGTCCTGGTCCACATACCGGTAGATATCCGCCCAAATATCCATTGGACAAGAGAAGACGGATATGATTAAAAATATGCGTAAATACTTCATATTTCAGCATTCTATTAGACTCGCATTTCCCTTGTCAATCGGGATGAGTTCCTGCGGGAGAAGGTAAATGGAAAAGCGTTCCCATTTCCTGGTCGTCGGAAGCGGCATCGCAGGCCTGAGTTTTGCGCTCCGCGCGGCCAAAAAGGGATCGGTCACCATCATCACGAAAAGGGAAGCCTCCGAGTCCAGCACGCAATACGCCCAGGGCGGTATCGCCACCGTCTGGAGCGGCGAGGATTCGTTTGAATCCCATATCGAGGACACGCACCGGGCGGGGGCCGGCATCTGCCAGCCCGACGTTGTCGACATGGTCGTCCGCGACGCACCCGAAAGGATCCGGGAGCTGATCGAGTGGGGAGTCCGGTTCACCCGCGGAGTCGGGAAAGAGAAGTTCGACCTCGGACGCGAGGGGGGACATTCGAAGCGCCGGATCTTCCACGCCAGGGACCTGACCGGACGCGAGGTGGAGCGGGCGCTGCTCTCCCGGGCACGCGCCAATCGCCGGATCCGGATCTTCGAGAACCATGCCGCCATCAACCTCATCACCCGCCACAAGGTGGAGTCGTTCGGGCGCCGCAAGGAAGACGAGGTGATCGGATCCTACGTCCTCGACCTGAAGTCGGGGAAAATCCACACGTTTCTGGCGGACGCCACGATCCTTTCCACGGGCGGGTCCGGCAAGGTCTACCTGTACACGAGCAATCCCGACATCGCCACCGGGGACGGCATCGCGATCGCATACCGGGCCGGGGCGACAATCGCCAACATGGAATTCGTCCAGTTCCACCCCACCTGCCTTTTCCACCCGCACGCCAAGTCCTTCCTCCTCTCGGAGGCGATACGCGGCGAAGGGGGAAAGCTGCTCAATCGGGCGGGCAGGCAGTTCATGAAGGGCGTGCACCCCATGAAGGAACTCGCCCCCCGCGACATCGTCGCACGGGCGATTGACGCGGAGCTGAAGCGGACGGGGGAGGACTGCGTCTACCTCGACATCGCACACAAGGGGGCCGCCTTTATCCGGAAGCGGTTCCCGCACATCCACAAGACGTGCCTTTCCTTCGGGATCGACATCACCAGGGACCCGATTCCGGTCGTCCCCGCGGCGCATTACCAGTGTGGCGGGGTCCGGACCGACAGGAACGGGGAATCCGACCTGCGGCGGCTCTTCGCCATCGGGGAATGCGCAAGCACCGGACTGCACGGGGCCAACCGGCTCGCCTCCAACTCCCTCCTCGAGGCCCTCGTTTTCTCCGACCGGGCGGTCGCGCGGGCCGCCCAGGCGTACGCCGGGAAGCCGCGCCCCAAGATCCACGTGCCGGAATGGGATCCGGGGAACGCGCAGGACTCGGACGAGGCGGTCGTGGTCTCCCACAACTGGGACGAGATCCGTCGGATGATGTGGAACTACGTCGGCATCGTCCGCTCGAACAAGAGGCTGGAACGGGCGCTCGACCGGATCGAACTCCTCAAGAAGGAGATCTCGGAGTACTACTGGAACTTCAAGGTAACGGGGGATCTGCTGGAACTTCGCAACATCTGCACTGTCGCGGAGCTGATCGTTCGCTGCGCCATGCAGCGGAAGGAAAGCCGGGGGCTGCACTCGACGATCGACTACCCCTACCTCGACGAGGAGCACGGGCGGAAGGACACGCTCATCCGGCGGACGTGGTTCTAGTCCCAGACCAGCACGGCGCGTCCCTGTACCCCCGAGAGGACCAGCTTGAACCGTGGCGCGGCGATCGTCGTCTCCACCTTTTCCCCCGCCTCCTTGGGAAACGCCACTTCGTACGCCCGGTACCAGGTGCCCGAGTAGGGGAAGAAACGCGACACTTCCTCGGGGCGCAAGGATGTCTTCCTCACGTAGACCGGCGGAAAATCCCTCTCGTCCGCCCGCACGAGGTGGAGGGTCCACAGGGTTTCTTCCTCGTCGAGATCGTTCGCCCGGTCGTCGGGGGTAAAGAGGGCGACGAAGAACCGTTCGTACGTTTCGGACTCCCCCTTCCACCGGTCGATCATCCGGCCCTTGCGTTGTGAATCGAGGTAGTAGATGTTGGCATACTCCTCCGAGAATGCCCGCACCCACTCGGGGGAAAGCCACGTGGAGGAAAGGATAAAGCGTGTTTCCAGCCCGTCGTGGACTTCCCGGGTGCGCGTGAACGCCTCGGTGGTGCGCGCGTACTGCTTCGAGCCGATCACCTTTTCGTAGAGCTGCATCACACGGGTCCCGCAGCCCGCGGACAGGGAAACGCATACCGCGAACGCCCCCGCGAGGAGCAAGACCTTTTGACGCATGCGGCCCTCAGGCATTTTCGACGTCCTCTTTCCGGAACATCGGCTCCAGGCGGTAGCCCTTTTCCGAAAGAAACTCCGCTCCGCCCTCGTTGCGGTCGACGAGGCAGATCACCCGGGTAACCACCAGGCCGACCTCCTCGGCACGCTCGATCGCGCGAAGGGTGGATGCCCCGGTGGTGACTACGTCCTCCACGATGGCCACCCGCATCCCGGCCCGCAGATTCTTGATCCCCTCGATCCACTGCGCGGTGCCGTGTTTCTTGGGTTCCTTCCGTATGATGAAGGCGGGGATCGGAGTGCCCCGAAGGGCGCTGGTCAGGGATACGGCGGTCACGATCGGGTCCGCCCCCAGCGTGATCCCCCCCACCGCATCGGGCATTCCATCCTTCGCGAGCATCTCACAGAGGATCCTTCCGGTCAGGACGGCTCCCTCGGCGTCCAGCGTCGCCTGCTTGCAGTCGATGTAGAAATCCGATTCCCGCCCCGAGGAGAGGATCACTTTCCTCTTCTCGTAGCTTTTCTCTTTCAGGATGGCAAGAAAACGCTCCCGGTCGCCGCTCATCGTTACGCCTCCGGTCGTGATGCGATCCGAACCATACGATCAGATCCTGACGGATCCGCGAAACAGCGGGAGTTGCTCCTCGACGTCCGGGACTTCGAGCGGCACCATGTAGTCGCCCGTAAAGCAGGCGTCGCAGTATCCCTTTCCCTCGTTGGGAACGCAGGCATGAAGACCCTCGGCGCTCAGGTACGCGAGGCTGTCGGATGTAAGATATCTGTTGATCTCCTCCAGGGTGTGGGTCGCCCCGATGAGGTCGCGCCGCAGGGGCGTGTCGATTCCGTAGAAGCACGGGTGGGTCGTGGGAGGAGAGCTGACCCTCACGTGGATCTCCTTCGCCCCGGCGTCCCGGATCATCTTGATGATCTTGCGCCCTGTCGTCCCGCGCACGATCGAGTCGTCGACCACGACGACACGCTTCCCTTCCACCACGTCCCGGACCACATTCAGCTTGATCTTCACTCCGAAGTGCCGGATCGACTGCTGCGGTTCGATGAAGGTCCTTCCCACGTAATGGTTTCGGATCAGGCCCATCTCGAAGAGGATGCCCGAAGCCTCCGAGAAGCCAAGTGCCGCGGGGACGCCCGAGTCGGGAACGGGGATGACGATGTCCGCGTCCACCGGACCCTCCATCGCAAGCTGGCGGCCGAGGCGCTTGCGGACCTGATAGACCGAGGAACCGCCGAAGATCGAGTCGGGGCGGGCAAAATATACATGCTCGAAGATGCAGAACCGGGGCGGAGCGGGGAAAAAGGGGCGGGACGTCCGGGCGCCGCGCTCGTCGATCACGATCATCTCGCCCGGCTCCACTTCCCGGAGAACTTCCCCCTCGATAAGGTCCAACGCGCACGTCTCGGAGCAGAGGACGTATCCCCCCTTGATCTTACCGAACACGAGGGGCCGGATCCCGTGCGGATCCCGCACCCCGATCAGCTTGTCCCGGGTCAGAAAGACGAGCGAGTACGCTCCCCGTACGCGGGACAGGGCGTCCACGATCCTGTCCTCGAGACGGTCGAGACGCGAGCGGGCGATCAGATGGACGATGACCTCCGTATCCATCGTCGACTGGAAGATCGATCCCTGCACCTCGAGGTCCCTCTTCAGACGGTGCGCGTTGACCAGGTTCCCGTTATGGGAGATGGCGATGGATCCGTTTTCGAAGTCGACGACAAACGGCTGTGCGTTCTTCAGTTCTGACGTCCCGGCCGTGGAGTAGCGCACGTGCCCGATGGCGATATTGCCGGGCAACCTCGAGAGGATGTCCTCGGAAAAGATATCGGCGACCAGCCCCATCTGCTTGTGGAAGATTATTCCCTCGCCGTCGGAGGATGCGATCCCCGCGCTCTCCTGCCCCCTGTGCTGGAGGGCATACAGTCCGAGGTAGACGAGGTTCGCGGCCTCCGCGTGGCCGTACACCCCGAATATTCCGCACTCTTCGTGTATTTCCGGCAGCATCTCCGTCATGCTTCCCCCAATACCTTCTTCCATTGTATTACGGAACGTCCCGTTGTCTGTGCGTCCGGTGTTTTTCTTCGGCAGAATGTCCGGGAGTTCGGCCTGCATGCACCCTTCCATGGGGTAAAGCCCCCCCTGCGGCACGAATCTGCGGACTGCCGGCAGGCGCGGCAAGAACGCCTGCATCCGTTCGGCCCGCGTCAGAATACGCGGTCGAAAATGGCGTCTATGTGCTTCAGGTACTGCTTTCCGTCGAACAGCTTCCGGAACTCCTCCCTGCTCATACGCGACCGGACCTCGCGGTCCTTCCATAACAGCTCCGCGAAGTCCTTCTCCTTCCTCCACGCCTCCATGGCCGATTTCTGAACGATCTCGTATGCCCGTTCGCGCGACAGGCCCCGGGCGGCGAGCGCCAGCATGACCCGCTGGGAGAACAGAAGCCCGTGCGTCCCGGCGATGTTTTTCTTCATCCGCTCCGGGTTCACGACCAGCGTCTCCATGATGTCATGGAAACGCATCAGGGCGAAATCGAGCACGATGGTGGCGTCCGGCGCGATCACCCGCTCGGCCGAGGAATGGCTGATATCTCGCTCGTGCCACAAAGATACGTTCTCGAGGGCGATGATCGCGTACCCCCGGAGGAGGCGCGCGAGCCCACACAGGTTCTCGGACAATACCGGGTTACGTTTGTGGGGCATCGCCGAAGACCCTTTTTGTTCTTCCGAGAAGTGCTCCTCCGCCTCCCGGACTTCGGTCCTTTGCAGGTGTCGGATTTCCGTGGCGAACTTCTCGAGAGATGCGCCCACGACGGCGATTGTGGCGAACACCTCGGCGTGACGGTCCCGCTGCACCACCTGGGTCGAAACGGGGGCAGGCCGCAACGAAAGCTTTCGACAGACGTACTCTTCCACCGACGGATCGATACTGGCGAAGGTGCCCACGGCCCCCGAGAGTTTCCCCACCGAGATCACCTCTCTGGCTCGCTTGAGGCGGGCGATGTTCCGGCGCATCTCGTCGGCCCACAGCGCCATCTTCAGGCCGAACGTCACCGGCTCGGCATGAATGCCGTGCGTGCGTCCGATCATCACCGTGTCCTTGTGCTTGAACGCTCGCTTCTTAAGGACCTCGAAGACCATCTTCGCATCCCGGATGAGGAGCGAGAGGGCCTGCCGCATCTGCACGGCGAAGGACGTATCTAGGACGTCGGAGCTGGTCATCCCGACGTGGAGGAACCGGGAATCTTCCCCGACGTGCTCGGCGACCGAGGTGAGAAAGGCGAGGACATCGTGCTTCACCCGTTTCTCGATCTCGTTGATGCGGGAGATGTCGAACTTGGCGTTCTTTTTGACACGCGCGAGGGCGTCGGCGGGAATCAGGCCGTCCCGGACCATCGCTTCCATGGCGAGGATCTCGATGGACAGCCATATCCGGAAGCGATTTTCGGCCTCCCAGATCCTCCCCATTTCGGGCCTTGTGTACCTCTCGATCACGTCGACCCTCCCCTACCCGGTATGCCCGAATCCCCCTTCGCCCCGAGAAGTCGGGTCGAGGCTTTCCACCTCCTGCCATGTCGCCCGGGCGACGGGGGTGAATACGAGCTGCGCTATCCGGTCTCCCCGCCGGACGGAAAACGGTTCGTCACCGAGATTGGCCAGGACCACGCAAACCTCGCCTCGATAGTCGGAGTCGATGGTCCCCGGCGAATTCAGGCACGTAATGCCGCTGCGGATCGCCAGGCCGCTCCGGGGCCGGACCTGCCCTTCCACTCCAGGGGGAATCGCCACCGAAATTCCCGTCGGGATGAGCGCCCTGCCCAGGGGGGGGATGGTGATCTCTCGCTCGATATCGGCACGCAGATCCATCCCCGAGGCACCAACCGTCTGATAGCGGGGCAACAGTTCCCTGCTGCCCTCGCGAACGAACCGGACGGGGATCGAGAGACCGGTCGCCATCCCGTCAAAAGGAAAGCGCGGACGCATCCGCCAAGTCGCCTACGGCGGCAAGCGAAAACCGTTCGCGGAGAAGCATCCTGGACGCAAGGTCCCGGACCCTGTCCAGCGTCACCTCTTCCACCTTCCGTATCTCGTCCATGGGATCCTCGAGACGTCCGAGGAACATCTCGCTCATTGCCAGCCGGGTCATGCGGAATCCGGGGCTCTCCATGCTCAGCTGCATGCTCCCCTTGATCAGTTCCTTGGCCAGGACGACCTCATCGTTTGACACCCGGCCCTCCGCGAGGTCCGAGAGAACCTCTCCGGTCACGTTCAGCACGTCTCCGGCCTTGTCGGGCGTCGTGCCCGCGCAGATCTTCAGGATCCCCGTGTCGGCGTAAGAGGAGAGAGAGGAAAATACGGAATAGGCAAGACCGCGCTTCTCGCGAATCTCCTGGAAAAGCCGGCTGCTCATGCTGCCGCCGAGGATCGCGTTAAGCACGTGGGCCGCGTATTTCCACTCGCTCGCCCGGGACACTCCAGGGGCACCCAGGCACAGGTGAATCTGTTCGATCGGCCTCCCCCGCAAAAAGACCCCGCGCTTCGGGGCCGGAGGCGGCTCGGGAACGTGGCGTTCCCCCAGGCGAAGGTACCCCATCACCCTCTGGAACTCGTCCACGATACGTTCGTGCGGTAGGTTCCCTACCACGGAAACGATCACCCCGCGCCGCCAGAACCGGTCCCGGAAATACTCCGTAACGCGCTCACGAGTAAGCGCGGCGACGTTTCCGGAGGTTCCCTGGATCGGAAGCCCCAGCGGATGCCCTCCCCAGTACGATGCGTGGAAGAAGTCGTGCAGCAGGTCCTCCGGACTGTCCTCGACCATGAGAATTTCCTGGAGGATGACGTCCTTCTCGCGGTCGAGCTCGCGACCGTCAAACAGGGAGTTCAGGTAGATGTCCGAAAGAAGGTCGGTGACCAGGGGAAAATCCTTGGTCAGCACCTTTGCGAAGAAGAAGATGTACTCCCGGTCGGTGTAGGCATTTAGGGTTCCGCCGACGGACTCGATCTCCCGGGAAATGTCGATCGCCCTGCGGCGCGAAGTCCCCTTGAACAGCATATGCTCGATGAAGTGGGCGATTCCGTTTTCCGGAGGGGATTCGCCCCGGCTGCCCCCGGATATCCATACCCCCACGGTGGCGGAGCGAAGGTACGGGACGTTCTCGCTCAGAACGGTAACGCCGTTGCCGAGGACCGTCTTCGCGACTGTCATGACATCGCGCCCGCTGGCAGCACTTACCGCCTCCCCTGCCTCCGACCCCCGGAATCCCGGGCGCGCCCCCCGCGTCCCCCTCCGCTGGCACGTTTCTCCGGGCGTCTTGAGCCGTCTTCCGGTACGGGCCGGCCGCCGGCATCGGGCTCGGTGTTGGGGTTCTCCCCTTCCTTCTCGAACTCCTTGTGGGTCAGGCGGATCTTTCCGTCCCGGTCGATCTCGAGGACCCGAACGGTCACATCGTCACCCTCCTTGTAGATGTCGGATACGGCCCGGACCCGGTTCTTGCTGATCTGGGAGATGTGGAGAAGCCCGTCGGTTCCGGGAAAGAGCTCCACGAACGCGCCGAACTCCATGATCCGCCGCACCTTTCCCTCGTAGACCTTCCCGACCTCCGCCACCTGCACGATACCCTCGATGATGGAGATGGCGGCCTTTGCGGACTCCGCGTCCACCGCGGCGATCTTCACGGTCCCGTCGTCCTCGATGTCGATCTTCACGCCGGTCTGTTCCTGAATGCCGCGGATCACCTTCCCTCCCGGTCCGATGATCTCGCGGATCTTATCGGGTTTCACATGCATCACGTAGATCCGGGGCGCGTACGGCGAAAGTTCGGGACGCGACTTGTCGAGGACGGCATTCATTTTTTCGAGGATGTGAAGGCGTCCTGCCCGGGCCTGCCGAAGGGCCGACAGCAGGATCTCCCGGCTTACGCCCCCGATCTTGATGTCCATCTGGATCGCCGTGACCCCTTTCGCTGTCCCGGCCACTTTGAAGTCCATGTCCCCGAGGTGGTCCTCGTCCCCGAGAATGTCCGAAAGCACGGCGACCTGGTCCCCCTCCTTGATGAGTCCCATGGCGATGCCGGAGACGCCGCCCTTTGTGGGAATCCCCGCATCCATCAACGCCAGGGACGCCCCGCACACGGTGGCCATCGACGAGGAACCGTTCGACTCGAGAACCTCGGACACGAGGCGTATGGTGTAGGGGAACTCGAGCTCGTTGGGGAGAACCTTCGACACCGCCCTTTCCGCGAGCGCCCCGTGCCCCACCTCGCGGCGGCCCGGCCCGCGGAGCATCTTCACCTCCCCGACGCTGAAGGGGGGGAAGTTGTAATGAAGCATAAAGCGCTTGGTGGAATCGCCCAGGAGGGAATCAATCCGCTGCTCGTCCTGGGAGGTGCCCAGCGTGGAAGTGACGAGAACCTGGGTCTCTCCCCGGGTGAATATGGAGGATCCGTGGGTGCGCGGGAGCACCCGGACCTGCGAATGGATGGTCCGGACGTCCTCGAGGCCGCGGCCGTCGATCCGGTGCTTCTCGGAAAGGATCTTCCCGCGGACGATCCTCTTCTCGGTTTCCCGGAAGGCGTTAACGATGAGCGTCGCCTTCTCCAGACGCTCCTCCTCGGAGAACGCGTCACGGGTTGCCGCGGCGATCTCCTCGATTCTCTTCCGCCGCTCCTGCTTGGCCAGTATTTCGTAGGCCGCCCGCAGGTCGGCTGTCGCCACATCCTCGATCTTGCGCAGATCCTCCTCGCCAAGCTCCTTCTTCTCGAAGGCCACCTTCGGACTGCCCCATTCGCGGGTCATCGTCTCCTGGAGCTCCAGGATGGGCACAAGGGAGCGGTGTGCAAAGAGAATGGCGTCGAGGACTTCTTCCTCGGGAACCTCGGAGGCTTCCCCCTCCACCATCAGGATCGCATCCCTGCTCCCGGCGACGAAAATGCTGATGTCGCTCCGCGCCAGGTCGGGGATCTCGGGGTTGATGACCAGCTCCCCGTCGATTCTGCCGACCCGGGCGCCTGCGATAGGCCCCTCGAAGGGAATCGCGGAAAGCGAGAGGGCCGTGGAGGCCCCGATCATGGCGAGTACCGCAGTGTCGTTCACCTTATCGGCGGAGAGGACCGTTGCGATGACCTGGATCTCGTTGTAGAACCCTTTCGGGAAGAGGGGCCGGATCGGTCTGTCGATCATCCGGGAGGTGAGGATCTCGAACTCGGACAGTCTCCCTTCCCTCTTGAAGAAGCCGCCCGGGATCTTCCCGACGGCGGACGTCTTTTCCACGTAATCCACAACGAGAGGAAGGAAGTCGATGCCCGGGCGCGGGGTTTCGGATACACATGCGGTCACCAGGACCACGGATTCCCCGTAGGTAACCACCGCAGCGCCGCCCGCCTGCTTTGCCAACTTCCCGGTTTCAATGGATAATTTTCTTCCAGACAGTTCCGTTTCGTACACGTTTCCCACTTGTCGTTATTCCCTTCTTGATGGCCCCCGCGGGGGCGAATTCTGGTGGATGGATTCCCTGACTACTTGCGCAGGCCGAGTGCTTCCACGACGGCTTTGTACCGGAGTGACTCCTTCGACTTCAGGTAGTCGAGCAGGCGCCTCCTCTGACCAACCAGCTTTAACAATCCCCGACGGGAATTGAAATCCTTTGAGTGGGTCTTCAGATGGTCCGTGATCATGTTGATCCGCTCCGTGAGGAGCGCGATCTGCACTTCGGGAGATCCGGTATCCATTTCGTGGAGCCGGAACTTGCCGATGACGTCCTTCTTCTTCTCCATTACAACGCTCATTTCTCCCCTTCCTTTTTCCATGATCACGCGCGTCCACTATGCAAATGATTTTCCTAATCTATATCATATCCCGGGGGGAGATGTAAATTCATATGCCCCGTAAAATCCTCCATGTGCCGGAGGGAAGCCGCTCCACCAGCGCAACGGGACCTTCCTCCGCGGAGGTGAGAAGAACGACTCCCGTCTCCCGCCAATCTCTTTCACCCTCGAGCCACGGGGCGGGCGACCGACCCTGCCGAACAGCCGCCGCTGCCTCCGGCGGGATCTCCCGCCGGGAAAATCCTTCCAGGGCACGCTCGATCGGAACCAGAACGCCGTCCGCTTCTCCTCGCTTGCCGGACGCAACAAGATCTGCGAGCAGGATCGAATCCTTGATACGGAACGGCCCGCTCCTCAGGCGGCGCAGCTCCGAAACGGTCATCGGAACGCCCAGGGCGCTTCCCAGATCCCGGGAAAGCGCCCGGACGTAGAATCCTTTCGTGCAGTGCAGAAAGGCCCGGAACCCCTCCTTCGACCATGAGAGGACCCTTGCTTCGTGCACGCGCACTTTCCGGGCGGCGAGTTCGACGCTCTTCCCCTGACGCGCAAGCGCATAGGCACGTTTCCCGCCCACTTTGATCGCCGAATAGGCCGGGGGAACCTGTTCCCATTCCCCCACAAGGCCGGCAATCGCGGCCCGAACGGCGTCCTCCGTGGCGTTTCCCCCCGGGGCGGCGCTGGTCCGCCGGCCGGCCGAGTCTCCCGTGTCCGTTTCGATCCCGAAACGGAAAAAAACGTCGTATTCCTTCTCCTGCATGGCAAGATACCCGGCGATCTTGGTTGCCCTGCCCACGCAGACAGGCAGCACGCCGGTTGCGATCGGGTCGAGGGTCCCGGCATGGCCGCACTTCCTTTTTCGGAATACCCGCCCCACCCGCTCCACGGCCTGGAAGGATGTGATTCCGGACGGCTTGTCCAGAACGATCACGCCGTCAGCCGGCGTCACGGCAGATCAGCCTCCAGCATGCCGAAGACCCGTCTTTTGACTTCGTCCAGGGATCCCGGGACGGTGCATCCTGCGGCATTGCGGTGCCCTCCCCCGCCAAGCGCGGAGGCGATGGCGGACACGTCCACCTTCCCCTTGGACCGGAGGCTTACGCGGAACTCCCCGCCGTCCTCCTCGCGGAACGACACGGCAACCTCGACGCCGGCGATGGAGCGTGGATAGTTGATGATCCCCTCGAGATGGTCCTTGGTGGCGGAAAAATCGCGAAGATCCTTTTTCCTCGCCGTGACCGCGGCCACCCTGCCTCCCGCGGCAAGTTCCATGGACCCGAGGACCCTCCCGAGCAGCCCGAGTTTTTCCGCGGTCTGGGTCTCGTACACCTTTTCCGCCACCTCCCAAGGGTCGATTCCGATTCGGACCATGTCCCCGGCGATGTAGAAGGCTTCGGGGGAGGAATTCGAGTAATGGAAAGAGCCGGTGTCGGTCAATATCGCCACGTAGAGGTTCATCGCAATGTCGTGGTCGATCACCAGTCCCAGTGCGGAGAGAATGCGGTGCACCAGGATTCCGGTCGCCGCCGCATCGGGATCGATCAGGCAATAATCGCCCTGCGCATCGTTGGTGGCATGGTGATCGATGTTCACCATGACGGGGCACTTCCGCAGCTCTGTCCGGACCCGCCCGGTGCGTTCGGGCGACCCGCAGTCGACGACGATGGCCACCTCGTGGGTCGAACCGTCCGCTTCGAAAATGATCGTGTCGGCGCCGGGCAGGAAGACCAGGTTCCCGGGAACGGGGTCCGAGTTCAGCACCGTCGCCGTCTTGCCCATCTTCCGGAGAGCGAGTGCGAGCGCCAGCTCCGATCCGATGGCGTCTCCCTCCGGGTTTTCGTGGCAGGCGATCAGGAACCTGTTTTTCTCCCGGAAAAGGCGGCAGATCGCATCCAGATCATTCCTCACGGGAGGTCTCCTCCGCCACCTTCCGGAGAAGGATGTCGATCCGGGCGCCCTTTTCGAAGGAAGCGTCGTAATGAAAGACCACGTCGGGGGAGTACCGCATCTGCAGGACTCTGCTCAGCTCCTTCCGGATGTATCCCCGGGAGCGCCGGAGCCCGTCCCGGGCCGCGATCCGCTCCTCTTCCCCCCCGTGAACGGAGTAGTGAATGCGGGCGATCTTCAGGTCGCCGGTCATGGTGACGTCGGTGACCGTAACTCCTCCCAATCCGGGATCCTTTGCCCTGTGCTGGAGGATCAGGGAGATCTCCTCCCGGATCCTTGCCGCCACGCGCGCCGGACGGTCTCCGCGCCCCTTCATGCTTCCTCGTCTTCCATCCGGAGAAGCTCGATGCGGCGCCCGAAAAGCTCGATTTCGCCGTCCCGCCCTACCATGTCCGAGATCCGATCCAGGATCGACTGGGCCAGGCGAGCGTCCGTCGAGACGAGGGCCACTCCGATGCGTCCCCGCTGCCACAGGTCCTGCAGTCCGACCTCGGCCACGGAAACCGGGAACCCCGACCGAATACGGCCCGTCAGGCTGCTCAGCCGCCTGCGTTTGTCCTTGAGGGAATCCGCTCCGGGGAACAAAAGGTCGGCCACCAGCACTGCGACCAGCATTCCCCCGCTGTACCGCCCCACCGCAATCGTCTACAGAAGGGTCTCGGCGACCTTTTCCATAACAAACGCCTCGATCTGGTCGCCTACCTTGATGTCGTTGTAGTTCTCCAGCCCGAGCCCGCACTCGTACCCTTCGACCACCTCGCGGACGTCGTCCTTGAACCGTTTCAGCGAAGCGAGCTTTCCTTCATGGACGACCACGCTGTCGCGCAACAGGCGGACCGTTGCATTCCGGGTGATCTTGCCGGAGAGAACATAGCACCCCGCCACGGTGCCCAGCCGGGAGATATGAAACGTGTTCCGCACTTCCGCGCGGCCGACCGGCATCTCCCGGAAGGAGGGGTCGAGCATCCCCTCCATCGCCTTCCGGATATCCTCCACCACGTCGTAGATGACCGAGTAGAGCCGGACGTCGACCCGTTCCCGTTCGGCAAGATCCTGACCCTTGGGCTCCGGCCGCACGTTGAACCCGATGATGACGGCCGTGGAAGCCGAGGCAAGCATCACGTCCGACTCGGAAATCCCACCCACCCCGGCGTGGATGACGGTCACCTTGACCTTCTCTCCGGAGAGCTTGTTCAGCGAATACAGGATCGCTTCCAGCGAGCCCTGCACATCCGTTTTCAGGACGATGTTGAGTTCCTTCAACTCGCCTTCCTCGATCCGGCGATGAAGCTCCTCGAGGCTGAACGGGGGCCGGGCAATGACTTTCTCCCGTTCCTTTTCCAGGCGGTGCATCGCGATCTGGCGGACGGTCCGCTCGTCGCCCAGCACGGCGAACTTCTGGCCGGCCGCCGGAATGCCGTTGATTCCCTGGATCTCCACCGGGATCCCCGTGGTGACCTCCGTAAGCCGTTTCCCCTTCTGGTTGATCAGGGCACGTACGCGTCCGTACTGGGTCCCTGTCACTACCGGATCCCCGACCTTCAGGGTGCCGTCCTGCACGAGTACCGTGGCGACGGCCCCGCGCCCCTTCTCGATCCGGGACTCGATCACCGTGCCGCGTGCGAGTTTTCGCGGATTTGTTTTCAGTTCGAGGATGTCCGCCTGGAGAAGGATGAGTTCGAGAAGGGAGTCGATGCCGGTCTTCTGTTTTGCCGAGACATCCGCATACAGCGTCTGACCGCCCCATCCCTCGGGGACCAGCCCGTGCTCGGAGAGTTGCTGCCGGATACGGTCCGGCTGCGCGCCGGGCTTGTCGATCTTGTTCACCGCGACGACGATCGGGACGCCCGCCGCCTTGGCGTGGTCGATCGCCTCCACGGTCTGCGGCATGACACCGTCGTCCGCCGCCACCACCAGCACGACGATATCGGTGACCTGGGCACCGCGCGCCCGCATGGCGGTAAACGCTTCATGGCCCGGCGTGTCCAGCATGACGAGGGACCGGTTGTCGTGCTCTACCTGGTACGCACCCAGGTGCTGGGTTATCCCGCCCGCCTCCTGGTCGATCACGTTGCTCGCCCGGATCGCGTCCAGGAGCAGAGTCTTTCCGTGATCGACGTGCCCCATGATCGTGACCACGGGTGGCCGGGGGACGAGATCCTCCTCCTTGTCTACCTCCTGATCGATGAGGCTCTCCATCTCGGGTGCGACGTTCTCCACTTCGAATCCGTACTCCTGGGCGAGAAGGCCTGCCGCATCGGCATCGAGTAGCTGGTTTACCGTGGTGGGCATTCCCATCTCGATCAGCCGCTTGATTACTTCGCCTGCCTTGATGCCCATCCGGTGGGCCAGATCCCCGACGGTGATGACCTCCTCGATCTTGAACACGCGCTTGCTTGCTTTCGGCGGGAGGCTGGAAGGGGCCCTCTTCTCCCGTACGGGCTTTCCCCTCCTTTTCTGGACGCGGGTCGGCTTGAACTGCCGCACCACGGCGGTTTCGGCCGGTGGGGTCTCCCCGGCGACGGGGGTGCTCTCCGGCTCCTCGACGATTTCCTCGATGATATGTTTCTTCAGTACACCCTTCTGGACCTTTTTCTCGTGAGGCTTGACCTTCTTCCATTTCTTTTCCTTCTCTTTCCTCTCCTCCTCGGCTTTCGTGGGAGGCGGGGCTTCCACGACGCGGATTTCGGGGTCTGCCGCCTTTTCCTCCACCTCCGGCAATACCTCCGGTTCTGCCGGGACCACGGGAACTTCTTCCTGCGCGGCGGGGGACTCCATCGTCGCTACCTCCGCTGCGGGTGCTTCTTCTTCGGGAGAGGGCGGCGGATCGTCCGGCACTTCCGGTTCGGGTGCGCTGCGCCGCAACACCACCCTTCGCGACTTGCGCTCGAGCGTCCCGTCCGCGTGCGTCACCTCGAGCGGCGTTTCCGCGGGGGGAGGAGGCGGTGCACCCTTCCGGAAGTGGCTCCGCACCTTCCCGATCATGTCCCCCTCGACGTTGCTGGAAGCGGACTTCCCCTTCAGCCCGGCGCGTTCCAGGAACAGCAGGATCTCCTTGCTGCTCTTCATCCCGAGTTCTTTGGCAAGTTCCCTTATGCGAACCTTCTCCATCCACTCCCCCTGCAAGTCATCCTACTTCCCCATGATGCGCCAGGTCTCCCTTGGAAACAACTCCCGCAGTGAAAACGAGCCCTCCTAACCATTTCGGATACCGGACGCCCTTCAAGCCCCGTCCCTTTCTTCTTCCAGAGAGTCCGCCAGCGACGCCGCGGAGGCGCCCATTCGAAAGCGCCGTGACCCCTTCGGCGTGCGGATTCTCCGCGCGAAACGTCCGATGCAGCCCGTTCCCCGGCAAAGGTAGATCCCACGGCCGGATCTTCGTGCCTCGGGGTCCGGCTTCCAACCCTCTCCGGGGCGCCCTGCAATCCGCAGGAATCCGTCCTTGTGCCCCTTTGCCCCGCACTGCACACACGTCCGCTCCGGGCGGTGACGATCAGACTGTGGAACCATCCTCCGGCTTCTTCTCGGGGGTCTCCTCCGCCTGCGGCACGTCTCCGCCGCCCCCTTCGGAAGCAGGCGTCTCCGTTACCTCCCCCGAGGTTCCGGGGTCTTCCGGCACCGCCTCCGCCGCCTCCGGTCCCGTCGCGGGCGCCGCCTCCCCTTCGGGAGCTTCCCCTTCCGCAGCGTCGGGGGGAACCTCGCCGGCGCCCTCCTCCTCGGCCTTCTTCGGTGCGAAGAGCCCCTCGGCCTTCTTGAGCGCGTCCTCGACCTGGCCTTCCGCCCGGACCTCGATCTTCCACCCCACAAGCTTGGACGCCAGCTTCACGTTCTGTCCCCGCTTTCCGATCGCCAGAAGGAGCTGCTCCTCGGGGACGATGACCTCCATCATCTTATCGGACTCGTTCACCAGGACGCGAATGATCTCCGCGGGCTGCAACGCGTTGCACACGAATTTTGCGGGATCCTCGTCCCATGCGATGATGTCGATCCGTTCCCCCCGCAGCTCCTGCACGACGCTCTGGACCCGGGACCCTTTCATCCCGACGCACGCACCCACGGGGTCGACGTCCCGTTCCTTCGACTTCACCGCGATCTTGGTGCGGAACCCCGGCTCCCTCGCCACACTCAGGATGGAGACGACCCCTTCGTAGACTTCGGGAACCTCCTGCTCGAAGAGCTTCAGGATCACCCGCGGGTCGGAGCGTGACAGCAGGATCTCCGGCCCCCGGGTCGTCTTGCTCACGTCCTTGATATAGGCCCGGATCCGGTCGCCCTGCCGGTACCGCTCCCTCGGAATCTGCTCCGAAGGGGGCATCACGGCCTCCGTCCTCCCGAGGTCGACGATGATGGTGTCGCGCTCGTACCGCTGGACGATGCCGTTGAGGATTTCTCCTTTGCGGGTGATGAACTCATTGTAAATCACTTCCCGCTCGGCATCCTTCACCTTCTGCATGATGATCTGGCGCGCGGTCTGGGCTGCGATCC
>JBFKGZ010000050.1:0-19042 GCA_041633075.1 Candidatus Deferrimicrobiaceae bacterium | reverse complement strand
CAGATATACCTCACGGGCGACCGCACTAAGAACGGCAAGCCGCGAGAGATCCCGGTATCCGCTAAACTGGCCGAGGAGTTTGGACGGTTGCAGCGTCAAAGGGAAACCGCTAAGGTTGCGTTAGTGACGGATCTTGTTTTCACTTCTCCCCGGAGGCGCACAATCAAAAAGAAGGGACTCCTAGAAGTCATCACCGGCCCAATGGTAGATATTCGGAGCGCATGGGATACGGCAAAGAAGAAGGCCGGTATCCCCCCCGGCTTCCGGTTCCACGATTTGAGGCATACAACGGCATCTTGGCTTAAGATGGGCGGGGCTGATGACTACACGGTGATGGAGATTCTTGGGCATAGCGACCACAAGATGATGAAGCGATACGCGCACCTTTCCCAAGATCACAAAAGGAATGCTCTAGAACGTCTCCCCCGATGGAACGGGGAATCTACATGGCACAAAAGTGGCACATCCGAGGGTAGGCAAGAAAAAAGGTTACAGGCCGATGTCCTGTAACCTTTTAATTTTCTTGGTGCCGAAGAGGGGAGTCGAACCCCTACGCCCAAAAGGGCACTAGACCCTGAATCTAGCGCGTCTGCCAGTTCCGCCACTTCGGCACCCGGGACGCGGGATATAGAATTATAGCAAAGGTCGTTTCGCAGGACACGGGAAAGTTGCCCCGCCGGTGGGATTCCGGGGGAGCGGAAAGGGGAAATACGGTTGCGGGACCGGTCGTTCTGGGAAGCGTGGCTGCTGCAGAACGCGGACGGTCTGCGCAATCGCATGTCCTCCATCCGGGACTGGTACCGCGCCGCGGGAGTCGCCAAGGGGGAACGAAGGGGCTTCCGGGCGGCGATGAAAAACCTCGGGGAGGAAAGGGGGCGGAGAAAAGAGGGGAAGTTCCCGCGCATTCCCGCCAGAGGGAAATCGTCGGCATCCCGCGACCTGCGTGGAGGCGAGGGGAAGAAGAAACGGAGGGAGGTCCAACAGGAAGGACGCCTGCGTATGACGAGAGAGGGAAGATCCATCGTCGTCACGGATTCCCCCGGCGAGCCTGCGATCCGCATTCCCGGGGACGCTCTCTCCGGGGCCCTGCCCAAGGACCGCGTGCTCGTCCGGCTGGAAAAACGCCGCGGGCGCGCTCCCTCGTACGGAAAAATCATCCGTATCGTAGAACGGGGCATGAGGGAATTCGTCGGCCGGTACGCCACGGCGGGAAAACGCCCGCTCATCCGTTTCCGCGACCGTGAGGCGGATCTCCTTCTCCCCGCGGAGGTGCCGGACGGCCTTGATCCCGCCCCGGGGGAACTCGTCCTGGCGGAAATCGCCGAATATCCTTCGGCGGGAAAGGAAGGGCGCGCGAGGATCGTGCGTCTCCTGGGGGAAAGCCACACGATGGATACCCTGTCCCTTGCCGTTACGTCGGCGAGGGGTCTGCCGGAGACCTTTTCCGAGGACGCGCTGGAGGAAGCGAGCCGCGTCCCGCCGACGGTCCGTTTCATGGGAGGGAAAAAGAAGGGAAGCGAAGGGGTCAGCCTTCCGCGGGTCGACCAGCGGGAAATGCCGTTCGTTACGATCGACGGCGAGGACGCCAGGGATTTCGATGACGCGGTCTGCCTCGTCCGTGAACGGGGGCGCGACCGCCTTCTCGTCGCCATCGCCGACGTATCGCACTACGTCCCGGCGGGGGGACACATCGACCGGGACGCCTACGAACGGGGAACGAGCGTGTATTATCCCGACCGGTGCATCCCGATGCTGCCTCCGTCCCTCTCGGAGGGCGTGTGCAGCCTCAAGGCGGGGGTAAACCGGCTTACGGTTACCGTGGATATCCCCTTCAACGAACAGGGGGAGCCGAAGCCGGCCTCCTTCTACCTCTCCGTCATCCGGAGCAGGGCTAGGATTACCTACGACGATGCGCATGCCTTTCTCGCCCGGCAGGGAGCCGGGAGGGGGCGGGAGAAAATCCGGGGGGAGATCGGGGAGATGCTCCGGCGAATGGAAACGGTCGCGGGACGGCTGACCCTTGCCCGCGTGGGCCGGGGAGCACTCGACCTCGATCTCCCGGAGGCGAAGATCGTTGTGCGGGGCGGTCTCCCCCGGCAAGTGGCGGCGGTACCCCGATGGGAATCCCACCGGCTGATCGAGGAGTTCATGCTTCTGGCCAATACCGCGGTGGCCGAGTTCCTGTCCTCCCGAAACATGCCGTTTCTTTTCCGGATCCACGAGCAGCCTGCGGCAGACCGGATGGAGGAATTCGAGGAGGAGGCGGCGAGGATCCTCATGACGGTTCCGGCGACAAAGGGCCGGGACATCTCTTCGCGCCTGCAGGCGTGGGCCGCGGCGGCCCGCGGGGGGAAGTACGAGAGGCACATCAACATGCTTCTGCTCCGCAGCCTGATGCTTGCGCGATACGGCCCGGAGACGGTTGGGCATTTCGGGCTCGCCCTCTCCCGGTACACCCATTTCACCTCTCCGATCCGCCGCTATCCCGACCTCGTCCTCCACCGGGTGCTCAAAGCGGCGCTGGGGGACAGGGGATACGCTCCTTATGTGAAGATGGTCTCCGCATCCGGAAAGGAGATGGGGGCGCACCTGAGCGGCCGGGAACGGAAGGCGATGGAGGCGGAACGCGATGTGGAGCAGCGGGCGAAAGCCCTGTATCTCTCCTCCCGGGCGGGAGAGAAGTTTACCGGGTTCATCACCTCCCTCACCGGATACGGATTCTACGTGGAACTGGACGACTGCCTGGTGGAGGGGTTCGTTCCGATATCGACTCTGCGGGATGACGAATACCGCTATTCCGCTGACCGGGGGGAGTGGCGGGGCATCGTCCGGAAGCGAAGTCTATCCCCGGGGGATCGACTGGTCGTGCGATTGCGGCGGGCGGATGTCGACCGCGGAGAAATAGACTTCCTTTTCGTTGAAAAACTGCCGGATTCTCTTTAGAATGAGGGACAATTTGGAGGGACTATGGCCGCCAAGCTACTGCTCGCCGAGGACAGCCTCACCATCCAGAAGGTTTTCGAACTCGCTCTGAAGCAGACCGGGATCTCTCTGACCGTGGTCGACAACGGGGTCGACGCGATCCGGCTTGCGAAGGAGATCTCCCCCGACCTCGTGGTCGCCGACGTGTCCCTCCCCGGGAAGGAGGGGTTCGAAGTGGCCGCCGAATTGGGGGCCCCCGAAACGGGCCATCCGGTCCCCGTACTCATCCTCGCCGGCACGCTCGCTCCTTTCAACGAAGAGAGGTTCCAGAGTTGCGGCGCGGCCGGGGTCCTGTTCAAGCCGTTCGAATCCCAGGAACTGATCGACAAGGTGGAAGCTCTGCTCCGGGGCAAGGAAGAGCCTGCCCCAGCGGCCGAGGAGATGGTAGAGGCCCCTTCTTCCGCCGAGGAACCCTGGGATTTCAGCGATGTTTTGAGCGAGATGGAGAAGGAAGCGGGGACGCTGTCCGGGACCCGGACGGCGGGCGAGGAAGACCTTGCAGAAATGGCGGCCGCTTCCGGGGGAAGCGCCGAGAGTGCCTTGTCCCTGGGGGATTTCGATGTGTCCCTCGAAGATATCGAGGGGGGGACGGAAGGGGAGGCGATCCCCATGGAACCGGATGCGCCGGGGCAGGAAGAGTCGGTCGGGCCGGATCCTTCCGAGGGGGAGAAGGAACAGATATTCCTGACGGATGAGCATATCGAGAATGCCGGGTTCGACGACTCGCCGCCCGCCGTTACCGATCTTTCTCCGGCGATCGAGGAGGTCGGGGCACTGGAGGAGGTCGGGGAACTGGAGGAGGTCGGGGAACTGGAGGAGGTCGAGGAACTGGAGGAGGTCGGGGCACTGGAGGAGATCGAGGAACTGGAGGAGATCGATTCGCTGGAAGAAAGGGAGGTGCCCGAAGGCGAGGTTACCGAACTGGCTCCTCCGGAAGAGACGATGGTTCCCCCTCCATTTGTTGCTCCCGGGACCGTATCCGCCGGTGCCACGCCGGAGGATGTGCCCTCTCCCCCCATCCCGGGGCCTCTCCCCGGAGAAGCGGAATTCCGGGAGCTGTTTGCCGCAAGGGCGCAGGAGATCTTCGAAAAGGTAGCAGAGGAAACCGTGGAAAAGGTCATGTGGGAAATGATGGAGAACCTCACCAAGGAATTTACCGAGAGGATCCGGGAGTCCGTGGAGGCCGTGGCGTGGGAGGTTGTTCCGGCCACCGCGGAAGCGCTCATCCGGGAGGAGATTGCCCGGATACGCGAGCAAGCCGAGAAGGAATCCTCCTGAAGTCACCCCGCCGGCAGGCGAACCCCTCCTGCACGGGAAGGTCGCTCGGGTGAAGGCTGGCACGGCTCCGGCCGTCCCGCGAATCATTCGGGTATTGAGGGGAGCTCGCATGGAAATCAAGGATCAGGAGAAATCGTACGACCCGGCAGTTGCCGAGTCGAAATGGTATGCCTACTGGGAAGGGCTGTCCCTCCTTCGTGCGGAACCCGCCCGTCCGGGCGATTCCTACTGTATCGTCATCCCGCCCCCCAACGTCACCGGCTCCCTGCACATGGGACATGCACTCAACGTGACTCTCCAAGACGTCCTGATCCGCTACCACCGGATGCTGGGAAAGAACGCACTCTGGCTCCCGGGAACCGACCACGCGGGAATCGCCACGCAGAACGTGGTCGAGCGCCTGCTCGCGAACGAGGGGGTCGACAGGCAGTCGCTGGGAAGGGAAAAATTCGAGGAACGGGTCTGGAAGTGGAAGGAAGAAAGCGGCGGGGTCATCCTGAACCAGCTCAAGCGGCTGGGTGCGGCATGCGACTGGAGCCGGGAGCGGTTCACGATGGACGAAGGGCTGTCCCGCGCGGTACGGGAAGCATTCGTTCTGCTTCACCGCAAGGGGCTCATCTATCGTGGCCGGTACATCATCAACTGGTGTCCCCGGTGCCTCACGGCGCTCTCCGACCTTGAAGTCGCGCACGTGGAGACGAAAGGGGGCCTGTATTACATCCGGTATCCCGAGCTTTCGGGAAGGCGAAACGTGGTGGTGGCCACGACCCGTCCCGAAACGATGCTGGGGGACACCGCAGTCGCCGTGCACCCGAAGGACGAGCGATATGCGGGCAGCATCGGCGTGACGTTGCGTCTGCCCATTCTGAACCGCCCCATCCCCCTGCTTACCGACGAGATGGTGGACCCCATGTTCGGAACCGGTGCCGTGAAGATCACGCCCGCCCATGATCCGAACGACTTCGAGGTGGGCAAGCGACACGATTTGCCCGCCGTGCGGGTGATCGACGACGCGGGAAAGATGACGGGCGAGGCCGGGCCGTTCGCGGGAATGGACCGGTTTGCCTGCCGCGAGGCGGTTCTCGATAGCCTCCGAAAGGAAGGGTTCCTCGTCAAGGAGGAGCAGTTCCTCCACAACGTTGGCCATTGCTACCGGTGCAAGACGGTGGTCGAACCCACCGAAAGCATCCAGTGGTTCGTGAAGACGAAACCCCTTGCCGAACCCGCGATCCGCGCCGTTCAGTCGGGAGAGACCCGGATCATCCCCCCGAACTGGGAACGGACCTATTTCGACTGGATGGAGAACATCCGGGACTGGTGCATCTCCCGCCAGATCTGGTGGGGCCACCGGATTCCGGCCTACCACTGTCTCGCCTGCGGCCTGACGATGGTGGAGGTCGACGCGGCGGAACGGTGCTCTTCCTGCGGATCGGACAACCTCCGCCAGGAGGAGGATGTGCTGGACACGTGGTTCTCCTCCGCGCTGTGGCCCTTCTCGACGCTGGGCTGGCCGGACCGGACCGAGGATCTTTCCCGGTATTACCCTACCTCCGTGCTCGTCACGGGGTTCGACATCCTCTTTTTCTGGGTGGCAAGGATGATGATGATGGGGATCGAGTTCACGGGGAGAGCTCCCTTCCGCGACGTGGTGATCCATGCGCTCGTCCGGGATCCGAAAGGGGAGAAGATGAGCAAGACCCGCGGCAACGTCATCGATCCGCTCGATCTCATGGAGCGGTTCGGAACCGACGCCTTCCGGTTCACGCTCCTTGCGCTCGCCGCCCAGGGACGTGACATCCGGATATCCGACGAACGCCTCGAAGGGTACCGGAACTTCATGAACAAGATATTCCAGGCGGGCCGGTTCGTCCGGATGCACGCGGACGACAACACCTCGAAAGCCCTACCTTCGGAGCTGTCCGCCGCGGACCGCTGGATCCTGTCCCGCCTGCAGCGGGTGATCGAAGAGATCCGGAAAGGCATCGAGGAGTACCGTTTCAACGAGGCGAGTTCGGCGTTCTACCAGTTCACCTGGCACGAGTTCTGCGATTGGTACCTGGAGATGATCAAGCCCTCGCTACAGCCGGATGCGCCCGTGGAGACGCGGGAGCGTCAGCGCGCCGTGCTGTTGTACGTGTTCGAGGCGATTCTCAGGCTTTCCCATCCCTTCCTGCCGTTTCTCACGGAGGAGATCTGGCATTCGCTGCCGGGAAAGCGGGGAAGCATCCTGACGGAAGTGTACCCGGAGGCCGACCCGGACCGGACCGACGTCGATGTCGAAAAGGACATGGGGCATCTCATGGAGATCATTCGCGCTGTCCGGAACATTCGAAGCGAGCTGCACGTGCCTCCTGCGAAAAGGGTGGAGATCCGCCTGAAGGGACAGCCGGAAGATCTTGCGTTCCTGAGCGATCACGAGGAGATCATCCTTCGACTGGCGCGGGCCGGAAAGGTGGTGCATAGGGAGCCCGAATACATCCCGGTCGAGGATGCCACGGCCGTGGTGAACGGTATCGAGGTGTGCCTGCCTCTGGCCGATCTCATCGATTTCCGAAAGGAAGCCTCGCGTCTCCGTAAGGAGATCGAGAAGGCCAACGCGGAGCTCTCCGTCGTGTGCGCAAAGCTGGGGAACGAAAAATTCCTGGCGAACGCCCCCGGGGACATCGTCGAGGCGCACCGGATCCGCAAGGGGGACCTCGAGCTGAAGCTCGACAGCCTTTCCCGGAACCTCGCCCTGGTGACCCGATACCTGTCATGATCTCACGGCTCGAATACGAAGGTCTTGTCGGCGCTGCGCTGCGGGAAGACGCGCCGTTTGGCGACCCCTTCGGTTCCTCCTTCTCCGGAAAGGCCCGCGGCGCGTTCTTCGCCGGTGCCAAGGGAGTCTTCTGCGGCGGTATGGTGGCGGTCGAGGTGTTTCGCCAGGTCGATCCGCAGGTCGCGGCGACGTTCCTTCGTGAAGGAACCCGGGTGTCCCGGGGGATGAAGGTGGGGGGAGCCGAGGGGACGGCGTCGTCGCTTCTCCGCGGGGAACGGGTCGCCCTGAACTTCCTCCAGCGGCTCTCCGGCGTCGCCTCGACAACAGCCGCGTACGTCGAACGGGTGGCCCCGCACGGCACCCGCATCCTGGACACCCGAAAAACCACCCCGCTGCTCAGGGCATTGGAAAAGTTCGCGGTGCGGGTCGGCGGCGGGCACAACCACCGTTTTTCCCTGTCGGACGGTGTGCTCATCAAGGAGAATGCCGTCCGGGCGGCAGGCAGCATCACCATGGCCGTGACGGCGGCTCGGAAGGCGGTGCACCATCTCGCCCGGGTGGAGGTCGAGGTGGAGAGTCTCAACCAGGCGGAAGAGGCGGTCGACGCCGGTGCGACCGCGCTGCTTCTCGACAACATGACTCCCGAGGAGGTACGGGAGGCGGTGGACCGTTACGGGGAGAAGGTTCTCCTCGAAGCGTCCGGGGGCATTCACCTGGGGAACGTGGGGGAATACGCACGGGCCGGCGTGCCGGCGATTTCGATCGGAGCCCTTACGCACTCCGCACCGGCGCTTGATATCTCCTTCGAGCTCGATCCGTGAGACGGATCCGCTCCGGAATCCTCGCCTGGGGCATCCTTTCCGCGTTCCTTATTTCGCCCGCCCACGCGCAGGAGAAAGAGACGGAAGGATACCGGCTGTACGAGGCCACGGCGGCAACGGTGAACGGGGAAGTCCTTTTTCTTTCCGACGTCGTTCGGGAGTCGTGTCTCCGCGCGTGCGGTGCCTTCCCGGGGGACGAGATGGTCGTGTTGTCCCTCCCCGAGGCCCGGGACAGACTGATTGCAGACATCCTCGTCAGGCAGGAGGAGGAAAAGCTGGCGCTGGGGATGGTCGACAACACCGCATTGCAGAAGGCGGTCACCGGGGCATCGGCCGCCATGGAATCATGTCCCTTTCCCTGCGCGAAGGAGGTCTCCGGTGAGCAGGTCCGGGATTACGCCGCGAGAAGGCTTCTTATCCGGGAATTCCTCCGGAAGCGCGTTTCGGCGTTCGTCGACGTGAAGGAGGAAGATGTGGAGAGGGAGGTCCAGCGCCGGGCCTCGCGGTCGGGAGTGCGCCCCGAAGATGTCTCGAGGGAAGCGGTGAGGAAGGAACTCCTCGAAGAGAGTTCGGCGAGGGAAATCCGAAACTGGTTCGACCGGGCAACATCGAAATCGAGGGTTCTGCTTTCCCCCCTGGAGGAGAAATGAATGCGGGCAGGTATGCCCTGACGGTCCGGTCCTCGTTTTCCGCAGCTCACCGGCTGCCGGAATACGAGGGGAACTGCGAGAGGCTCCACGGGCACAACTGGCAGGTAGAGATCACCGTGGAGGCGGGGGAACTCGATTCCCGGGGGATGGCTCTCGACTTTCGGGTGATGAAAACCGCTCTGGGCGAAATCCTCGCGCGGATGGACCACAAGTACCTCAACGAGGTTCCCCCGTTTCACGGCCAGAACCCGTCATCGGAGAACATCGCGCGCTACATTTTTGACGAGATGGATGGGAAAATCCCGCCACCGGTCCGGCTGTCCCGGGTTACCGTTTGGGAATCCGACGATGCATGGGCCGAGTACTCGCGCCCATGCCGGTAGCCTCCTACGTTTTCACCGACTCGTTCAATCCCTCGAGCAGCGTTTCGATGTCGATCTTGTGGACTTTCGCCCCGTGCGCGAGGTCCTCGTACCGGGAGAGTTCGCAGGTGGCGCAGTCGATCCCGAACCTCTCGAACACGGCGACCGTCTGGGGATATTTCCGGAGGACGTCTTCGATCTTCATTTCCTTCTGGATCATGTCGACCCTCCCGGCGGGAATGCCCTGATTTTATCACAAGTGGCGGTTCAGTCGAGGTCGAGGAACCGCAACGGGGGAGCGACCGGAATTCGACCGATTTTCACGGCGAGCCGGAAGAACCGTTCAAGCCCTTCAATCTCCGTGGAGAGATCGTAGGACAGGTTACGCCAGTACTCCGAAAGAAAACTCCGGGAAATCCACTCCGGCCCGAGGATGCGATCGCCTTCCCGATCCATTTCCTCCCGGGCGATCCTCTTTGCCGGGACCAGCGTACGGGCGAATCGGCGCAGGGGTTCCCCCTGTTCCCGGAGAGCGTTCCGGGAAACGATCCAGAGGGCGAAAACGAACGGTGCTCCCGTCTCCCGGTTCCACCACTCCCCAAGATCGGTGACGTGGGCTGCTGCCCCGGACAGGCTCGCCCGGATCGCTTCGTCGCCGATGGCAAGATACGCCGGGTATCGGAGGAGCGCCTCGCCGGCGAAAAGGGAGGTTCGGACCAGCCGGTTCCTCTTGCCAAGGTATTCCCGCAGGAGGATCTCCAGAAGAAGGACCGAGGTGTCCGAACTGTTCGTGACGGCGATCGGATCCCCGGGGAGATCGCTCACCGGGCGGTGGGAAAAGAGGAGAACGCTCATGACCTTCGACCGGGAGGAAATCGAGATGTCGGGACAAAGCAGATACCGCTCGGGGTGTTTTCCGTACTCGATCGAGGAAGACGGGGAGATATCGATCTTTCCCCCGCGCAGCTTCCGGTTAAGCTCGGACGGATGCCCCGAAACGAACTTGACGTAGTCCACCGGGAAACGCGTTTCGAGCGCGCGGAAGATCGGCAGGAGATTCAGGAAGGGAATTCTTCCCACGCGAATCATCGGCTCCGCTTTCATTCGTAACGCAACGCCTCGATCGGGTGGAGGGCAGCGGCTTTTTGCGCCGGATACACGCCGAAGAAAATTCCGACGAACACGGAAAACGTGAATGCCAGAAGGATTGCCCACGAGGGGATCGCCACGGGGAGCTTCGGGACGATCTGCCGGATTCCCCACCCGCCGAAAACCCCGATGAGAATTCCCCCGATCCCCCCCGAGGAGGAGAGGGCGGTCGACTCCAACAGGAACTGCAGCAGAATATCCCGGTCCCTCGCGCCGACGGCCTTGCGGATGCCGATCTCGTTCGTCCTCTCTTTCACGGTCACGAGCATGATGTTCATGATCCCGATTCCCCCCACCAGAAGCGATATGGTGGCGATTCCCCCCAAGACATAGGTGAGCGTGTCAAGGATGGTAAAGAGAGAGGAGAGCATGGCGGCCTGGTTGGTGATCGTGAAATCTTCGTGGCGGTTGTGGTTCTTGAAGAGAAGCGATCTTGCCAGCTCCTTGCCGCTCTCGATGTCGTTCTTGTTCCGGATCGAAACGATGATTTCCAGCAGGGCGTCGGTGTCGAAAAGGTCCTGGGCGGTCCGGACAGGGACGAACACGATGTCGTCCAGGTCGACCCCGAGGCTTACGCCCTTGTGCTGCATGATCCCTACCACCCGGAACCGGCCGCCCGCCACCTTGACGATCTGCCCAAGCGCATTGGCGCTTCCGAACAGTTCCCGCTTGACTGTCCTGCCAAGGACGCAGACGCGGCGCTTCGCCTCCACGTCGGACTCGGTGACGAAGCTGCCGATCTCCACGTGCAGGTTGCGCACGGAGGAGAAGGAGGGAGTTATCCCCAGGACCGGGACGTTTCGGGAGCGGGAGCCGGATCGCACCTCGGCGGTCCCGAAAACCACCGGGGCCACACCGCCGAAGAGGTACCCCTTCTTCTCCAGGATGCGCGAGTCGGAAAGCGTCAGCTTGTGCTTGACGGCGCCAATGACGGGCGGTCCCCCCTTCGTTTCGATCTTTCCGGGCGTCACGATCAGGATGTTGCTGCCCAGTCCCGCGAACTGTTCCTCGACGTAGTTCTTTGTCCCTTCCCCAAGGGAGACGAGCAGGATCACGGCGGCCACCCCGATGATGACGCCCAGCATGGTGAGAACCGACCGCAGGCGGTTCGCCTTCAGCGAATCGAGGGCGACTCTCGCATACTCAAGGAAACTCATCCGCGGATCTCCCGGAATTCCTCCTTCGCCACGAGGCGGCCGTCGATGAGGTAGACTACCCGTTCCGCCCGGCGGGCGATCACCTGGTCGTGTGTCACGAGCACGATCGTCGTCCCTTCCCGGTTCAGCCCGACCAGGATGTCCATCAGCTCGTCGCCGGATTTCGTGTCGAGGTTGCCTGTCGGCTCGTCGGCGAGGAGGAGGGAGGGGCGGTTGACGAGCGCTCGCGCGATCGCCACCTTCTGCTTCTGCCCACCGGAAAGCTGGTTCGACAGGTGGTTTTTCCGTTCTTCGAGACCCACCGACCGGAGGGCATCCAATGCCCTTTCGGTGCGCTCTTCCCTCCCCACGCCCGCGTAGAGCAGGGGGAGTTCCACATTCCGGAGGGCGGTATATCTCGGGAGCAGGTGGAAGACCTGAAAGATGAAGCCGATCTCCCGGTTGCGGAGCCGGGCAAGCTCTTCCTGAGGGAGTTGGGAAACCGGCATGCCCTTGATCCGGTACGTTCCGGACGTAGGAATGTCCAGGCAGCCGAGGATGTTCATCAGGGTGGATTTTCCGGACCCCGACGGTCCCATCACTGCGAGGAAATCACCGGATTGGATGTCCAGGTCCACTTCCTCCAGACCGACCACTCTCTGCCTGTCGGGCTCGTAGATCTTGCTCACCCCCCGCAGGCAAAGGAGGGGTTCACTTGCGGGCGCGGATTCCAACGCGGCTTCCCGGGACCAGGTCTCTGATTTCCAGTGAGGTGACGACGGCGTTTCCGGGGAAAATCCCGGTGAGGATCTCGGTCCGGTCCCAGTTCGAGATCCCCGTGGTGATGTCGCTCCGGACGATTTTCCCCCCCCTTACGACGTAAACGAATTTCTGTCCTTCGCGCTCCATGACGGCCGAGGAGGGGACCTGAAGGGCTTCCTCCTTCCGCCCCGTCAGGACCTCCACATCCACGGACATCCCCAGACGGAGCGGCCTGTGGGACGATTCCGGCCTGACTTCGATCGTGTTGGCTCGCGACACCTCCTTGGATACCTCGATGGTCGGGCGGACTTCGGAAACGACCCCGGAAAAGGTCTCTCCCAGGTAGGCGTCGGGGTACAGGCGGACCGTCTGTCCCTCCCGTACCTTGGCCGACTCCGATTCGTCGATGGGCGCCTCGATGTAGATGTCGCGGGGATCCGCCACGACGAACAGGGGGGCACCGGGCTGCTTCGTCTCCCCCACCTCGATGGTCTTGCTCGTGACCATGCCGGCGAAGGGCGACGTGATCGACAGTTTCGCTCTCCGCTCCGCAAAGGCCGCCAGGGTGGCACGTGCGGCAACCGCCCTCGCCCGGAGGGATGCGATTTCCCGATCGATCGCCCGGAGGGACACCTCCCCGATGGCCGCCAGTCTCGCGTCTTCCTTCGTGTTCGCGAGGCGGGCGTCCGCCTGCTCTTTTTCCGCCCTTGACAGGAACCCGCCCCCGAAGAGTTCCATGGCGCGTTCGTGATCCCGTTCCTCCTTGCGCAGGTTGCTCGCGGCGCGGTCCACATCGGATCGATATTTTCGTTCCGCTTCCTCGCGCCGGGCGACCGCCTGCGCCAGCACCGCTTCGGCCTGGGCGGCCTCTGCCCGCGACGCGTCTATCTGCTTCGACAACTCGGGGTCGGACAGGCGAGCGAGAATCTCCTCCCTGCGCACGGGATCCCCTTCTGCCACACGCACCTCGACGACTTTGCCGCTCACCTCTGCCGATATGGTCGCATCCCGCCGGGACTTCACCGTCCCGGAGGAGACCGCCGTGACGATCTCTTCGATCGGCCCTTTCTTTGCCTCGAATACATCGACGGGGATCTCGGAACGGGAACGGAGAACGAGAACGGCACCCGCCGCAACCAGGAGTACGACGACTGCGCCGATGATCTTCCCCCGCCTCAACGGACGGTGATCCCTTCCTTTTCGAGGATCGTCCCGACGGAGCGCCACAGCCGGGTCTGGGATACGTGCGCGTCCGTCCTCGCCGTCACCTCGGCGAGGAGGGCCTGGGCGTAGTCCTGCTGGAACTCGAGAACCTGCGTCGTCGTCGATGCTCCGAGGGCGAGCCTGCGTTCCTCTGCCTCCAGCTTTCCCCGTGCAGCGGCGACGGAGGCGGCGGCCGCCTCGACGCGGGTCAGCGAGGATGCAAGATTCCGGCGGGCCTTGCGCATCTCCGCGCGAATTCGCGCGCGGAGGCTCTCCTCCCGAAGGCGTTGCTGGGCAAGGGCGCTGCGCGCGCGGGCCCACTCGGCCTCCTCCCGCTGAAATCTCCAGGGGATCTCGGTCGACAGGCCGATGAACCAGTGGTAGTACCTCCCCGAGGCCAGTTCCTCGAGGCTGTCGCCGTAGCTCCCTTCGAATTCGCTCCCCCCGCCGGGGAAGAACGGGTTGGGATTCGGGGATCCCGCAAGACCGGAAAGGCCCGCCGAAGCGGCTACCGAAAGGTCGGGCAAAGTTTGGTTGCGGGCGACCGCCTCCTGGATTTCCGTCTGGCGCGTCCTGGCGGAAAGGGCCGCAACCTCTGGCCGACGATGGAGAGCCTCCTCGAAGGTGTCTTCGGGGCCCGGGGGAGACGGGGGTTCCGGGGGCGGGACCGGGACCAGTCGCTCATCCCAGTTTTCGTCGGCCCGCAGGCCGATGACGTTCTTCAGGTCGTCCTCCGCGTTTCGCTCCGCCGCCTCGGCACGCAGAAGCTCCTCCTTTCGGGAAGCCGCCGCGGCTTCCGCGAACAGACGGTCCACCGGAGCGGACAGGCCGGCCTCGATTCTCGCCCCGGTCTGTTCGAGCAGTTGCACGGCGAGAGAAAGGGCGGTCCTTTTTACCTCGACCTCCCGGGAAGCCGCGTAGAACGCGAGGAACGAAGTTCTCGCCCCTGCGATGACATCCATCACCATCGCCAGCCAGTCCCCGGTGACCGCCTCCGCCCCGGCGCGGGCGATCGCAAGGGGCGCTTCGGTGACTGCCTTCCCGGAATTTTTCAGCAATGGCTGGCGCGCCGAAAGCGTCAGGGCAGTCGTGTACTCGGGGCGGAACAGGGAGATCGCGGTGGCGGCGTCCAGCCGCTGGTTCTCGAAGGAAAGGGAAAGCGTGGTCCCGTACCGCAGCAACTCCTCGATTCCCGCGTCGAATTTCCATGTGTTCTGGTCGATGGAAAGGGTGCCGGCGAGCGAGGAGCCACTGGGGGTAACGGACCGGGAAAAGGAGAGGTCTCCCGAGAACCTCGGCAGAAAGGCCGCCTCCTCCAGGGGAACGCCCAGTTCCGCCGACTCCCGCTCGGACAGGGAAACGGCGATATCGATGTTGTTGCGCAGGGCCGCTTCCACGCACTCTCTCATCGTGATCTCCCGTGGAGGAATGGCGACTCCGGGGTCGGGAAACGCGGGTGCGGCGGACACGAGAAGGAGGAATGCGGGGAAAAACGGGGGAATTTTCATCGCTGTCCTTTTCTGGATTTTCCCGTCGATAGTGTACCACGGTGTTGCCATCTAGGATGACAGGGGAGGTCGACCCTGTCGAGCGGACTCCTTGACGTAGAGGTGCGAAATTCCAATAATGAGGGGGCAGATTTCCCAGGAGGGAGTTGGATGGACGCAAAGCCGCTGAAGAAGTTCATTCCCGAGAATGCCGCAGCGAAAGTGCCACCGGGCAACCCCGCCTGCCCGATGAACGGCCGGGACGTTTTCCGGGCGCTCGCCCCCCACAACGTCATTGTGATGGCGTGCAACATCCGCATTCCCTCTGTCATTCCCGGAATCATGAAAGCTGCCGCGGAGCTTGACGCACTCGTCGCCTTCGAGCTCGCCAAGACCGAGGGGAACCTGGACGGGGGGTACACGGGGATGACGCCGGAGATCTTCGTGACCACGATCCTCGCCCATGCGGGAAAGGCCGGGTTCTCCGTCCCCTTTGTGATTCACGGGGATCACATCACGGTCAAGAACACATCGGAGAAGGAGATCGAGGGCTCCCGTGCCTTGATCGAAGCGGAAATCGCCGCGGGGTACACTTCGTTTGCCATCGACGCCTCCTTCAACCCGATTCCGGACAACGCCCGGATCGTGGCGGACCTGTCCCGGCCGATCGGCGAGCGGAATCTCGGGCTCGAGGTGGAGGTCGGCGAGATCAAGGCGGCGGGCAGCGATGCCTCCCTTTCCACGGTCGAGGAGGCGATCGAACTCATGACGCTCCTTGCGGAAGCCGGTGTGAAATCGGACCTGCTTGCGATAAACAACGGCTCCAAGCACGGGAACTACCTCGACGGGGAGAAGATCTTCATCGATCTGGACCGGACCCGTGAAATCTACGAAGCGGTAAATGGCCGGTTCGGTGTCTCCATCGCCCAGCACGGCATCACGGGCACACCGCTTCACCTCATCGGCAGGTTCGCCGAGTGCGGAATCCGGAAGGGGAACGTGGGCACGCAGTGGCAGAATATCGCCCACGCGGGTCTCCCCCCCGATCTGATGAGGAAGATGCGGGAGTGGGCAAAGGATGCGGGCAAGGACATCAAGTTCGCCACGAAGCAGTTCAAGCAGGAAATCGATGCAGTTTCCGCCGAATACGCCGGGGGGATCGAAGACGCCGCCTACCGGGAGGCCCTCGCGCTTCTTCGGGCCTTTCGCGCCGAGGGCACGGCCCGAATCGTTGCCGAGAACCTTTCCGCCCTCGTGTAGCCCAAGGGTGCGCATTGTGTCGGGGAAATGGCGGGGCAGGCGGCTTCGCATCCCGCGGGGGCAGGCAGTGCGACCGACGGCTGACCGCGTCCGGGAAGCGATCTTCGATATCCTGGGGGGAAGGACGGAGGGGGCACGGGTCCTGGACCTTTTCGCCGGGACCGGAGCGCTCGGGCTGGAGGCTCTCTCGCGCGGGGCCTCCTCCGCGGTGTTGGTGGAATCGGATCCCCGTACCTTCGCGGTAATGCGCCGCAACGTCCTGGACCTGGGTGCGGGCGCGGCGGAGACCCTCCCGATGGATTGCCGTGCCGCCCTTCGCGTCCTGCGGGGACGAGGCAGCCGGTTCGACCTCGTTTTCCTGGATCCCCCGTACGGGAAAGGGATCGCGGAGCGCACGGCGGAAGGTCTTGCCGGTGCAGGCCTCCTGGAGCCCGGCGGAACGGTGGTGGTGGAAGAGGCCGCGAGGACTCCGGACTCGCATTTCCCGGCCGCCTGGGAACGGACCGGAGACAGGCGGTACGGGGACACCAGGGTGATGATCTTCACTGTGGGAAAGGAGCAAGGATGAAAACGATCGCAGTATACCCCGGGTCGTTCGACCCTCCGACGTTCGGCCACCTCGACATCATCGAACGATCGTCACGGGTTTTCTCCCGGGTGATCGTATCCGTGGCAAAGAACCTCCAGAAAGACACGATGTTCACACCGGCAGAGAGGGTGTCCATGCTCCGGAAGCTCACCCGGTCCTTTCCCAACGTGGAAGTCGACTCCTTCCGGGGGCTGCTCGTGGAATATGTCGGGGTAGTGAATGCCCACGTCGTGGTGAGAGGCCTTCGGGCCATCTCGGATTTCGAGTACGAGTTCCAGATGGCGCACATGAACAAGAAACTCTCCCCCGAGATCGACACGGTGTTCATGATGACCGGAGAGCGACATTCCTACATCAGCTCCCAGATCGCCAAGGAGATCGCCCGATTCGGAGGGAAGATCGACGACCTGGTCCCGCCGCTTGTCAGAAACATGGTCTTCCGGAAACTCGGAAGGAAGAAATAATTCAACTATCCCCGAACCGCGGGGAAAGGAGCGCATCTCGATGAAGCTCGCACGAAGAGTCTCCAAAATCCAGCCGTCCCCCACGCTGGCCATTACCAGCAAGGCAAAGGCCATGAAGGCGGAAGGAATCGACGTCGTGGGGTTCGGGGCCGGCGAGCCGGACTTCGACACCCCGGAACACATCAAGGCGGTGGCCAAAAAAGCCCTGGACGACGGCTACACGAAATATACTCCGGTGCCCGGCACCCCCGAGCTCAAGGATGCAGTCATCGCGAAATTCCGGCGCGACAATGGCCTGGAGTACAAGAGGGAGAACATCATCGTCTCCGTGGGGGCGAAGCACTCCATTTATAACGTCGCCCAGGCGTTTTTCGAGGAAGGGGACGAGATCGTCATCCCCTCCCCTTACTGGGTCTCCTACCCCGACATCGTCCTCCTGGCCGGCGCCACCCCGGTGATCGTCGACACGAAGGAGGAAACGGGATTCAAGCTCACGCCCCGACAGCTCGACCAGGCGATCACGCCCCGGACGAAGTGCGTTGTCCTGAACAGCCCCTCCAACCCCACCGGGGCGGCATACACGGGGGAGGAGCTGAAACGGCTCGCGGACGTCATCGTGCGGCGGGGCGTGACCGTACTGTCCGACGACATCTACGAAAAGCTCGTCTACGACGGGTTCCGGTTCGTCAGCATCGCCTCTTTCGGGGAGGAGATCAGGAAACGGACGATCGTCGTCAACGGGCTGTCCAAGGCCTACTCGATGACCGGCTGGAGAATCGGGTATGTCGCGGCCGACAGGGATCTTGTCGCGGCGATGAACAACATCCAGAGCCAGAGCACAAGCAACCCGGTATCCTTCTGCGACAAGGCCGCTATCGAGGCGCTCAACGGGCCACAGGATTTCCTGAAGGAGTGGGGGGCCGAATTCGACAGGCGCCGGCGCCTTATTGTGGAGAGGCTCAACAAGATTCCCGGTGTTTCCTGCCTCCTGCCCCAGGGGGCGTTCTACGTCTTCCCGAACTTCTCGAAGGTGTACGGGAAAAAAACCCCGTCGGGCAAAGTGATCGACGGGTCCACCGCCCTCGCCGCCTATCTTCTGGAGGACCATCGGGTGGCGTCCGTCCCGGGGGTTGCCTTCGGAGCCGAGGAATGCCAGAGACTCTCGTATGCGACGTCGATGAAGAACATCGAAAAGGGGATCGATCGGATCGAGCAGGCAATCAAAGCCCTCCAATAGGGGACGGTCCTGAGGGAGGACCTGGCAAGTCCACAACGGGACCGCAGTTCACGACATAGGGTGGATACGCAGATAAGGGATGACAGGACCGTCCCCGTATTCCGGGGCAGGACCTGGCAAGTCCACAACGGGACCGCAGTTCACGACATAGGGTGGATACGCAGATAAGGGATGACAGGACCGCCCCCGTTTGAGGAGAGACGCCCCTACAGGGGTCTTTTCCCCGTCCTGCGGAAACGGAAGTAGTCGGCCAGAATGTTCGCGTGGTCGAACGCGAGGGGGTCAGGCAGGTCCTGCTCCTCGAAGAGGCGGGCCTCGGCTGCGTCATCCCCCCCCGAGGGTGTTCCCTCCGCGGTAGCGAGGTACACGGTGGAGATCGTATGGCGGCGGGAATCCCGCGCCGGGTCGGAATATACGCCGAATAGGGAGGTGAGGGTCACGGTTAGCCCTGTTTCCTCCCGCGCCTCACGCAATGCGGCATCCTCCGCCCTTTCCCCTAGGTCGATGAATCCTCCGGGGATGGCCCATCCCGTCGGAGGGTGCTTCCTCCGCACGAGAACGATCTTCCGACCGACCTCGATGATGACGTCTACGGTAGGAACGGGTCCACGGATCACCACTTCCTCCTGTTGTGTTATAAAGTCTATATGAATTTCGCGAGTCCCGCCGCCATATTCGTTTCCTCCTTCATCATCGCTCTTTCGGGGGCCCTGATGCCGGGTCCGCTCCTTGCCGTGACCGTCCGGGACACGACCCGGCGGGGGTTCGTGGCGGCGCCCCTTCTCGTTCTCGGGCACGGGATCCTCGAGGCCGGTCTCCTCGCCCTCATCCTGCTCGGGCTGGCGGAATGGCTGAGGGGAGACGTGGCGACGACGGTCATTGCGCTGGCCGGGGGGGCGATGCT
>JBFKGZ010000049.1:0-19311 GCA_041633075.1 Candidatus Deferrimicrobiaceae bacterium | reverse complement strand
CGTGGAGTTCATCAAGGCGAACATCAACCTGGACGAAGGGGCGGAGAAGGCCTCCGTGGCCGACAGCAAGCGGGTGGTCGAGATCTGCACCCAGTACGCCCAGAAGGGGATGTGGAACATCTTCCTGGCCGTCTTCTTCTCCACGCTGGCGTTTGCATGCGTCAACCATTACTTCTTCATCGGCTACCTGATCTCCATCGCCATCTTCGGCCTGTTCCAGGCCATCTTCATGGCCAATGCCGGCGGCGCCTGGGATAATGCGAAAAAACTCGTCGAAACCGAGCTCGACATGAAGGGGACGGAGTTGCACGACGCCACCGTCGTCGGAGACACGGTGGGGGACCCCTTCAAGGACACCTCCTCGGTCGCCATGAACCCGATCATCAAGTTCACGACCCTGTTCGGACTGCTGGCGGTGGAGCTGGCGATCGAACTTCCCGTGGCCACCAGCCGGATGGCGGCCGTGGCGTTTTTCGCCGTGGCGGTCGTGTTCGTCTGGCGGTCCTTCTACGCGATGCGAATCAAGTCCGGGGATGCGGCGGACGACAAGCTGCCGGTTGAGCCCGAAAAGGCCCGCGGGTAACGGGCGGCCGGCCCGGCCCGGGGAAGGAAGAGCCCCTGCCGGGATGCGACACAGGACAGGCGGCACCATCCGGACGGGGCCCCCGCAAGGGGGCCCCTTTTCCGTTGCATGTCTCCGTTCGGTTCGTTTATCGGTTTGTTTACTTGAGCGCTTCGGGGTTGATCTTCAGCTGGGCTTGTTTCCTGCGCTCGGCGAGGAACGCCTCGACGGCGGCCATTCGTTTTCGCTCCGCCAGCCCCTGGACAAAGGAATCCTTCTCGGCTTCCCATTCCGCCGGTCCTACGGGCTGTTCCGCGACGAAAGCAATGGAGAGGAATTGCGGTCCGGCGGGGAAGATATTGGGGAAAACGGGGGATTTCGGGGAGAGGCCGAACAGCTCCTTTCGGATATCGCCCACCGATGCGAGGACCTCGGGAAGGGACCCGGAAACCGGCGCAAAGAAGGGGGTGGTCGTAACGGCCAGGCCGGCCCGCGTCGCATTTTGTTTCAGGTCGGACGCCGTTTTGGCGTCGGCAAGGACCTTTTCAAGTTCCGCCCGTGCCGCGGCCGTCCGTTTGTCCCTCTCGACGGCGGCGGCGACCCGCGTGCGCACATCCGGCAAGGGCGGGATGCGGGAATTCTCCTTGGCGGTGACACGGAAAAGATAGTGCGTGTCGCCGACTGTCTTCACCGGCCCGATCTCGTCTGCCGCCAGAAGCAGCGCCTCCTGGACGACCGCAGGGGGTACGTCGATGCCTTTCCCGTCGCTTATCCAACCGGTCTCCCGGAGGGTGATGCCGAACGGCGCGCAGGCCGCCTCCAGGTCGTGCGACTCCATCGCTTTCGCATGCGCCTCGTAGGCCCGGATGACCGCCGTGTCCCTTCCCTTCTCGTGTTTCAGTAGCGTTATCACCCGGTCCCGTATCCTCTCCAGGGGGAGGCTTTCGGAAAACTTGATCTGATTGACGCGGACGATGGTGAATCCGTTCCCGGTGTCCACGGGACCGACGACATCGTCCACCGGCGCGGAGAAGACACTTTCGGCAAGTTCGGGAAGCATCTCCCCCCGCGTGACCCAGGTTGCCCCTCCCTTGCCCTGCGCCAGCTCCTTTGCGATCTCCTCGAACCGGGTTTTCCCCTTTCTTGCTTCCGCGGCCACCTCCTCCGCCTTTTCCCGGGCCGCCTCCCTGGTGCCCGCCGTGTAGGGGATGATCACGGGGTGCGCAAGACGGGACTCCTCGGTCCGGAACATTTCGGCATTCCCCTCGTAGAACGCCTGGATTTCCTCCTCGGAAGGATCTTCCTTTCCGGCGAACATCTCCGGGGAAAACCGGGCAACGGCAAGCTTCACGCGCGATGGGATCCGGTAGCTCTCCCTGGTCTGCTCGTACTTCGCCGCGATTTCCCCCTCCGTCGCGGAAGCGATTCCTCTCACCTTTGCCGGGTCCGAGGTGACCACGAGCAGCCGGATCTTCCGGAACGTCAGGTCGAAGAGGTCGCGCGCCTCGCTGTCGGAGACCCGGGCGGAGGCGGAGAACAGGCCCTCCATCTTCCGGATCGTGATCTCCTCCTTCTTGGAATCCTCGTACTCCGCCGGGGAAACCCGGTTGTAGGAGAGAATGCTCCGGTACCTGTCCTCGTGGAACGCGCCGTCGATCTGGAACGCCGGGGTCGCCGAGATTTCCCGCTGCACCTCCTCGTTGGAGGCGATAAGGCCTATCGCGGCCGCCTCGGCGAGCATCAGCTTCCGTCGGACGAGGCTGTCCAAGGCCTGCCTGCGGAGGTCGAGCGACTTGGCCATCTCCGGAGTGAACGCGCTTCCGTAAACGTCGCGGTACGTCTTCTCCAGCCCTGCGTGCACCTCGGCGAGTTCCGCCATGGAGATCTTCTCCTCGCCGACGGTGGCGGCCACGTCGCGTCTGCTCTGGGAGTACGAACCCACTCCCCACCAGATGAAGGTGAGCGCGATAAACGTGAGGATTCCCTTGATGGCCCAGGAGCCGGCGTTCCGGCGAAGTACGTCGAGCATGGCGGTGATTTCTCCCGTCGGGATGAATACGTCGGACAAAAACATTTTACATTACTCCGCTTCTTCCGGGAAATGCAACCGGATCCGCCGCCGCCGTCCAAATGTTTGCAATGGCAGGATTGCCCTGTTAAGATACTGCGCTAACCGTGTGTCCCGGTATGGGAACGGGAATGCCGGAGGGAACCGATGATCATCAACAGATTTCTCGGTCTGTTCTCGAACGACCTCGCGATCGATCTCGGCACGGCGACGACCCTGGTATACGTCAAGGGCGAAGGCATCATCTGCTCGGAACCTTCGGCCGTGGCCGTGCACCGGGATCGCCGGGGCGCCAAGAAGGTTCTCGCCGTCGGAATCGAGGCGAAGCGGATGATCGGGCGGACGCCGGGGAACATCATCGCCATTCGCCCCATCAAGGACGGGGTGATCGCCGACTTCGAGGTGACCGAGGCGATGCTGCGCTACTTCATCCGCAAGGCCCACAAGCACCGGACGCTTGTCCGGCCCCGGATCATCATCTGCGTGCCCTACGGATGCACCGAGGTAGAGAGGCGCGCCGTCCGGGAGTCCGCGCAGAGTGCGGGGGCCCGGGAGGTGTACCTGATCGAGGAACCTCTGGCCGCGGCCATCGGCGCCGGACTCCCGATCACGGAGCCCTCCGGAAACATGATTGTCGACATCGGGGGCGGGACAACCGAAGTCGCCGTGATCTCCCTGGGCGGGATCGTCCAGAGCTACTCCGTCCGCGTCGCGGGGGACAAGATGGACGAGGCGATCCTGCAGTACGTGAAACGGAAATACAACCTTCTCATCGGCGAACCCACCGCCGAATACATCAAGGTGACCATCGGAAACGCCTTCCCCGGCTTCGACGATACCGTCGAGGTGAAGGGACTCGACATGGTGACCGGCGTCCCGAAGGCGCTGATCCTGAGCGCCGATGAGGTGCGGGAGGCCCTTTCCGAAACCGTTCGGGTGATCGTGGACGCGGTGAAAGGGGTTTTCGAGGAGACCCCTCCGGAACTCGCCGGCGACATTTACGAGCGGGGGATCGTGCTGGCAGGTGGCGGTGCCCTTCTCCGGAACCTGGATGTCCTGTTGCGGGAAGAGACGGGCCTTCCGGTGACCGTCGCGGAGGATCCCCTGTCCTGCGTCGTGCTCGGGTCGGGGAAAGCCCTTGATGAACTGGACCTGCTCCGCCAGGTTGCCCTCCGATAAGAAGGGTTTGCGCGCAGCAGTCTCCGCCGGAAAGATCGGCCGATGGTGCTGAAATTCCTGCGAAAGTGGTGGCGCATCTTTCTCATGGCCGTCCTTCTGGTGGCCGCGATCCAGTTCTTCGTCCGCCCCCCCGGGCTTCCCCTGGATCAGTTCGCCGGAGGGGTGGTGACCTCCCTGTTCCGTCCCGTCTATGAATCGGTCGATTTCGTCCGTCAGAGGGTCTCCTCCGTGTGGTCGGGATACATCGAACTGGTGGACGTATCCCGGGAAAACGCGGAACTTCGCAAGGAAGTGGCGGAGTTGCGGGAGAAGGTAGCGGAGAGCCGCGATGCGGTACTGGAGAACCGGCGTCTCGAGGAACTTCTGCGATTCTCAAAGACCCAGGGGAAGCAGATGGTCGGCGCCCGCGTCGTCGGGCACGACGTCTCCCCCTGGTTCCAGGGAATATTCATCGACAGCGGTACCGGGGAGGGGCTGGAGACGGGGATGGCGGTTGTCACCCCTGCCGGCGCGGTCGGGCGCATTCACCGGACCTACCCGGATCTTTCGGAAGTCCTCCTCCTGACGGACAGCCGCTTCGCTGCGGATGTGATCGTCGAGCGCACGCGGGTCCGTGCGATCGCCGAGGGAATGGGGGGAAACCTCTGCCGCCTGAAGTACGTCTCCCAGACCCAGGATGTGGTCCAGGGCGACCGGATTCTTTTTTCGGGGTTCGACGGAAGCATGCCGAAGGGAACCCTGCTGGGCACCGTGGTAAGCGTGGACCGTCCCCGCGACGGGCTGTTCCTGAATATCCGTGTGGTGAGCGAGGTGAACATTCTGTCCGTGGAAGAGGTCCTTGTGGTACCGGCCCGGCCTGCGATTCCGTTTCGGGGAGGGAAACCGTGAGGCCCCTCCTCGTGCTCCTCGCGCTGTCGTTCGCGGGTACGGCGATGAACGTGTGGCTGCTCTCCGGGTTCCTCCCCTGGTTTCTCCTGCCGGATTTCTCGTTCCTTGCGATTGTCTACTCCGGATTGTTCCTTCCCGGCCCGCTTGGCCTCCTCGTCGCCCTCCCCCCCGCGCTGTTCCGCGAGGTGACGATTTCCGGCCCGCCGGGTTCGTTTTTTCTCGCCTCGATAGCGGTCTATTTTGCCGCGAGCGAGATCGGCCGCCGCATCTTCCTCCGGGCCGAAATCTTCATTCTGTTGGTCGTCGCAGGGCTGCTCGCGGCCGAGTCGCTCTCCGTGGTCCTCCTGCTGGTCCTGGAAGGAGGGAATCCGTTCTCCTTTCTCTGGGGGGCGGAGGAGGCGGTCCGGATCGCGTGGACATCCCTTATCGCCGTCTTCCTCTTTATGGACCTCTCGGGGCGGTGGCAGCGGATACAGGAATGAAGGGGCGAATCCGGAAGCGGGAACAGGACCCCTGGATCGCATCGAGGGTCCGCATCCTTCAGGGCGTCGGGCTTGCCCTGTTCTTCCTGCTCCTGGGGCGCCTCTACTGGCTCCAGGTAGTGAAATACAAGGAATTCCTCAAACTTTCCGAGATCAACCGGATACGGATCCGGGTGGTGCGGGCCCCCCGAGGCGTCATCCTCGACAGGAAAGGGGAATGGATCGGCGTGACCCAGGGGTCCTACGATCTTATCGTCACCCCGGTGGACGTGGAGGACCTTGATGGGGAGCTTCGGCTCCTCTCGAAGGTGGTGGAGTTCGATCCCGGGGAGATCCGCGAGAAGATTCTCAAGGCGAAGAAGGCGAACCCCTACCGAAGTATCACGGTTGCCCGTGACCTGTCGTTCGAACAGGTATCGGTTGTCGAGTTCAACCGGGAAGCCCTTCCCGGATTTTCCATTCTGGTGGAAGCGAAACGGAGCTATCCGTCAGGGCCGGAATTCGCCCATGTCCTGGGGTACGTGGGGGAAGCGAGCGAGCAGGAATTGGCGGCGGCGCGAGAGGGACGGTTTTCGCAGGGTGATATCGTGGGCAAGTACGGGCTCGAAAAGGCGAGGGACGACGTTCTTCGCGGGATAAACGGGGGTCGGCAGGTGGAAGTGGACGCCGCCGGCCGCGACAAGCGGCTGGTGAGCGAAGTCCCCCCGCGGACGGGGGGAGCCATCCAGACAACCTTAGACGCGGGCATTCAGATGACGGCGTACAAGGCGATGGAGAACCAGGCAGGCGCTGTGATCGCGTTGATTCCGAAGACCGGAGACATCCTCGCCTTCGTCTCGACGCCGGCGTTCGATCCGAACGCCTTCTCCCGGGGAATCCGGAAAGAGGAATGGGCGCTGCTGCTTAAGGATCCGAGAACTCCCCTCCAGAACAAGGGCCTGCAGGGGACATACGCGCCCGGATCCACGGTGAAGCCCTTTCTGGCGCTCACCGCGCTGGAGACGGGGGTCCAGAACCCCAACGCGCGTGTCCGGTGCGATGGGTCTCTCCGGTTAGGAAACCGGACATTCCGCTGCTGGAAGGAGCGGGGGCACGGATGGGTGGACATGTACAAGGCCATTGTGCAGTCCTGCGACGTCTATTTCTACAGCCTGGGCCTGAAACTCGACCCGGACCATGTCGCCTCCCTGGAACGGAGCGTCGGCCTTGGTGTCCTTACCGGGGTGGAATTGCCGGGAGAGAAAACCGGCCTGGTTCCCGACACGTCCTGGAAGCGTGAGGTGATGAAGAGTCGGTGGCAAAGTTACGAAAGTCTCCTCCTCGGCATCGGACAGGGAGCGATCCACGTAACTCCGCTGGGGATGGTGTCCGGCTATGCGGCGATCGCGACGGGCGGGAAGGTGATGCGCCCCCGCCTGGTGAGCCGGGTGGTCAGGATGGACGGCACATCGGAGGAGTTTCCCCCCGTCCTGCAGAGGGATCTTTCGTGGAGCCCCCATAACGTGGCGATCATACGGCGCGCGCTGGAGGGGGTAGTCAACGATCACGGGACGGGAGGGGCAGCCCGACTGCCCGGGATCGTTGTCGGCGGGAAGACCGGGACGGCGCAGATCGTATCCATCAAAGGGAAGATGATCAAAAGCGAGGATCTTCCCTATGAAATACGGGACCACGCCTGGTTCATAGGCTTTGCGCCTGTCTCGGATCCCGAGATCTGCGTTGTCGCGCTGGTGGAACACGGCGGGCACGGGGGATCGGCAGCCGCCCCCCTGGTCAAGGCGGTGATGGAGGAGTTTTTCCGGTTGAAGCAGGACGCGGAGAAAGGGGGAGACCAATGAATGTCCGGAAAAAGTTCGTCCGGGTGGACTGGCCCGTGTTCCTCCTGGTCATCGCCCTGTGCGGCGCGGGGCTGCTGAACGTGTACAGCGGGACGAGGGTCTTCCCGTCTTCCGGAATCCCCCTTTTCTACAAGCAGATGATCTGGATCCTGCTCGGGGTGACCGTCTTTTTCTTTTTTTGTTTCTTCAGCGGAGGATTCATCGAGGAGTTTGCCTGGCATGTCTTTCTCACCGTTGTCGCTGTTCTCCTGGTGGTCCTCCTCGTCGGCAAGGTCCGGGGAGGTGCCCAGCGGTGGCTATCTCTCGGCATCTTCACCTTCCAGCCTTCGGAATTCGCCAAGATCGCCCTCATCCTCGCTCTCGCGAGCTACTTCTCCGGCCGGTACAGCTACGAAGGGCTCGGGTTTCGCGACCTGGTGCCGGCGGTGGGGATCACGCTGATTCCGTTCCTGCTCGTGGCGCTGCAGCCCGATCTGGGGACCGCAGGGGTGTTTCTGATTATCCTCGTCGCCATGATGGTGATCGCCTGCGTCCGGGCGAAGGTGTTCTTCCTCGTGGGCGTGGGGGGAGCATTGGCGGTTCCCGGTCTCTGGTTCCTGATGAAAAATTACCAGAAGCAGCGGGTGCTCACCTTCCTCGACCCCGGAAGGGACCCTCTGGGTGCCGGCTACCACGTCATCCAATCCAAGATTGCCGTGGGATCGGGGGGACTGCTGGGGAAAGGGTATCTCCAGGGGACCCAGGGATCGCTCCGGTTTCTCCCCGAGCAGCACACCGACTTCGCCTTTGCCATCCTCTCCGAGGAATGGGGCTTCGCCGGATCGGTGGTCCTGCTCCTCCTCTTTCTCGCGCTGGTCTACCGGATGTATTATCTCGCCTCCCAGTCCCAGGACCGGTTTGCATCCTTCGCGTGCGGGGGGCTTGCCTCCTATTTCCTCGCGCACATCGTGATCAATGTCGCGATGGTGTGCGGTCTGTTCCCGGTGGTCGGGATACCGCTTCCCTTCGTCAGCTACGGAGGCTCCTCGATGCTCACGAACATGATGGCGCTCGGGATTCTCGCCAGCCTATCCCGGACGCGGTTCACTTTCCAGACGGGGGAGCAGAAGTCGTTATCCGCCTGACTTCCTCCGCCAGCGAGTCGCGCAGGGAGGGGGAGTAGCCGGTCCAGCGTTTTTCGACCCTGCCGTTTTCGTCCAGGAGCAGGATAACGGGCATCTGGCCGACCCGGAGCTGTTCCCGGAACGGTCCGGTAAGCGCCGTAAGGGTTGTAACGGGGATCGGCGGTGAATCGGGCGGGAGGGCCATCCCGGCGGGCGGGGACGCGCGTGGTGCGGGGGGAACTTCCCGGATGCCTCCCGCCGTGTAGATCCTTTCCTGGTCGAAGCGGATACGGTAGATGCGAACGGATCCGGAAGGAAACGTCGACGCGGCGGAACCGATGGCGTCCCATGCTTCGTCGCACTGCGGGCACCAGGGGGAATCGAAAAATACCAGGCGGACGGGTTCGGGCGACGGAGGAAGGCCCGCCATCTCCTCCCCGCCTTCGGTGAGAAGGACCGGTATCTCCGTGGGAAAGGGGATGGAGCCGGTGTTGATGCTCTTTGCTCCGCACCCCGCGGAAAGGCAAAGAGCCGCCGCGAGGAAGAGGGCTTTCGTCGCGTGTTTGCTGCCCCCCCCTGGGTCCCGTTTTCCGGTCAAATCAAAGGTTTTTCTGGATCAGCTGGATAATGTTGTTCTTGGGGTTGACTCCGACCATCTGTCCCTTGATCTGCCCCTCCTTGAACAAAATGAGGGTGGGGATCCCGCGCACACCGAACTGGGATGCGATGTCCGGGCTGTCGTCCACATTCAGCTTGGCTACCCGCACCTTTCCTTCGAATTCCTTGGCCACCTCTTCGAGAATGGGCGCGATGACCCGGCAGGGGCCGCACCAGGGGGCCCAGAAGTCGACAAGCACCGGGGTGGGGCCGGTTTCGACCGTCGTTTTGAAATTGCCGCTGTTGAGTTCCACTATGCTTTCCGCCATCGTTTCCTCCGTGCCCGTCCCCTCTCCCGGAGCCGGACAGGGGGAACGCCGGCCGGCGTAAAGGGTTCCCCGGACCGCTGGGCCGGGCAAATGGATAGGATTACCTTCCCCGTTTTTCAAGCTCCTTCGCCACGCAACGGTCCATCACCACGGGGATCCCCGCCGCGGCGAGCTTCTCCCGGGCCTGCTCGTTTACGACGCCCTCCTGCATCCAGAAGTATTTCGCTCCGACCCGGATTGCCTCCTCCGCGACCCCGGGCACATTCTCCGATTTACGGAACACGTTGACGAGGTCGACCCTGCCCGGAATTTCCGACAGGGATCGGTAGGACTTCTCTCCCATCACTGCATCTACGTTGGGGTTTACCGGAATGATCCGAAATCCCCTTTTCCGAAGAAAGTGCGCCACGCCGTGGCTCGGCCGATCGGGTTTGTCCGAAAGCCCCACGACGGCTACGGTTTTTGACCCGTCCAGGATCCTGTCGATCACGTCTTCCAAGGAAAATCCTCTTCCCAAAAATAAATTAGATGCGATTCATGCTACCTTGGTTCTTTCCGAAAAGGAAGGTGCGCTCTTTCAGGTTCCTTGACACTCCCGGGAAACACGATTAGATTTTCTCTACCATTCCGGAGGGGATCCCGCGTGAAAGAAGCGATCGCAAAGATGCTGAAGGAGGGGGTGGACCTGCGCCTCCGGATGATCGAAACGATGACCAGCGACATCCTGGAGGCGGCGAAAACGATTGCGGAGGCCTTCAAGGCAGGGAAAAAGGTTCTTCTCTTCGGCAACGGGGGGAGCGCCGCGGACGCCCAGCACATTGCGGCCGAGTTCATGAACCGGTTCCAGATCGAGCGGCCCCCCCTTCCCGCCATCGCCCTCACCACGGACACGTCCATTCTTACCAGCATCTCGAACGATTACACCTTTGACGATGTGTTCAGCAAGCAGGTCAAGGCCCTCGGCAAGAAGGGGGATATCGCGTTCGGGATCAGCACGAGCGGGAACTCCCAGAACGTGCTCAAGGCGTTACGGGTGGCGAAAAAGCAGGGGCTGATCACGATCGCGCTCGTGGGGGATGGGGGAAAGGCGGCCTCCCTCGCGGATATCGCCCTGTGCATTCCCTCCAAGGTTACCCCGAGGATCCAGGAGGCACACGTGGTGGTGGGACACATCCTGTGCGATCTCACGGATACCCTGCTGTTCCGCGAGGTCGGGAAGCGATGAGGGAGCTCGATCTCTCCCGGCTGCGACGCACCTCCCTCCATTCCCGAAAAAGCAAGGTCTCCTTCCGCGGATTTGCCACCCCCGTCCGGAAAGGAATGTCCTTCGGCGCGTTTCTCGCCGGGCTCCCCGATTACCTGGCGGCGAAGGATTTCCGGGCGGTGGTCGACGCAGTGGTCCGGGCCAAACACCGGGACGCGCCGGTCCTGCTCGGGATAGGAGCCCATTTCATCAAGGTGGGGCTTTCCCCCCTTCTTCTGCAGGGACTATCGAAACGGATCTTCGACGGTGTCGCGATGAACGGCGCGGGGGTGATTCACGACGTGGAGCTCGCCCTGGCGGGGAAGACGTCGGAAGATGTGGATTCCCTGCTGGCGGACGGATCCTTCGGGATGGCCCGCGAAACGGCCCAGTTCGTTCATTCCGCGCTGGCTTCCGGGGCCGGGGAGGGACTCGGCTTCGGTGCGGCTGTCGGAAAGGCCCTTGCCGAGTCCCGGGCTCCCCACCGCGGACGTTCCCTGCTTGCCGGGGCTTGGAAACAGGGGGTTCCGGTGACCGTCCACGTCTGCATCGGCGCGGACATCACGCACATGCACCCGGAGGCGGACGGCGCATCGATGGGGGAGGCATCGCTTCGGGATTTCCGCTCCTTCTGCGGACTGGTCGCACGCCTGCAGGGGGGGGTGTATCTCAACGTCGGGTCGGCCGTGGTCCTCCCGGAGGTCTTTCTCAAGGCCGTGTCAACCGCCCGGAACCTCGGGAAGCCCCTTTCCCGGATCACCACCGTGAACATGGATTTCCAGAAGCTGTACCGTCCGGATGTCAACGTCGTGTCGCGGCCCACCCGGAACGGCGGAAAAGGATTTCACCTGATCGGGCCACACGAGATCCTCTTTCCCCTTCTCATGGCCGCCGTGGCGGAAAAACTTTAGAAAGACGTCGCTTCCCCCGGCCCGAGGACGACCACCCGCGTTCCCGGGGCGGTTTTCTTCATCTCCGCGACGAACCGGTCCGCGTTCGGTTCCAAAATCGGAAACGTTCCGAAGTGCATCGGGATGACCGTCTTCGCCTTGAGCAGTTCCGCCGCCTTTGTCGCCTGCCGGTAATCCATCGTGAACACCGAACCGATCGGCAGGAGTGCCACGTCGATGGGATAGAGTTCGCCGAGAAGCGCCATGCCGGCGAAGATGCCGGTGTCCCCCGCGTGGTAAACGGTCAGGCCCGAGGGGGTCTGGATGACGTAACCCACGGGTGCGCCGAGCGTGCAGGAGTGTCTCGCCTCCGTCATGGTGATCGAAAAGCCGTCGAGAACTACCGTGCCGCCCACGTTCATTCCGATCCCGCCGTGCAGAAGCTGGGACTCGGGGACCCCCTTCGCCTTCAGGTCGCCGATCAGCTCGAAAATCCCGACCACGAGGGCTCCGGTCTGGCGGGCGAGCGTGGCGGCGTCGGCCGCGTGATCGAAGTGGTCATGCGTGAGGAGCAGGAACTCCGCTTTCCTCACGTCCTCCGGCCCCGAGGGAGCGGTCGGGTTCCCCTGGAACCACGGGTCGACCAGGACGGTCTTGCCGGAAGGGTCCTGGAGGGAAAAGCCGGAGTGGCCGAACCAGCGGATCTTGACGCGCGGCATCGGAAGCCTCCTTTCCGAAGATGGGCGGATCGAGCGTTTTTCTTTCTTATACAGGTGGGCGCGTCGGGACGTAAAGGAAGAAATGACGCCTTTCCCTTCTTCCGCCGCCGTGTAAGATAAGACCTGAACGACGCATCGCGCCGAAAGGGAGACATGGCCGGATCGAAACGCCGGGGAGGAAACCCTCGAATCCAGGTGGAGGTGCCCAACCGGGTCGACCTTGCGGGGGGAACGCTCGACATCTTTCCGCTCTATCTTCTCGTTCCGGGGGCGATGACCGTCAACGCGGCGATCTGCGTCGCGAGCATCGTCTCGATCCGTCCCGTTCGGGGGCCCTCCCGCCTGGTTTCCGATAACTTCTCCCACCGGGCGAAAGCCCTTGACACGCACGGCTTTTCGACCAGAGGGGCGTTAGGACTGGTCGCCGCGGCCCTGCGGAGCTTCCCCCCGCAGACCGGGATCGAGCTCAGGTTCCGGAACGAGTCCCCCGTCGGTTCCGGGATGGGGGCGTCCTCCGCACTTCTGGTGGCCACCATGCTGGCCATGAACTGCCACCTGGGAGTGCGGAAGGGCTGGAGGGAGATCGCGCGGGAGGCGATGGAGATCGAGGCCGCTCATCTTAGGAACCTCACCGGATCCCAGGACCACATCGCCGCCCTGCGCGGCGGGATCCAGGGTATCCGCTATCTGCCGGGACGGACGGAGGCAGAGAGGATCGCCCCGAAGAGCCCGGCAGGGCGGAAGCTCGCCGCACACGGATTCATCGCGAGCACGGGGAAGTCCCACTTCTCCGCAGGGCTGAACTGGCGGATGATCCGGGGGGCGATCGACGGGAACCCCGAGGCCCTCCGGAGGTTCCGCAAAATCGGGCAGGCCGCGCGAGAGGCGTGGGAGGCCTTGTCCGCGGGGGAGATCGACAGGACCGGGCGGGCCGTCGCGCGGGAGTGGGCGATCCGCAGGACGCTCGCGCAGGGCATCTCCCTGCGGGCGGTGGACGGACTGTTTTCCTCGCCCGAATTCCGCACGCGGGTCTCCGGGGCGAAGCTTTGCGGCGCCGGCGGGGGAGGGATGATGTTCGGTCTGCTCCGCGAGCCGGGAGACCGGGAAGCGATGGAGGAGGTCCTCAAGCGCCGCGGCTTCTCTCCTTTTCCGTTCCGGATCTCCGCCGGGCCGCGCATTACGCGGGCGGAGGAACCCTTTGGCCGCTGACCGCGACGCCATCTGGGATGTCGTTATCGTCGGGGCGGGGCCCGCCGGACTTTTTGCCGCGCGTGCGCTGGCCGGGAAGCTGCGCGTGCTCGTACTGGAGGAGAAGGGCCGCACCGGCGGGGCCGGAGCGATGACCGACGGCAAACTGAACCTTTCTCCGCACATCGGTCTCGATCTTTCGGAGTTGGGCATCTCGGAAGCCGAGGCCGAAGAGCGAATCGCCGGGATCGACGAGGTGTTTCTTGCGCACGGGGCCGACCGCACCCTTTATGGGGTGGACGCCTTGCGGATCAGCGGGTGGCTGGACCGGGTCTCCTGGGTACGGCACAGGACCGCCAAGGGGCTTTGGGACATCACTCTCCTTCCCGCGAAACAGAGGCACATGGGGACCGATCTTGCCCACCGCGTCGTCTCCCGGATGACCGATTCCTTCGCCGGAAAAGGGGTCGTCTTCTCGCTCCGGACGCGAGTCATGGACATCCGGCTGCGCGACGATGGTCCGTTCCTCGTGCAAAGTACGAAGGGGGAATTCCTCTCCCGGTATGTACTGGCGGCCCCGGGCAGGGAGGGTGCCTACTGGTTCCGGGAGGTCGCCCGCGGGATCGGCGCAAGAACCCGGTACGGGGCCATCGACATCGGGTGCCGGGTCGAGGTGGCCCGCGCCGTGTACGAAGAGATTACGCAGGTCCTGTACGACCCCAAGTTCCTTTTCGTCACCCCGACCCACGGCGACCGCACACGGACCTTCTGCACCAACCCGGGCGGAAGGGTACGGGTCGAAATGAGGAACGGATACCGGCTGGTGAACGGGGACGCGCTGAAGAAGAAAAAGATGCCGAACAGCAATTTCGCGATTCTCAATACCGTCTCGATGACCGAACCGGTCCAGGATACGACGGAGATGGGGCGGAAGGTGATGGAGTTCGCCAACTTCTGGGGCGGCGGAGACAGCCTCGTCGTCCAGCGGTGGGGGGATCTGACGGAAGGGAGACGCTCCAAGGCCGAGACGTTCCACTCGGCCGCTCTCGGCTACGACAAGATGATCCCGACCCTTCCCCTGGGGCCGGGCGTGACGCCGGGGGACATCTCCTATGCCTATCCCGGGCGCATCGTCGACAACCTGAGGGAGAGCCTGCTTCTTCTCGCGCGCGTCATCCCGGGGGTGGCGCACCCTTCCACGACGGTATACGTGCCGGAGATCAAGTTCTACGACACGAAATACGACACGGACAGCTATCTCGAGACGAATGTTCCGAACCTCTTCGTGGCCGGGGACGGCGTGGGGAAATCCCGGGGGATCGTCGGAGCCGCGCTCAACGGCACCCTCGTCGCGGAAGGGATCCTGACAAAGGAGGGGAAGGGGTAGGGGAAGAGGGACTCTCTCTTTGGCTCTGTTCGTTATGGAATAATGATTTCAGGGAGTTATTAATGATTTGTTCTTATGGGATTGCCGTAGAGCGACAAATAACAGAAAGGCAATAAGTATAGGAGATATCTGGAGACCGAATGCCATTGCAACGGCAGGTGCAATAATCGGTAATAGCCATGTACCAATCAAGATGCTTTTTTCCGTGAGTTTCCAACCCCCGCGAAAACATTCCCATCCTAACCAAGCTATTGGCAAAGCCAGGAGGGAGAGATCGTAATAATATGCATATGGTGTAAATAACAGGATTCCTGCTATTAATGCCGAACCCCTGATAGAAAGATCCGCTTCTCGATACCAGAGCCAGGCCACAATCATTACTGCTCCGAACATGACGATTCCATGCAATGCACCTGCCAGGGAGAGGTTGAATCCAGCCAAGAGAAATGATGCAAACGTTGTTGGCATTTTTATCCAAAGAGATTTTTCTTGCAGGAGGATCGTTATCGGCAAAGAGATATTATTGTAGAAAGCTACCCAGGTTCTCCAGCCGAAGGCAATACCGCTCAGCAATATAAAACACACTGACGATACGAACATTGCGGCGAGCGCTTTCCAATATTTCCCCGCGGCCAGCGCGACAGGTACGAATAGGGCGAAATGAGGTTTATAACTAAGCAGCCCGAACAGGATTCCCGCCGTCAAAGGGAAATGTTCGAGTAAAAGGAGCCCGCCACCTAATAATGCTGTTGACAAAAAGCCGTTTTGGCCATGGACGATGTTTTGGAAGGATCCGGGGTAGGCCAACGCAAGCCAGGGAGTAGTTGGATGGGGAGCAATACGCCTTACAACAAAAAGAAAAAGGCAGCATGTTGATACTATCCATACAATAAAAGAGGGGAGGTACGGTACGAGAGACAGAGGAAGCACCATCAACAGATATGTGGGCGGGTACACCCATGGGTTGGGGTAATTTGCAATGGTTTGTTCTGCCTTGTAGAATTCCGGAAAGTCGTAGACGGAGGCAGGATCTCCGGTTCGTGCCATCGAGGACGCTGTCCAGAAGACCAAAAAATCCGCCCCGATGGGTTTTCCCGTTCGGTCAAGCAGTCCCGATCCGGTAAAGATCCAGAACCCCCATACCAGGAGATAGGCTAAGATGATGATTCTTGCGTATGCCGTAATCCGTTTCTCGCTCAGGAATGTCATCTCAATCTCTTGTTTAAGTGAGGAACTATACCTGTTCCGTGATTTCCATCCCCGTGCCGCAAGGATTTCAGCTTCTGGAAATTTGCAGCACGCCCGATCCCTGGAGTTTATCCGCCTTGAGCAGCTGGAGGGCCCGGTTGGCCTCCTCGAGGGGGAAGAGGATGACCTTCGGGTGGAGGGGGATCTCCGCTGCCTCCCGGAGCAGGTCTTCTCCGTCCTGACGCGTATTGGCAGTGACGCTTCGGACGTTCTTCTCGTGGAACAGGCACTCTTCGTACTTCATCGAGGGGACGTCGCTCATGTGGATCCCTGCGAGCGACAGGGTTCCCCCCTTTTTCAGGTACTTCAGCGCCCGCGGAACCAGTTCCCCCGCCGGGGCGAACAGAATGGCCGAATCGGTGTGCGCCGGCATTTCCTCCGGGTTCTCTCCCGCCCATAACGCGCCCATCCGTTTCGCCAGTTCCCGGTGCTCCTTACCGCGTGTACAGACGAAGACGGAACAACCCCTGTGCAGCGCGAGCTGGATCACGATGTGGGCGGACGACCCGAAGCCGTAAATCGCCAGCGTTCCCCCGCGGGGCAGGTCGGCTCTCCGCAGGGCGCGGAACCCGATGATCCCCGCGCACAAAAGCGGGGCCGCCTCGGCATCCCGGAAGGCGGAAGGGAGGGGATAGGCGAACGCCTCGGGCACGACCGCGTACTCGGCGAATCCGCCGTCGCGGTGATACCCCGTGAACCACGGGCGGTCGCACAGGTTTTCCCTGCCCGCGGCGCAGTAGTGGCATTCCCCGCAGGTTCGCGCAAGCCACGCGATTCCGACACGGCTTCCGCGGGAAAACCGGGACGCCCCGTCCCCGCAAACGTCCACCGTACCTACGATCTGATGGCCCGGAATTACGGGGGACCGGAGGGGGGGCAGATCTCCCTCGATGACGTGCAGGTCCGTCCGGCAGATCCCGCACGCGGAAATCCTCACCCGGATCTCTCCGGCCCCGGGTGACGGGTTCGGAAGATCCGCCATGAGGAGGGGAGAGGTTTCGATCGGCCCTCTCTCCCGCAACAGCATCGCTTTCACGGAAGGAAGTCCCCGGGGTCGAGGATCTCGTACCCTGCCTCCTCGAGAGCCTTCCGGATCGGCCCCACGTTTAGGGTGGCGATACGGAAGAAGACGGCCCGCTTGTCCGGCTCGGTGTGGCCGGTGGTGAGAATGCTCGTGATGTTCACATGGAAGGTCTTGATGATCGCCGTGATCCCGGCCAGCGCGCCCGGGACGTCGGGGACCACGACTTCCAGCCTGCTGCTGATCTCCCCCACCCCCAGCGCCTCGATGAACGCCTTGAGGACATCCGTTCTCGTGATGATCCCCGCCACGCCGCCCTTGTCGTCCAGCACGGGGAGAGAGTTGACCCGGAAATCGTGCAGCAAGGTGATCGCATCCTCGAGGGAATCGTTGACCGTCGCGGTGACCACCTTACGGGTCATGACCTTCTCCACGGGGGTGCTCGCCAGCATATTCTCCATCTCCTTCTCCGAAGAGCCGAAGAGGAGCCCCACCGGAAGCATCGCCTCCCGGATATCCCGGTCCGACACGACACCGACGAGCTTGTTGTCCTCACCGGTAACCGGAAGCTGGCGAACAGTATGTTCGCGCATCAGGCGGCGGGCATCTTGCAGGGAAGCGGACGGGGAAATCGTGACGACGTTGCGTTGCATCCTTCGGGTTACGAACATGGAACACTCCTCCGTATCGCCGGGGTCAGTTCTTCTGGAGTTCCCGGATGTGGATTTCGGTGCAGCGCGCAAGGGACTCCCGTTCATAACCGCCCTCGAGAACCGAGACGATCTTCCCTCCGCAGTACTGGTTCGCCAGCGCGACGACGAACTCCGAAAGGAAACGAAATCCCTCGTCCGTGAGCTGCATGTCGGCCAGCGGGTCGTCGCAATGCGGGTCGAAACCGGCGGACAGGACAAGGAACTCGGGGCGGAACCTTTCCGCTGCCGGAGCGAGCAGCTGCTCGAAGACCAGCCGGTACTCGTCGTCCCCCGCGCCGGGCGCCATCGGGGCGTTGAGGGTCGTACCTTCTCCTGCCCCGTTTCCTGTCTCCCACCGCCGTCCCGTTCCGGGGTACAGGAACGCGGGGTTCTCGTGGATGCTGAAGAAGAACACCGACGGGTCCTCCCAGAAGATGCTCTGCGTGCCGTTCCCGTGGTGGACGTCCCAGTCGATGATCATCACCCGGGAGACCCCGTGCAATGCCTGAAGGGATCGGACGGCGATCGCCGCGTTGTTCAGGAGACAGAACCCCATTCCCTTGGCGCGTGCGGCGTGATGCCCCGGCGGGCGCACGGCGCAGAATGCCCGGTCCGCCTTCCCCGTAGCGACGGCATCCGCCCCCGCGATGGCCCCCGCTGCCGAAAGGAGGGCGATCAGGTAGGAGTTCTTGTTCAGGTACGTGTCCTCGGCGTCGAGAGTGAGATCCCCCCGGCGGCAGGCAAGCTCGAGCTTCCGCAGATAGTCGGGATCGTGTACGCGGAGGATATCGCCGTTGTCCGGATAGTCCGGGGTAACCGGCATCAGCGTATTGAAAAGTCCGACCTCCTCAAGATGCGTGTTGATCGCGTTCAGGCGGTCCGGGGATTCCGGATGCTCGAAAGGGGGGGCATGGAGCAGATAGTCCGGATGGTAGACATATGCGACGTTTTTCATCGGAAACCCCGGCGCACAATTTTATCATATCGGATATATTGGTACTATGTGGACCCCCATGGGCTGGGCGCTGACAGCGATACTGCTGGCTGCAGCGGGAGCTGCGGTGACCGCGCTTCGTTCCTCCCTACTCATTGTCGGCGAGGAAGGACTGGCGGAAGACGCATCGGCCGGAGAACGAGTAGCCCAGGATCTGCACGCCGCCATCCGCGAACCCCGGATTCGTCACCCGTTCTCCCTCTGGGTTGCGGCGTCGGCCTGCAAGGCTCTTGCGGGACTTTGCGCGGGGGCGGCGGCCCTTTCCCTTTTCAGCCGCTTGCGGGGTTGGGCGGGGGCCGCGTCGGCTGCCGGGTGGGTCCTTTTCTTCCTGCTTTTGCTCTTCTGGCTGGAGAACCTCTCCACGCGGGGCGCGATGTCCCACCCGCAGCGATTGCTGCGGCGGGGAGGAAAGGCGTCCTTGCACTTGCTGCGCGGGGCAGCTGCTCCCGCGAGGCTTCTGGATCGTCTCGGCAGACGGTTGTTCGGGAAGGGGTATGTCCCCGAGGCTCTCATGGACATTCGTTTCGGATCGGAGGAGGGGATTCTCGACGTGATCGAGGAGGGGGCGGAACACGGCACGATCGATTCGACGGAGGAGAGGATGATCGAGGGGGTCCTGCGATTCGGAGAGATGGTGGTGAACGAGGTGATGACCCCCTGGTCCGAGGCCGTGTTCCTGCGGAAGGGAATGGCGTACGCGGATGCGGCGGCCACCGTCGGGAACAGCGGCTTCTCGAGGTATCCCGTGCTGAGCCAAAACGGGGAGGACATCGCGGGGATCCTCTCCTCCCGGAGCTTCTTTCGGCCGGGAGGGGGCGAAAACTGGGAGCAGTTCATCGAAAAACCCGTCTACGTGCCCGAATCGATGCGGTTGGCGGATCTG
>JBFKGZ010000048.1:0-19333 GCA_041633075.1 Candidatus Deferrimicrobiaceae bacterium | reverse complement strand
TCGTTGGGTACTTCGCGTACCTTCCAGTACCCGTAGTTGGTGCTGACATACGTCCGAAGCGATTCGAGGATCTTGCCGTAGTCCTTTCGGTCTTGTTCGCTGAGTTTCTCGTCGGCGATACGGGTGTTCAGGAATTGAATGGTGGCATCTCGAAGCAGCGCCAGATCGCTTGGGGGCCACTGCACCAAAACCAGGTCGTTTCCGTCATTCTTGTCACCATCGTTGGCCGTCAGGATCTGCTTCAGCTTTGCGCCTTGCTGCCTGAGGTTTTCTCCATACGACGAAATGACGTGATCGCGACCGACGCTCATGACAAGCGTCTGCTGAGCCGGGCTCAACTTGTTCCAAACGTTCTTGTTGATGATCATGTAGGTGATCAGGAACGGCTGGTGCCAGCCGGGGTAGTGCAGGTAACGTGTTCCCACTGTACCGGGATTCCCTTCGGGAAGTCCGAAAAGGCTGGAGACGTCGTCGAGCGGGGTCGCGAATTCGAACGCCTGAAGCTTGCCATCGGTTACCGCCTTGACAAGAGACCCGCCCCCGGCGATTGCCCTTATGAACTTGATGTTCTTCTTCGGGATCTTGCCTGCCGTGACCAGGTTTTCACAAGCGCGATCCAGGACGTACTGGGCGGGCGGCAGGTAGCGGAACGTCCAGTCCTGCTGGCACAATCCTGTCAAACCGATGCCGGCCGTCGATCCGGCATTGCCGACCGGCAGCATGAAGTAGCCGGAGCCCTGATGACTGCTCCCGACGATGGGAACCGCCACGATGTTCTTGCCGTTTTTGTCGAGTATTTGCTGGAGTTGGTCGAGACCGCTCGCCGTTCCGTTGCCGATGGACTTGCCATAGAGAAAACCGATGAATTCATCGAAGTTGGGGCCGAAAGGAACACCCGAGTTGTAGAGGAATCCCCATGCCGGGTTGAGGGTCGACCCCGAGACATAGGCAGCGTCGAAACCTGCCCCGCCTACCAAGGGACCTCCCGCGGCTACTGCGGCCACCACGCTTTTTTTGAACGTCTCCGGAATCGCCGGAGTGGGCGAGATCTTGACGAATTTCACCTGTCCGGGTTCGCCGAGAGCGGTTGTCGAAATGCCCTGCAATTTGGCGGCATATTCCTCTGCAGGGGGACCAATAGCCGCCGCTTTGCTGAAACTGCGAAAGGAAATATCCACCGCCATGGTGGATTGCGCCGCCAACAGGAAAGCACAAACCGATACGGCAACAACGACGCCGAACCGGGACAAGTGGGTTGTGTGCCATGCCGTACGGTCGAATTCTTCCGGAAACTCGTTCCTTCTGCCCGAACATGCAGGGTCCATTTCTCCCTCCTTCTTATCGGTGCCGGTGTATCGGTGCCGGCACCGATCGGGTATGATTAGAGCGGTTACGACAGTTGTGGATTGATATAATCGTCTCCCTTGCATTTACCTCCTTGCGACACGGGAAACCGTTATCTTTTCTATACGTACGGTCGCACCTACTGGCGCAGCGAAAAAGTTGGAGAGGAAAAGGAGAGAAACATCCCAGCCCCCTTTTATCGAAAGGGAAACGGTTGATTGAACGTTGCCGAATGCCGGGTACTGAATGGGCTGGTTTATTTGATAAGTAAAACCTATAGTTACCTATATGCCTACGCAAATTTCATGTCAATAGATGTTTTCCTTTGACCGCCTGCGTCCTCTGAGACTCGTCGCCATTGAACGGGGCTACATCCTCCATCGAACAGGCATCCCACGGCAAGGCGTGATCCGCCGCTCATGTCGAACGTAACGTCCCACCCCGACGGTTGCCTACCTTCCAACATGCCGGACGAAGATCATTTGCCGGACCCGTTTTTCCCTGCCCAGTCGGTTTTCAGGGGAGCGGGTCACACCGGCGGAGGAAAGGGAAGAAAAGCCCGACCCCAGGGAAGGGCCGGGCAGACGGAAACGGCTTCAGCCGCGTGCGCTCAGGATCGCTTTCTCTTCATCGGTCCGGGTCTTGTGAATCTTCCCCGGCTTCACGAGCATGACCGGGCGCTCCGTCGCGTGCACGACCTTTTCCGCGACGCTTCCCATCAGGGCCCGCGGAAGCCCCGTGCGGCCGTGCGTGCTCATGATGATGAATTCCACGTCCTCTTTGTCGGCCTGGGCGAGAATTGCGGAATGCGCATACCCTGCGCCGACCTCGATCCTGGTCTTGTTCCCTTTCCGCTCGATGCGCGAAGCAATTCCTTTCAGGTAGGTGGTCGCATCCTCGATGCTGGCAGAGGCCGCCCGTCTCTCTTCCTCCGGCTCGGCATCCACGCTGGTCTTCAACGGAGTATCGATAACTCGGAAAAGGATCATTTCATAACCGAATGCCTTCGCGATCTTCTCCCCCGGCTCGATCGCCCGCTCCGACAGCGCAGATCCGTCAAGTGGGACGAGGATCTTCGGTTCCATCGTCTTCTCTCCTTGTCTTGGGAAACCGTCGAAAGGTTACCGGGTCATGTTACACTTATATCGTACAAAAACGGGAAATTGATGTCAAATTGCCCCCTTACCTCCGGTCGGGACCGCTCCCGTGGATGTTCTTCTCCACCCGATACGTGAATGTCCCCTTGCCGGTACCGGAAACCATTCGAACAAATCGGGGTTCCTATCCGTAAGGTAAGTATGGGTATACCAAGGAACCGGAGATTGGAGGATCGGATGAGAGCATTCGCGAAGGGTTTCACCCTGGCATCGATCGTGGGAGCATTACTGCTGGTCCCGGCGGTTTCCGGCGCGCAGCTTCTCGGGAAGATGCGGGTGCGGCTCGCCGTAGGCGACGTGCAGGTGAAGATCGCCGAAACGGGAGAATGGGCGCCCGTCTCGGTCAACATGCCCCTTGTCGTGGGGGATGAACTGTGGGTTCCCGAAGGGAGCCTCTCGGCGATCCAGACGAACAACGGGGCCTACGTCCGGCTCGACGGGAACACGGCTCTCCAGGTTCTGCGGGTAAGTCGCAGTTCCTTCCAGTTCTATCTTCCCCAGGGGCGTGCGTACGTGCTGAACAATGCCCGGACGCGCAGCGTCCTCCAGTTCGACACCCCCGATGCCTCCATCCGCACGTTCGGGAAATCGATCTTCCGCGTCGACATCCCCAACGGAGAGACGGACGTCCTGGTGTTCCGGGGATCGGTCACGGCAGAGAACGCGGGCGGAACGACGAGGGTCCGCGCGCGCAGCATGCTGATCCTGGGGTGGGACGGCTACGCGGAACTTTCCCCGCTCCCCCCTCCCGACCGCTGGCAGGAGTGGAACGAGAGACAGGACCGGATCGCTCTATTACGCGGGGAGGGCTATCGGCGCCTGCCGGAGGAACTCCGGGTATACGCCAGCGACTTCGATGAAAACGGCCGCTGGGTACACGTGCCGGAATACGGCTACGTCTGGGCTCCCACGGTCGTCGTGACCGGCGACTGGGCTCCGTACCGGCACGGAAGGTGGGTGTGGAGGGGCGGAGACTACGTCTGGGTCGGCTACGAGCCCTGGGGATGGGCTCCCTACCATTACGGCCGCTGGGTCTTCGCCGCCCATATCGGCTGGCTCTGGGTGCCCCCGGCCCGGGGAGATATTTTCTGGGCCCCGGGATACGTGGGCTGGGTGCGGACGGGAAACCACGTGGCGTGGGTGCCCCTTGCCCCGAGAGAAGTCTACTACGGGCGCGGCAACTACGGCCGGTACAGCAGGAATATCAGGAACGTGAACATCGACCGGTTCCGGGTGACCCAGGTGTACCGGAACATCCACGTCACCAACAGCATCACCGTGGTCCACCAGACGACGTTCGTCACGGGCCGGCCGTCCCCCGTCGACCGTAACGTGGTGGTGAATGTGAGGGAAGACTTTGCACGGCGGCGGAACGTCGTGGTGGGAAATCCCCGGATCAAGCCCGTCGAGGCAAGCTACGTGCCGGTGGCACGGCAGATCCCCGAGGCGAAGCGTCCGCCGCCGGCGGTCCGAAAGATCGACGTGAGGGAACAGAGGAGATCCCGTCCGCTGGTCAGGGACCCCGACCGTTCCGCCCTGCGGCCGCGGGCGAAGCCCCGTTCGCTGGCGGTTAGAAAAGTCGATCAACCGAGGTCCTTCGACGAGAGGGCGAGGGAGCGCCGGAAGGCGGCGCCGCCCCTGAGAGGCAGTACGCAGGAGGCGCCTGCGGAGAGGGGCAGGCGGAAAGAGGCACCGGCCGAGAGAGGCAGGCCGCAGCGAACGGCACCGCCTGAGAAGGCCAGACCGCAGGTAATGCCTGCCGAGCGGGGAAGGCCGCAGAAGACGGCACCGGCCGAGAGGGGCAGGCCGCAGCGAACGGCACCGCCTGAGAAGGCCAGACCGCAGGTAGTGCCTGCCGAGCGGGGCAGGCCGCAGAAGACGGCACCGGCCGAGCGGGGCAGGCCGCAGAAGGCCCCGGCCGATAACGTCTTGCGCGAAAACCGCCGCGGCGGGGCGGTGCGGGAGGGTGCGAAGGACCGCCGCTAAGCCTGTCGGCAAGGGATCAGACGCCGATCCGGGATCGAATGGAACCACGGGATACGTATCTACCTGATCAAGTGAGGTGCGCAGATGACCAGACTGTTATCCGAAGAAGATGCCGTCGGGAAGACGAAGGAAATATATCAGGAGATCAAGAAAGCGTTCGGAATGGTGCCGAATCTGTTCAAGGCCCAGGCGGCGGTTGATCCCGCATGGCTGGAGCTGAACTGGAAACGGGAAAAGACCATCATGCTGGAGAAGAGAGCGCTCGACCGGAAGACGAAGGAGCTGATCGCCATGACCGTTTCCCTGGTCAACGGATGCGAGTATTGTTCCCTCGCGCATGAAACGATGGCCCAGATGGTCGGCGCGACAACCCAGGAGATCGTCGAGGCGAAGGAAGTCATGGAGCTGTTTTCCAGCTTCAACGCAATTGCCGATTCCCTGCGGGTTCCCTGCGATATTACGCCGCGGGAATGAAGGAACGGCGAACCCTTTACTCCTTCCCTCGGTCAAGTCGTGCCCAGGCAGGGGACGATCCTTCGACACGGCATATCCTCCATTCATGGAGGAGATTGGCAAGCCCCATGCTATTCTGCCAACAGCCCATAGCAATTATCACGGCATCCGTACAAGCAACTGTTCGCTGCGCCAGAGAATAATGGGACCGAAGGATGGCACGATGGATAACGTGAGGCATTATTGCCGGCTTGCCGTCATCCTTGTCTCCTGCGTTCTGTTTGGTTGTCCTCTTCAAAGCAAATTTCCTTTGGGGGATAGCAACAACGCGCCAATGGATGAACGACTTCTCGGCGTATGGATTATCGAAGAACCGGAAGAGTTGAAAAACGGGAAATTATCCATATTTTCATTCAACGAAACCGAGTATTACATGGAATCACAGGAACCAAAAAGCGGGGAAACCGGTCGTTCCCGCGCATTTATTACCATTATCGACAACGTCATATTCCTCAATTTCCAGGAGATAGAACACGGGTCGTCGGAACGCGATTATGGATTCCTGAAAATATCCGTATCATCCAGCAATGTACTTAGGATTTGGAGTCTGGAAGATGGCTTGCTACCCAGAAAGCCGACCTCCACAGAAGATTTGTCTTCGTTTGTGCGCGACAATATCAACAATCCGAAATTGTATGGCAAGGAACGCATAACGTTAAAAAAACAGACCAACCAATGACGAAGGATTATTTCGTGCCAAACGAGTTGCCCAACCACCGGCTGAGAGAGGACGCGCTTTTTCGAGTTGCTTACGCAAAGAACCATTAGGGATATTCCTTCGAAGGACCCACGGAAAAATAACGAAGGAGGGGGTTGAATGGAGGACGCACCTGCGCTGGAGCGGATCGTCCGGGAACTTCTGTCCTCCCAGCGGCTGGCGGTACTTGCGACGGAGACCCGGGGGAAACCCTACACGAGCTTGATCGCATTCGCCGCGGCACCGGATCTTACGACCCTGGTGTTCGCCACTCCCCGTCCCACCCGGAAATTCTCGAATTTGTCGGAAAACGCGCGGATATCCCTCCTCGTCGACAACCGGTCGAACCGTGAGGAGGATTTTGCCGAGGCCGCGGCGGCAACGATCCTGGGATCTGTCCGTGAGGCAACCGGGGAGGAGAGGGAATCCTCTCTCGCCCTGTTCCTCGAGAAGCACCCCTATCTTTCCTCTTTTGCCCGGTCCCCGAACTGCGCCATATTCCGCGTCGAGGTCGAAGCCTTCTACGTCGTCAGCCGCTTCCAGTCCGTTTCGGAGCTCCACGTCCGCCGGTGAAGGTACTTCTGCCCATCAGCAAGGCGGTGGGGGAGGACCGCGCCCTTGTCGGGGGCAAAACCCTGGCGCTGGCACGTCTTGGAACAGCCGGCTTCAAGGTACCGAAGGCGCTTTGCGTGACGACCGAGGCGTACCGCCGGTTCGTCGAGTCGGGGGGGCTGCGCGGTGCAATCGCAAGGGAACTCGGGCGCAAGCGCTTCGAGGACATGCGGTGGGAGGAGATCTGGGACGCGGCGCTTCGGATCCGCACGCTCTTTGACCGTACCGCGTGGCCGGTCGACCTGGACACGGAACTGCGCGAAGGGGTGCGTTCGGTGTTCGGGGACCGTCCGGTCGCGGTGCGCTCCTCGGCCCCGGGGGAAGACGGGGTGACGGCCTCGTTCGCCGGATTGCACGAATCGTTTCTGAACGTCAAGGGACCGGCCGCCGTGCTGGACAACGTGCGACGCGTCTTCGCTTCCCTGTGGTCGGACCGGGCGCTTCTTTACCGGAAGGAGTTGCGGCTGACGCCGACGGGGAGTGCGATGGCGGTCCTCGTCCAGGAGATGATCCCCGCGAAACGATCGGGGGTCGTGTTCGGGGTGAGTCCATCCGACCCGGCCCAGGCCGTTGTGGAGTCGGTCTGGGGGCTGAACGAAGGTCTGGTCGATGGCACGGTGGAGCCGGACCGGTGGATCCTTTGCCGCCGCACGGGAAGGGTGATCGCCCACCATGCCCCGGTCCGGGAGAAACGGGTGGAACCCGGACCTGCCGGGACCGTCCTGTCCAGCCTTCCCCCGGACCTGTCCGGCCATCCTCCGATCTCGGACGACGAGGCGTGTGCCGTGTTTCAGCTCGCCCTCGGGGCGGAGGCGTTCTTCGGCTCCCCCCAGGATGTGGAGTGGTGCTTCGGGAACGAGGTGCTTCACGTCCTCCAGTCCCGCCCCGTCACGACCCGGTCGACGCCGGACGGCAGTGACGACAGGTCCTGGTACTTGAGCCTCAAGCGCAGCTTCGCCAACCTGAAAACCTTACGGACCCGGGTCGAGGGGGAACTCCTTCCCGCAATGGCCCGGGAGGCCGAGGCCCTGGCTTCCGTCGACCTGCCGGCCCTGGACGACGGGGAGCTGGAGGAAGAGGTCCGGCGACGCGAGGCGGCGGTGCGCAATTGGGAGGGGATCTACAAGAACGAGTTCATCCCCCTGGCGCACGGCGCGCGCCTCTTCGGCCAATTCTACAACGACGCGGTCGCTCCCGAGGACCCTTTCGAATTCACCCGGCTGCTCTCCGGGACGGGCATGCTTTCCCTCGAGCGGAATGCTCTGCTACATGAGCTGGCGCAGCGCCTGCGCACCGACCGGCTCCTCGCGGACCGTGTGGCCCGCGACGGGAGAGGCGACGCGGGTTTCGAGAGCCGGCTCGGGCGTCTGTTCCAGGAGTATGGGGACGTTTTCGGATCCGAGGGGAGCGAGGCCGGGCGAAAAGGGATCCTTTCCCTTCTCCTGGAAATGTCCCGGCGTCCGCTGGGGGCCCCCGGCGGGAGCGCCGCAGATAGTGCGGCGCTGCGCGACCGGTTCTTCTCGCGGTTCGACGGGGAGGCCCGGGACTTTGCGGCGGAGCTCTTGGGCCTGGCCCGGGACTGTTACCGGCTCAGGGACGACGACAACATCTTTCTCGGCCGCCTGCAAGTAGCTCTTGCCCGGGTGGTTGAGGAGCAAAGCCGCAGGGCTTCGGGCAGGGGACGGGAAGGTGCCGGTCGCATCGGGCATGCGGGTACGATCGAAACGCTGAACGACCCGTCGGCTCCTCCCGGAGGGGGAGATCCCCCCGTGATGGAATCTGCCTCCTTTCTCCAAAGGGACAGGCAGCTCGTGGGCCACCCCGCGGGTCCGGGCTTCGCACAGGGACCTGCCCGGGTCGTCCGCAAGACCGCCGACCTGTTCGACTTTCGTGCCGGGGAGATCCTGGTCTGCGATGCGGTGGATCCGAACATGACGTTCGCGATCCCGTTGGCCGGGGGGGTCGTCGAGCGGCGGGGCGGGATGCTGATCCACGGGGCGATCATCGCGAGGGAGTACGGGATTCCCTGCGTTACCGGGATTCCCGACGCCGTCCACCGGATCCGCACCGGCGACATGCTGTCGGTTGACGGATACCTGGGGATCGTCACCCGAGCGTAACGCCTGAAGGGGGTTTAACGAGATGCCGGGTGCGGCAGCGACAAGCCCGGTCAGCGCCCGTCCGTCTCCCCGTACCCCGTGAGTTCGACGTATCCTTCCCCCTCGACCGGTCCCCCGCGGGAAGTTCCCCGCACCTCGACGGCCCCTTCCCAATACCGGACGGTGGTCCGCAGTTCCTGGTTCGCGACGCGGGGGACGACTTCCAGTTCCAGCTCCTCGGAGGGAAAAAGCAGGCGCCAGCGGGACGGATATCGCGCACCACTCTCCGGGCTCTTCCAGAACGCAAGGATCTCGATCCGCACGTCGGCCGAGGAAAGCCGGCGGAAGGAGCCGTCCGGGAGAACCAGCGTTCCGGCGCTATACGGGTCGGTCCCGCCGTCCTCGCGGCGGAGCCGATAGAACATCAGGTCCCTTCCGTCCGAAAGCTGCAGGGCGAACCAGTCCCAGCCGACCTGCCCCTTCTCGAGGGAGCTGGTTCCCCACTCGCGGTCCAGCCAGGAATTCCCCTCCACCGGAAACGTTCCCTTTTCGACCTGCACGCTCCCGCGGGTCGAAAGGCGGGTCATCGAGTAGTAGTACGATGCGTTCCCCGGGGAGGCTCCCTTCCGGCTTAAGCCCCGGTCCCCCTGGAGCACGATCGGCCTCGCGGTGTTGAGGAGGAGGTCTACCGACACCTTCCCTTCCCGGGCCCGCAGCCGGATCGGCAGGGGGGACGCCTCTTCCGCTTCCGCCGACCAGTCGTCGAGCCACACCCGGAACGGTCGGGCGGTCGCCCCGGCCAGGCCGAGAGCGCCGCGGCCGGTCCGTTCGAAGTGATGGAACCTGCTCCTTTCCGCGTCGGTGACGGCGAAGTGGGCCATGTACGCCTGGTTCGCCGCCCACCGCGAGATCCGGTCGGGAGTGGCGGGGGACAGGGCGAAGCGGAAGAAGGTGAGCTGGTATCCGAAGCGCCTCCCCCCGGGCGCGCGCAGGTTGCCGGTGAAGTACCACCACTCGTGGCGGAACTCCGGGTGCGGGCCGTGGTCGTCCGGGAACCGGAAGTCGCGGGGGATTTCCGCGCGGGCAAACCCTGCCGGATCTTCCCCTCCGAGCAGCACGGTCACCGACGCCGGCGGGAGGGAGGACGCGGGGGGTGTCGCCGGGGCGCACCGAAGGAAGGCGCCGGAGGCGAGAAGCGCAGCCGCGCAAAGCGAGGCCAGGGCAAGGGGAAGGCGCCGCGACACTTACTCCTCCTGCAGCGCCCGCGAGGGAGAGGAGCGCGCCAGCCGGCTCGCAGGGTAGAGCCCGGCGAGAAAGGCGGCGGCCAACGCCAGGGCAATGGCCTGGAGCAGGATCCACGGGTCAACGACGGTCTGCATCGTCCAACCGAAGGAGCGTCGGTTGATGAATTGGATGAGCACCAGCGCCTGCGCCGTCCCGAGGGGGACGGAGAGAATCCCCGCGGCCATTCCGATCACGGCGGACGCCCCTGCGACCAGTCCCCACGTCTGCCGGGGGGTGAGACCGATGGCCCGCAAGACCGCGTGCTCCCGGCCGCGCTCCATCTGGATCGCCATCAGCGCATTCAGGACCCCGACGAAAGCGATCAGTATGGTGAGGGAGCGCAGGACGTTAGTGACCGCGAAGGTCCGGTCGAAGACCTTAAGCGACGCCTCTCTGAGGGACCTGTTGGAGCGGATCTGGACCGGCCGGTCGCCCGCGATCTCGCGGATCCGGCCGATTGCGTCGTCGGCCTTGATTCCGGGCGAGAGACGGATCCCGATCGAATCCACGCCCCGGTCGTCCCAATACCGGTCGTACGTTTCCCCGAGGATTCCCACCAGCCCCTGGTCCGAGCTGTAGTCGTAGTAGACGCCCGCCACGGGGAACTCCCGCTCTCCCCGATCGGTGCGCAGGCGCACCGTGTCTCCCTTTTTCACTTCGTTGCGGTACGCGTACGGATCCGAAACGATGACGGAGCCGGTCCTAAGCGCCTCCCAGGCGTCTCCGGCGTTTCCCTCCCGGAAGCGGAAGGCGTCCAGGCTATCCCGGGGGATCCGCATCACGAACAACTCGGTGAATCCCGAAAGGGACTCGAGGGTCCGCCGGCTGACGAGGGCGACCTGGCGGATCCCCGGGGCGGAGGAGATCTCCTCGAGCAGGTCCGGCGGGAGGTGCGTCCGGTCCAGACCCCTGCGGCCTTCGGCGAAGGAGACGTAAATGTCCGACCGCAGGGAGTGGTCGAGCCAGTCGGAAACCGTCCGGCGGAAGCTGTCGATCATGATCCCGATTCCCACGGTGGTGGCCACGGCGACCACGAGGGCTGCGGCGGCAACGCCCGTGCGGCTGATCGATGCCGGGATGCTCCGGGCCGCCATTTTTCCCTGCGTTCCGAACCCGAAGGCGAGGGCCGGCTGGACTCCCCGGACCAGGAGAGTGGTTGCCCCCGGCACAAGGAGCGCGTACCCCCCCACGATGGAGAACAGCCCGCCGAAGGAAAGAGGGATGCTCCGGGAGGGAACCAGCTGCACCCCGGCGCCCAGGAAAATCAGGCCCGCTCCCGCCGCCGAGAGCGCCGGGAGGATCTTCCGGACCCCCGTCTCGATGGCGGAGCGGCGCATCACGTCCCGAGGCGGGGTGGAGGTCGCCTCGTGGGCGGGCCACAGGGACGCCGCCACCGCGCCAAAGGTTCCCAGCCCCACCGCCTTGAAGAGAGTTGCATACGTCACCGTAACCTCCCGGACGGAGAGGGCGAAATACAGATCCCCGATGGAGCGGGTAACCATCCCGAGGAGGAACTTGCCGAGGAGGAAACCGAGGGGAAGCCCCAGGACCGTCCCCGCCACTCCGAGAACCGCTGCCTCGGAGAGGATCTGCACGAACACCTCCCCCCTCGTTACGCCAAGCGCCCGCAGCGTCCCGATGAGTTGCCGGCGCTGCAGAACCGAGAAAATCATCGTGTTGTAGACGAGGAACATGCCGACCACGAGGGCAAGCAAGCTCAGGGCGCTCAGGTTCAGGGAAAAGGCCCGGGTCATCTGTTCCAGGGCGCTGCCTCGCGCGCCGGCGGGGAAGATCTCCGCTTCCGGGGGAAGGATCTCCCGGATCCGGGAGAGGGCCTCCTCCCCCTCGGTCCCCCCCGGAACCAGGAGGTCGATCCCGGACAACCGCCCAACCTTGCCGAGAAGTTCCTGGGCCGTCGAGATGTCCGCCACGGCGGTCGTCGCAAGCGCCTGGCGTGTTACTTCGTTTCCCGGCCGGAGGAAACCTGCCAGCGTGACGTGCGTGGTTTCGAGGCCGACCCGAAGCGGGAGAGTTTCTCCCGGCGAGATCCCCATTTGCTTCGCCGTGTCCTCGAGGAGGAGCACCGTTCCGGGGTGTGTCAGGAGGCGGGGGATGTCGGCGCCCGCCGACGTCCCCGCAGTGTAGTTACGGAACGGCGCCTCGGCGAACGGGTCGACCCCCAGGATGTGCAGGGTCATCCCGGGGCGCGCGGGCACCCGGGCGTACCCTTCGACGACCGGGGCGATCGTCCGCGCCACCCCGCGGCGCCTGAGCGTTGCGTACAACGACTCCGCAAGCCCGGAAGGACCCCCGACGATCCGGTGGGTCGCTTTCCCCGCTACGGTCTGCGAGGAAATCCGGAAGGCGCGCCGGGCGCTCTCGTTGGCGAGATCGATCGAGAAGACCACCGCCACTCCGAGGGCGACACCCACAAGACCGAATACCAGCTGCAGGGGATGCCGGGAAAGGCAGCGCAATCCGGCGAGCCGGAGGATCACGACGGCGCCCCCCCGGGGGAGATCTCGTCCACGAGGTGACCGCCTTGGAGGACGAGCACCCGGTCCGTGACGCGAGCCACGACATCGCTGTGCGTCACGATGACCATCGTCCTTCTCTCGTTCCGCACGAGCTCGAGGAGCAGCTCGAGGACCCGCATCCCAGTCTCCGCGTCCAGGCTGCCCGTCGGCTCGTCCGCCAGGAGGAGGTCCGGATCGTGGATTACCGCGCGGGCCACCGCGACCCGCTGTTGTTCCCCGCCCGAAAGGCGGTCCGGGTATGCCTTGCCCCGGTCGACGAGTCCGACCCGCCCGAGCAGCTCCATCGCTGCCGCGCGCGCCGGCCTGCCGGTCCTGCCGATCAGCTCCAGCGGAAGAAGCAGGTTTTCCATCACCGTCAGGGTGGGGATGAGGTTGAACGACTGGAAGACGAGGCCGATGCGGCGGCGCCGGAACAGGGTCCGCTCCTGCTCCGACAGGCGTGTCAGGTTCGTCCCGTCGAGCAGCACCTCGCCGGCGGTGGGGAGGTCGATGCCTCCGATGAGGTTCAAAAGGGTTGATTTCCCGGAGCCGCTGCGGCCGAGGAGGGCCACCGTTTCGCCCCGGCGGATTTCGGCGGATAATTTTTGGAACACGACCCGATCGCCTCCGCCCTCGGGGTAGTTCTTCGTCAACGCACGCAGTTCCACGAGGGGCGTCTCCGCCGCTTTCGCTCTAAGAATTCCCATTGGCCTCTCCGTAACCCCGGATGGATGCCCGGCCCCTGGAACGGACCGGGACTACGTAACAGATGCCGCCGGTTCCGGGAACGGTTCCCGAAGCCGACGGGACCTGACGATGACCTCGCTGCGCGGGAACGCAAGGACAGATCGTTCGCCCGGCATCCCTTCCGGTATTGCTGATGCGAACCCGATGCTATAATGGCGACGGTCGAACCATCGCACCCCGCAATTTCCATTCGCGATTATCGCGGCATCCGGTTACGCAACTCTTCGGTAGCGGTGAGCGCCTGGTTGCCTTGTCGAGAGGAGCACCTCAAATGGAACCGATCGTACTCGTGAGTCGGATCGTAATCGCGTTGGCCCTCCTGAATGTCTGGCTGCTGCGCGCCGGGAAGCCGACCGATTGGCGCGGCGGAGACGCCAAGAACATGAAGGAGGAGTTCGCCGCCTACGGTCTTCCCGCCTGGTTCATGGGAGTGGTCGGGTTTTTCAAGGTCACCCTTGCGATCCTCCTGCTCGTGGGAATCTGGGTTCCGTCCGTCACAAAGCCTGCGGCAATCGGCATCGCGGTCCTGATGCTGGGTGCCGTGTCGATGCATATCAAGGTGCGGGATCCCCTGAAGAAATCCTTGCCTGCCTTCTCGCTCCTTGTCTTGTCTCTCATCATCCTTCTGCTGTAGAAACGGCCCGGGTGAGCAGGGGGGACAGGGCAAGCCGGATGAAGACACTCAGGCCCGTCTTGGGCGATCAGCTCAGTCGCTCCCTCAGCGCACTGCGTGACATCGATCACGCCCGCGATGTCGTGTTGATGGTCGAGGTGCAGGAGGAAACGACCTACGTGCGACATCACAAGCAAAAGATCGTTCTGGTGCTCTCGGCAATGCGCCATTTTGCGGAATCGCTTCGCGCCGAAGGCATCGACGTGGACTACGTCCGGCTTGACGAGGAAGGCAATTCGGGCTCGTTCACGGGCGAACTGGGTCGGGCGCTCTCACGCCACCGGGTGGACCGGATCGTTGTGACCGAGCCCGGGGAATACCGGGTGTGGGAAATGATGAAGACCTGGGAGAATGCATTCCGTACGCCGGTCGAGATTCGTGAGGATGACCGGTTCCTTTGCTCGCGAGCCGAGTTTGCGGACTGGGCAAAAGAACGCAAGAGCTTTCGAATGGAATTCTTCTACCGTCGGATGCGCCGCAAGACGGGCTGGCTCATGAAAGGCGACAAACCCGAGGGCGGCCGGTGGAACTATGACGCCAGGAACCGCATGGCATTGCCAAAAAACATCAAGGTACCCTCCCGCCGGACCTTCGATCCGGACGCCATAACACGCGACGTCATGGCGCTTGCAGGGGAACGGTTTGCCGATCACTTCGGTGATTTGGCGTCCTTCGGCTGGGGCGTCACCCGGAAAGACGCGCTGGCAGCGCTGCGGCACTTCATCAAAAGCTGTCTGCCCCGGTTTGGGGATTATCAGGATGCCATGAAGACCGGCGGAGATTTTCTCTTTCATTCGGTTCTGTCGCCGTACATCAACATCGGGTTGCTGGAGGCAAGAGAGGTGTGCGAAGCAGCGCTCGACGCTCACAAGAAAAACTCGGCGCCACTGCATGCCGTGGAGGGGTTCCTCCGGCAGATTTTAGGGTGGCGCGAGTACATGCGCGGCATCTATTGGACACAGATGCCGGCTTACGCAAAGACCAATTTTTTCGAGGCGGACCGCCCGCTCCCGGATGTTTATTGGACAGGAGAGACGAACATGTTTTGCATGCGGGAAACCATCGAGGCCACCCGCCGCAACGCATACGCACACCACATTCAGCGGCTGATGATCACGGGGAATTTCGCCCTGCTGGCCGGCGTCGCGCCCGCCCAGGTGGAGGAATGGTATCTCTTGGCATACGCCGATGCGTTCGAATGGGTGGAACTGCCGAATACGCATGGCATGGCGCTGCACGCGGATGGAGGTTTGCTGGGCTCGAAACCCTATGCCGCCTCCGGTGCATATATCGATCGCATGTCGGACTATTGCCATCGCTGCACCTACGATCCGAAGATCAAGCAGGGGCCCCAAGCCTGCCCATTCAATTACCTGTATTGGTACTTTTTGATCGTCAACGAAACGCGACTCAAGTCCAACCCGCGGATGGGCATGCCCTACCGGACGCTTGCGCGGATGGCTTCTGCGCGGCGGCAACAGATCATGCAGGAGGCACAACAGTTCCTGGACCGTCTGGAAAGCCGATACCGTTGATGCGGCAAGAGGGTGCCATGCAGGACTTCCTGCACCAAAACGACATCTTGATCGTTGGCGCGGGGATGGCGGGACTGGCCGCCGCATCCGAGCTGAAGCAGACGGGTCACAATGTGCTTGTCATCGACAAAGGCCGTGGTCCGGGTGGACGTCTTGCCAGTCGCCGAATGGGAGAGGCGACCTTTGATCACGGGGCGCAGTTCATGACCGCGAGGGATCCCCGGTTTGCCGCCGCCATGGATCAATGGCGGAAAGTCGGCGTGGTCGAGGAATGGTATGGGCGTTCCGACGAGCGGCCCGAACACCATGTCCGCTGGCGTGGCAAACCGGCAATGAACGCGGTTGCCGGGCATCTCGCCCGCAATGTCGATGTTCTCCTCGCAAAGCGGATTGTGCTGCTTCGCCGAGATCCGGCGGGTTGGGCCGCACAGCTGGAGAGCGGGGAAACATTCTGTGCACGTGCCGCCTTGCTGACCCCGCCGGTGCCGCAATCGCTGGCCATCCTGGAGGCCGGGGGGAGTGCGCTGCCACCGGAGAAAAAAGCACGCCTCGATACCATCGAATACGAACGCTGCCTCGCCGTCATGGCGGTGCTCGATGGCCCCGCGCGAATTCCGCCGCCCGGCGGGCTGGCGCCGGCAGAAGGCCCCATCGCCTGGATTGCCGACAATCAGAGGAAAGGCGTCTCCGCCGCGCCGGCGGTCACCATTCACGCGACTGCCGCCTTCAGCTTGGCGCACTGGGATCGCGACCGAAAGGATTGCGGGCGGGAGCTGCTTCAAGCCGCAAACGTCTGGCTGGGATCGGCTGTGACGGAATTCCAGGTCCACGGCTGGCGCTACAGCAAACCCGTTCGTGTCGAGGAAAGCCCCTTCCTGATGTTGATGGAGTCGCCGCCGTTGGTTCTTGCCGGAGATGCCTTTGCGGGCCCGCGCGTAGAGGGTGCCGCGCTCTCCGGCTGGGCGGCCGCCGACGTCCTGAAACAAGGGAACCGCTTCGCAAACCGCTAGACGAAAGCGTTACGTCCCGCCGCGACGGTCGCCGACCTGCCAACATCCGGTTTTTACGAACCTTGGTTCCGCCCTCCGGGTCACGGCCATCGCTGCGGGACCCGCCGGATCCGCTTGGTGTCGTAGCCGACCGCGGCCAGCCGTTCCACGATCCGCCGATAGTCCGGTTCGGGGATGTCGGGAGTGCGGGCCATGATCCAGACGTAGTCGCGCTTGTTGCGACCGATGACGGTCTGCGTGTACTCCTCATTCAGGTAGAGGATTAGATATTCTGCTTTAAATGGCCAGATAAACTGCATTCCCCACACGGCATTGGACGAAGTGTCGCGGACGAAGCCCCGCGGGGTGTAGGTTTTCCGCGGACCGTTGAAATCCCCCTTATGAAAAGTGAACGTGGTGGCGATCGTCCCGTCCGTGTCGAGACGGTACGATTCGACGGCGTTGTGTGCCCCCTCCTCGAGCCAGGTCGGGATGTTGGCGATTACGTACCAGTCGCCCATGAAGCGGGGGATATCGACGTGGGCCACGGTTGCAAGAGGCGGCAGAGAGGCGCCGCACCCTCCCATCAGCATCGTCATGCCAACCATGGCCAACAGGACATGGATCAATTCCCCATTCCTTTCTGACGCGCCGGTTTGCTAACCCTTCCGGAGAAGTTCCTTCTTCAGGTCGTCGTCGATCGGCTTCTCCCCCAACCAGATCGAGAAGTAGGCGGCGGCGAAGTCGGCCCCCTCCACGAGGAGCAGGGGCGCCCCATTGAGGGAAAGCTCGGTCCCCTTTCCGGGGCGGTAGGTGAGGGCGTAGCGGTCCCCGGGTTTCACGTCCCGGTAGGCGCTGTTGATCCGGTCGAGACGGCCCCGGAGCGCAGCCATCGTCGGCTCATCGACATTGCGAGCGAGGATCCGCTCCCCCGCCTTGCCGAACTCCGGACCGGGGATCTCCCAGAAGTAATAGAATTCCAGACGCTTCGGCACCTCGCTCAGCGCGGCGGACGGGTCCGTATCCTCCGGAAGGTAAAGCCCGACGACATATCCCCGGAAGAAAATCTTGTAGCGGAGCAGGGCGGCGTTGTGGAGGCGCAGCGAGAATCCTCCTTCCGCGTAGGTCCGGGAAAAGGAGACGCCCTCAATGCGAAACGATTCCCCTGTCTTCGCTCCGGTGGTGGCGGCAACGGAGGAGACGACCGCCACCAAGGCAGAAATAACGATAATCCCGCAGGTTATCCGATAATGCGGCAACCGGAACACGTCGACCCCACGCCTCCTGGAAGTGATCCCCCTGCTCCTTTGGATTCGTCCGGCTCCCTGTGGATTCCTCTCCCGCAGGGAGAATGGAAGAAACGACGAACCTTTGACAAGGTCCGTGACCGAAGGTCGTCGGCCCGCCAACGCCTTCCCTATCTTTCGATGCAGACTCCGGGAGGGTTTTTACATTAAGATAGGGGGAGACCGATCCGGTGGCGCAGGTCAATTCAGGAAATCGAAGGAGGGCGCATGGGGAAAGACGATCAGAAGATAAACCCGGTGTTTGAATATGTTCGCTTTGGGAGCATCGCGTACCATCGAAAGTTCGTGACGAGAGAACAGATCCAACAAGCCCTAGCGGAGCAGGTAGACGACAACGTATCCGGAAGACCGCACCGCCTTCTCGGGACGATCTTCCGGGAGAAGGGTTGGTTAACGAACGAGCAGGAAAAATCGATATTGGATGAGATGAGTGGGGGAGAATAATCGGTCGTTGTCGCCCGCATCCTGACGAATTGAAGTTGCCCCCGATGGTCAAGGATGCGTCCAGCACCCGGAAGGACGCCGGCGGATCGGCGTTCCAACCGCACACATGTCCCTCGAGCGCCAGCGGGGCGACCTCCCACCCGAAGTATCCCCGTTTCCCGTATTTCATCGGGTTCCCGTAATCAGGGACCGCGTCGCGTGAACCCTCACATCGTTCTGGATTGATCACCCGACAAAAAAAAAGGGGCACCGCCGGAAGGCCCACTGCCTTCTCCATTCTCGTTTCCTGAACAGCGGCGTGGGGGAAACATATTCCTTCTCAGTGACCACCGGGAGATGATCACTCCCCCCACGAAACGGGAGAGAACCTGAGGAATAAAATGAAAAAGATTGTTACAAAACAGAAATCTTGCGAGGGAGAAATGTAGATATTCTTCTGAATTTCGTTGGATGAAATTGGCTCTGACTTTGTAACCTATTGATATAAAGCGGGTTTTAGGATGGCATGCTGCTTGCTCCCACTTAGGGAAAAGAAATCGATGTTCATTCCTCAGGAAAGGGGGTAATTGCCAAAGATTTTGCCCCATCCGTTGATGGGGTCAGGGTTTGAAATTGTTACTAGAAATACTCAGGGAGGGAAGGATGAGAAAAACCTTTTATGGATCCATCGCGGTAGTTCTGGTCGCTTTTATGGCAGCTCCCTCATTTGCAGGAAAAGGCATGAAGGGGAACAATGCCCCCTCGGGCTCGCATTACAATCTGAACATCCTCGGGAAAGATAATTGCCCGGGAGACGATTTGACGGGCAGCAACAGGCACACCATTTTCGTCCTGCTGAACTACAACGATGATACACCGCATACTTGGACCCCCACGACGTCGTTGGACAAGAGGAACAAGATCTTCCTGACGGAGGGTGAGGATTTTGCGGTTCTCGACGGGAACGCATGCGATGGGGACGGTGCGATCTTCCAATTGCCCGCCAATCCCTTCCATTGCCCCTCGAGCGACATTGAATGCGAACTCAACGACCCGACGTTCCAGGAATATGAGGTCTTCGTCAGGGGACTCGGGAAGCCGGGTGGCCATGCAGAGATCACCACGTGCATGCAGCAGGACAACCCAGATACCGTCGAGGTCGATCCCGAGTACATCTGCTCCACGGAAACGGTTGAAGTTTGGCGCCGCGGGAAAAAATCTTCCTTCGATAAAGTCACCAAGAAGTTGACAACGATCCTGGCGGATGTGGATGAGGATGGGAGACTCGAACGTGTGGGACTCTTCGAGGATCCGTATTTCGGCTTCTTCTGGGACTACGACAATTTCGGTCTCCGGCTGGCGCAACTGCGGTTCTACCCGATTACGGATTGACATCATTTCGATGGGGGCGGGATCCACCAAGCCCGTCCCCTATACCCTTATTCCCTATG
>JBFKGZ010000047.1:0-19670 GCA_041633075.1 Candidatus Deferrimicrobiaceae bacterium | reverse complement strand
TGCCGAAGTAAAGCCCGACCCGACCTCGATCACCCTCCCGGGCCGAAAATGACGGAGGAATGCATATAAAATGATGGCATCTCCGTAGCTGAAGAAATTGTTCTCAAAATAGTACCTCATCCCTTCTTCCGGTCTCTCAGGGAAGGGGAGACCTTCTTTATAATATTTGGAAAAAAGTTCCAACAGTTCCACCTGTCGTTGCTCGTTCAAATCGACAGCGGGGATATCTTTCACCGACTGGTCAAAGATGACCTCCCGAGCAGAAAGGACAGTATGCAAATCCGGAATCGGGGAGTGATAATGGCCGGGGGGATAATGCGTTAAAAATTTTCGATTTGGGGAGAACAGAATTTCCACAAGCTTTATTATATTCGAGAGAGGATCGATCATCCTGCTGATAATCGGTATTTTCGATAAACCGTTCCTGATATCCCTCCTTCGGCCCACAGATATTTCTCCTAAAATTTAAAAAGTTTACGACACCCGATTTTCTTCAATCCCCGGCATGCAATCCAACTGGAATCTTTGTTACCTAATTGTCCTTCTCTGGGTCAACGTTTTCGTTATGAAAAGATCCGGTGAACTTTTCCATAACGAATAAAAGATATGTATATTCCAGTTCCATCTTCTCCCAGCGGATGACCTTCTCGTCGGCATGCAAATCCAGCGGCCCAATTAATTTCAGTCCGACACCCGCCGCGATGTCTGTCATCCGGGTGATTTGCTCCCTGGTATATATGTGGACGGGCACTCCGTACGCTTCCCTCCCGCTTGTATCAATGGGTGTTTCAAAGTAGTCCACGGAGATGATCAAAACACCTCCCGGCTTGAGGATGCGGTGCATCTCCGGGAAAAACCTTTCCGCGTCCACGCCGTGCTCGATGACGCTGAGGCATGTGACGGCATCGAAGGAACATTCATCGAACCGCGTTTTCGTTACATCTCCGTATTCATATATGATCGGTCCCCGCTGGATAACCGAATCGAAAACGATGTTGATACCGTGAAGGTCCCTGTACCCGTAGAGGCAAAGCCATGGCAGTATAACGGAGTATAGCTCCGCTCCGGCATCCAGGATTCTTGCTTCTTTCGTCGTTCTCTTCAGGATACAGGCAAGCGCGGCGAGACTGTCCCAGTTCTTTGTCGGTTCACGGTGCGGCGGAAGTCCCAGGCGTTCCACATGTTCGAGCGCGTTTTGCCATTCCTTTGTCGACTTCAGCGTTCTGTTACCCCACGAAACATTCGGTACCTCCAGCCCCCTGCCTACAAGAATCCTTCGACCGACTTCCGTCCGAAACAGGGCATCCTGGATTCTCCGTCGAAGCGAAGGGTAGTATCTGTTCATTTCTGTTTTGCCCGCCATAGAATCTCCCGAATCGATTCCGAGGAAAATTCTATTCCAGGGTCTCCTCCTCCCCACGCAATAGGATAGTAGTAATCGCAAACATCGCGAACGTCATCGACTGCAAACTGACCCCCTGCTGGGCAGGCTCGAAAAAGTACTCCCCGAAGAAAGCCACGTGGAGAGCGAACAGGAAGTAGATGATTGGATTTCGACCTTCCTCCCCACCTCCGCGGGCAAGATTTCTCATGTTCGAAAAAACTATAATGAGGAAAAGGATCATCGCCGGGACCCCGTAGTTAATCGCCTGGTTCAGGAACCCGTTATGCGCATGGTCAAGAGGGTAGGCAAACAGCGAGAAGGTGTAATCCTTTATTTCCGCGAAACCGCTTCCGAACAGGAATACCCATGGATCGCTCAACAGAGCCATGACCCCGGCGTTCCATAGTTCGATCCTTCCCAGCGTAGTCCCGAATGTCTCGCTGTAATGAAAGAAAAGCCAGATGCTGATCGCGATGAAAGACCCGCCCCCCAGGATCAGGACTCCCACACCGACCGGGAAACGCCACCGCGACCGGATACGGGGCGCAACAAGCAACAACAGGACCCCGATTGCAGTCCACCCCATCGCGCCCTTCGCGTAAGTATTGTATAAATCGAACCCCGTCAGGAACAGAAGGATGAGCAGGACCCCGTTCATCGATCTTGAACGAAAGTAGTTGAATCGTAAAGCCGCCGTGATCAGAAGGATCGCAGGGAGGAGGATCAAAGATAATCCGTTCGAATGCGCCATGAAACCCATCGCCAAATGGTCGACGATGTTTCCGTACTGGTCCGTCTTCAGCAAGGTGATCTCGTGCATTTCCCCGATGTAGAACCCGTTGGTCATAACCTGGAAGACGCCCAGCACGGCATTTACGCCGACTCCGGCAAGGAATGCAATCAGCACCCGGCGAATCTGATCACTGGTCCTGACAGTGCTTACGATCAATACGTATAGAACGAATGCGGGAAAGAGGTCCTTGACAACGGGAACGATATCCTTCGATCGTGCCACGCCGACAACACATGCAACCAGGACCCAGGCGAAATACCGCAGTACCTGCCTGTTCTCCGAATAGAGATCCCGCGTATATACCGTCCATGGGGTATCGCCAAGGGAAATGACCCCGATAAGCAGAAGCGCAGCCGCGTAGGAACAGACCTCGGTCACCGTAAAGCTTGGCATCCCTTTCAAGAGACGGAACCGGTAGTCCACCGTGGCAAGGAACATGAGAACCCAGACCAGCCAGTCCAATCGGATCTCGGAGTACTTGTAAAAGATTTTTCCCCAGGGCCCGTAAGTGGCAGTATTCATCCGGGACCTCACCTCACCGTTCCCCCAGCAATTCAAAGAACTCCTTCGTCTTCTCAGCAATCCTTTCCCAGCGTAAACCTTCAAGGGGAGCTTCCTGGATCTTCCCGATGCCGGCCGTCCACAGAAATCCCTGATTCAGAATCTCCGGCGACAACGTTCCCTGAAAGGTCTTCACCCATTCCGGGCCGACCAGCTCCTGTAACTCGGTGATGGACCCGACCGCTGGAACCAGCACGGGCCGGTTGAACGAGAGAGCGAGGATCGCGCTACCGGAATTCCAATTGTCCAGAAAAGGTAATACCACGAAATCGGCGGCGTTGAAGTACAGCTGGACATCCTCATTCTTTACGAATTCCAACGTCAACCGGATTCTCCCGTCTCCTCCGGATGCCTCTACGATCTCTTCTTCCAATTTTTGGGTCGCCGGCGCTCCCACAACAAGCAGGAGGAAATCCGGATTTTCCAGCCTTCGAAATTGTCCGATCAGCAGAGTAACGTTCTTGTAGACCCTGATGCTTCCGAAATAAAGCGCGACACCAGCATGCCTCGATATCCCGAGTCGGGATCGTGCCGCTTCCTTCGTTACCTCGTTCGGATAAACCGCCCGATAATCTCCGTGGGGAGTCACGACGTGGGGCCGATTGCAAAGGAGAGGAAAACGGTCCACGATCGACTTCACATTCGCTTGGCTCAGGCTTATGTAGCCATCCACCCGGGAGACGAACGTCCGGTAGAAATATTTTCCCAACTTCGGGTGGTAATTTTCATGGAGACCAACATTGTGGACCGTCCAGACGATCCGGATCCCCTTCGCCCGGGCCAATTCCAGCATGATCATGAAACGAATGAACCGTAATAGCGAAATCAAAAAGCTTTGCTGGCTAATCTGCCACTCCGGCCAGTGAACGTGAAAAATATGGTAGGTCCCCGAAAGGAGTTTTACGAAGGAGTACTCCTCCACATATACTCCCTGCTGCTGCAGATGTGTGTATAGCTGCCAGTTGTATGGGTTCCCCGCCTTGGTATGGAACGCCGGCCAGGCAAGGACGCGCAAGGAATTCCCGGTCATCGAAATCGTAAACCTCTTATTGTTACATCAAGGAGGCTATTCGGATTTTCTCATATAGAAGTATACGACGCACCAGATTGAAACAGCCAACAGGGCATCGGTGGCGATGCTCGCCCAGGCCGCTCCCCGCCAGGCGTAAATGGGAATGAGAACAAGGTTCAGGCCGACGTTGAACACCGCGACTCCCATCTGGACGTAGCTTCTCACCTCCTGGAAACCCGCTCCCGTCAGGGTGTCGGCTCCGAAATAGTGAAGCGATTTCAGAAAAGGGAGCAAGGAGAGCCATCGCAAGGCCTCGACCGTATCGGTGTACTTTACCCCCAACAATCTGGGAACGTACGGGGCAAGCAGAAAAAGCAAGCCGCCGGCGAGAATGCTGTACAAACCGACGATCGGGACGATCTTTCTCGTAAACCCGAAGGAACCCCGCACTCCCTTTTCCCCATGCTGAAAAAAGCGGGCGTATGCGGCATAGAGCACAGCGCTCACCGGCATGAACGCCGCGTCACAGAGCCGGTACGCAGCGGCGTAGATCCCGGCGGAATCCAGGCTATGCATACGGACCAGCATGGTTTTGTCGATATCGTTGTAGACGGACTGGGAGGACAAGGTCAGGGAAAAATGGAACCCTTCCCGGATCTCCGCGCGGTCCCGGATGAATTTCAAGTGAGGCAAGCCGAAATTCCTCATGACAACAACAAAGCTTAAGGTGCCGGAAAAAGCGGTGCTTATAAGGTACAAAGCCCCCCATTCGACGGGCGAAGGATCGACGAAAATGGAGCTCAGAAACACGGCGGCCGTCAGACGGGAAACACTGATCAGGATGTACAGCTTGGCGGTGCCCTTCAAATCCTCGAAGGCCTGGAACACCTGTCCGGAGAGGTTCAGGATCGCCGCAAAGAATAGATCGGAAATGCAAACCATCACCACCAGCAGGATCGGGATTGCGGACGGAAGAATGTAGCGAGACAAAATCAGGACAAGCAGGAAGAGCGCAGCGGAGAAAAGGCACGTCACAGCCAGGGCGTTTCCCCAATAAATGCGAAAGGAATCCGCTTCTCTCGAGACGTTCTTGACAAGAAGGTTTCCCGTCCCCAGAGACGAGAAGGGCACAAATATGGCAACCAGGGACACTACCCCGACGAAGGTCCCGTAACCGGTAACTCCCAGGGTACGGGCAACAAGAATGAAGTAGAAGAACTGCGTGACGAATCGGACCCCGAACCCCATGAACATCCAGAGCGAGTTCCTTGCAAGCTGATTACCCGTTAAGATTTCCCATAATTTTTCTCTCATCGGCCGTGGAGGGATAAGGTGCGGGAGAACAGCTTAGCGCAACGTACGCTTGAGCGTGTCCCACTTTTCCATTCTTCCCCCTCCGGGGGGGGATTTCTCCGCTGATTCCAGTAAAAAGCAAAGAATTATCGAGAGGACGAAGGCCCCTGTAGTCGATAGGATCACGATAACTTTCCTTTTCGGTTTTACTTTCCTCTCCGGCGGCACAGCCGGATCGATCACCTGGATGACGGCGGCGTCACGGGCCTCATCGATCTTGGCCAGTTCATACTGCTTCGCCAGCAACTCGAACAGGGTTTCGTAATATTTGACTTCCCGGAGATTCCGGTAATACTCCGTCCCGACAGCAGGCATCCGCCCCGTCGGCATGAGCGGGTCGAATCCCTTGCCCCCAGACCCCTCCAGCTTGGCGAGTTCTTTTTTAAGTCCCCGAACCTCCTCTTCCACTTTCTGGAGGTCCGGGTTCTGCAGCGTGGCGTAGGTCTTGAGGACCTTCAACTGGACCTCGCGTGCGGCGATCTGCGCCCGAAGGGTCGCGATTCCCTCGATGGCCGCCTTCGCCTGGGCGTCGATCTGGAGAGCACCGGTCCGCTCCTGGAATTTCCTGATCCCTTCCTCTGACCGGGCAAGCGCGACCTTCGCCTCTTTCAGCTGTTCCTCGAAGAAAAGCCTTCTCTGCGCGGCCTCGGTCACTGCCAGGGTTCCGGTCAGGTCCCGGAGTTCATCCACGAAGGCGTTCGCCATGGCGGCGGCCCGCTCGGGATCCTTGGCTTCCACGGAGACCGTGATGATACCGCTCTTCCTGTCGCTCTCAGCCTCGATGGAATCGAGGAGTTCCTCCCTGGCGTCTTCCCGATACTCCGCATCGTACAATTTCATGAGACCGAAGCGGTCGACGATCCGGTCGAGGACCGTCCTGGACTGGAGCATTCCGGTGTACAGTTCGTTGGGGTTTTTAAGACCCGCGGCGGCCCCGACCAGCCCCGATACCCCCCCCAATTGCCCGAGGACCTGGCTGATCATGCTCGATCCGGTCTGCTGGGGCGGCAAAATCCGGGTTTCGGCCCGGTATATCTTGGGGAGAAGAAGGGAAATCACAATGGAGACAGCGGCAGCCCCGAACGTGACTCCGAGTATCAATTTCTTCCGTTTCACCAGAACGATCAGCAAATCCAGCAGATCGATCTTCTCATCTTGACGAGCCTTGCTGTCCTCCACCGCTCTCCCCGTAAAAAGCAAAGCTTGGGTCAAAACCGGTAAGTGGCCCAAACCTCCCATTGATGGATCGTTTCGCTTGGCCGAGGGGAATTCCCCGGATTTTCAATTCCTCCGTAGAAATACGCAATCTCGGCGTCCAAGCCTTTCGATATGTTTCTTCGCCAACGGATCCCGAATTCGTCCTTTTCCTCCCGGATATCGCCGGAGAGGTTATGCTCTTCCCAGTCGTAATGAACGGTTATCCTCGAATCATACACGGGAAGTCGGTAGGTCAACTCGATGAAAAGATCCCGGGAGTCGGTCCCCATGTGGTGGCCGATCACCCTTCCCTTGTAGGTGTACCCCTGGGTGTAGACGACATGGTTGTACCAGAAATTAGCGATTCTGGGCTGGTGGTTGTTGGCAAACTCCGCGCGAAAATCCAGAGCCTGAATCTTATGGATCCTCGGCAGGTAGACCCCGATGATGTATGCCCAACGGGAGGGAACTCCCGGGCGGGACTGGTCCTCGGCCCCTATCTGGGTGTACAGGGTTACGGGCTGGATGGGGAACGGGAGATGGAATTTCCCATCGAAAGAGACCAGCTGATTTCCTTCCGGTGTGCCCTCTGGCGTCTCCCTCTGTCCGGTAAAGGTCTTAAAGAAAGTGGACAGGGAATCGCTTCTTCCCTCCCCCCCGAATATCGCCGTTCGCTCCATGCCGATCTCCGCGAACGGGTGCGGTCGGAAATTCACCCGCAGTCCCCAAAAGATCGGTTCCGGCACGTCCTTTCGGTCGTCCTCGAGCCGGCTGACAAAAAAGACGAACCGGAACGGACCGAGGTATCGGAAGATCCAGGGGAGCAGTGCCGGCTGCGGGTTCGTTAACCGCAGCATTGTCAGCGGCTCCATGTTGTTCGAGAGAAGCAGGGACCCGTGCCGCCCCGGCCCCCACCACATCGGTTCCCTCCCGGCCATGATCTCCAGTTTCCAGAGGTCGAGGGTGACGTACGCCTCCCTGGCGGTGAGAACCTTGTCCCCCCCGGAAATCCGGCCCTCGGGGGTAACGGAATAGGAGAAAAAGGACAGCCGCCCCCGGGTGTTCGCCTTGAGGCGGAAGTTTGACCCCTCCCGGTAAATATCCCCGTCGTTGTTGTAGTCGAGGACCTGGAGGGGCGAGTCCGTGAAGAGATATTTCGCCGAGATCCGGCTCACCGGTTTCAGGTAGGAAACTTCCCCGGATTCATCATCGAAACGCTCCCGAAGACCGTCGATCAGACTCCTAATCTCGGGCCTTTCCGCTTCCTTGCTTTCCTCTGCCTCCCGGATCAGTCTTAAGACCTCCTTCCGGCTGACCGGCCTCGTGGAAAGCAGGCCGCTCCTGATCGCCCCCTCGGCATCGAGGCGGTCGAGAAGCTCGTACACCTCGCGCGCGTCCCCGACCGGCACGTGAACTTCTGCCCCGGCCATCGAGGTAAAGAGAACCAGGCCGGAGAGGAGCAGGACGCCCCTAAAAAGCGACAATGACAACTCCGGCAGTCACGGCTATCTGGTAGAGGATCTGCGTGATGTCCTTGATTTCGCGCAGCCAGGCGATGCGTTCCAGTTTTTCCGGGACGACGATCGTGTCCCCGGGGTCCAGGTCCCGAGCCCCATACTCCCATCGGCTTGCCCCTCTGTTCCACGAGATGCTTGCGAGCAGCCCTTTTCCAGGCCTCGTGGCTGTCCCGTCGACCTTCAAGATGTAAACCCTCTTCTTGTCCGCGTTCTCCGTATACCCCCCGGCAAGCTCGACGTAGTTCCGCATGCTCTTCTCCGGGTCGAAGACGAAGGCGGTCTGGTTGAAGACGCTGCCGGCCACCTGGATGCTCTGCGGGTTTGCGGGGATGGTGAGCATGTCGCCTTCCTCCAGTTCGATGTCGTACAGCGAACCCTTCAACGTGACCGGGTCGGCGATGGAGACCACCATCCTCCCATTGGCCCGGGCCGATTTAAGTTTTTCCAGGAATACATTCATTTGCCGGATCTCGATCTCCTTGATCCGGGCTTCCTCCGGGTTGATCGCCACGGACACCCCCAGAGCAGCCCTTCCCGCGAGTTCCCTCTCCAGCCGGTCGACCATCTCGTCTATCTGGGTCTGCTGCAGTTCTCTCACTCTTTCTCTTGTGAAAACGGCCCCTTTGAGGAACGCACGATCCGTGAACCCGCCGGCCCTCTCGATCAGGGAGGAGAGCTTCTCCCCCTTCTGGATCGTGTAGGTACCGGGATATTTCACCTCGCCCGAGACGGTCACCGTCTGGTAGAGCTTCCACTCCGGCACCGTGCGGATGAACAGGTAGTCATTTTCCTGAAGGGGAAGGTTGGTCTCCGAATCCTCCAGGGCCTTTTCCAGGTCGACCGTGAATTTCTCCGTCCGGGGGCCGGCATCCGTCACGTCGACGCGCGTCAACTCAGCCTCCTTCCGGTAGGCAAAATATTTGAGCCCGCCGGCGAGGGAGACGAGGTCCTTCACCGTCATCCCCGGGGTGAATCCGTAATCTCCCTCCCGCTGCACGGCTCCCGACACCCTGACGAATCTCTTGTCGGGAACGACGGGGTAGATCCGGAGGAGGTCGCCGGATCGGACGGGAACTCCCAACGCTCTCGCTTTTTCCATGTCGGATTCAAAGACGGCCTGACGGGAGCCATCCACGATCCGTTCGATCCGGACCCGTCCTCCGAACGCCACGGGGGTCAGCCCTCCTGCCATCTCAACCAGCGAGATAACGCTTGTCTCGTCCTTGAGTTCGTATAGTCCCGGATTGTTCACGCTGCCCGCGACGGCGGCAACCGGGCCGACCGGGGGGATCAGAATCACATCTTCCGCCATCAACCGGATATCCTTCGTCTTGTCCCCGTTCAGCAGGAAATCGTACAGGTCGAAATGGACGATCGTCTCGCCGCTCCGCTTCACCTGGATATCCCGCATCGATCCCGCCTTGCTGGGCCCCCCCGACACGAAGAGGGCATTGACGAGCGTGGAAAGGGCGGAAATGCTGTAGGCGCCCGGCTGCCTCGCGTTCCCGACGATGAACACGTTGATCGTCCGAAGGGCGTCGAAGCTGATGTTCATCTCGAACCCGGTGTAATACTTCGAGAACTCCCGGTGCACCACCTCCTTGAGGTCTCGAAACGTGAGACCGGCGACCCCTACCGTTCCGACCTTCGGGATACTTATCTTCCCGTCCCGGTCGACTTCGAGGGTGAACTGCCCATCGATCTTCCCCCACACCGCTATCCGGATCTCGTCCCCCGGGCCCACCACGTAGTCCGGTCCCACCGGGACCGTTTCCACGGGGGCGAATGTATCCGGTGGCGCCCGGAAGAATTCGTGCCCGAACTGCTTCAGTTCCGTGAGGATCGCATATCGGCTTGAAATCCCGAGGAGCCGGAACGCCTCCGCGATGACGTCGGGAGGGCCCGTAATAAACCCGAACGATATCTCCCCCGGGGGTACGGGAATCGCTCCGTGCTCTTCCCTCTCCGGTCGCACGATCCGGACCGGAACGGAGATCTTTCCGTCGGGAGGAGGCAGATAGAAGGGAGAAAAGGATATTCCCCGGTAGATGCTGAGCGCCTGGAACTGGGTTTCCGAGATCTCGACCTTCCCGGAAACGAACTGCTCGAACTCGGAAGGGGGTTCCGGCGCAGGAGGCGGCGTCGGAACGACCTCAGGCTTTTCGGAGGTAATCTGTTTTTCCGGCGCCCTCTTCAACTTCTGCTGCATCCCGGGGGGAAGCGGGAACCCGGAAGAGGGAGGATAGGTCGGGCCGACCCCTGCAGGGGATGGCTGGATGGGAGAGTCGGGCTGTACCGGCGAGAGCTCCTGGGAAAGGGATGGACTGCAAAGGAAAAGCAGGATCGACAATACGGCGAGTCCCTTCCCCTTCATGAGCCTTTCCCCCCTTCACACGGATTTCCGTCTGTCCCTCCGCGCGCCCCATTTTCGATTCAATTGTTACCACATTTTCAATCCATTCGTTACCGCATTCAAGAGATATTCCAAATTGTTTCGCGGCGCAGGCGGAAAAGGAGAATTTCCGGCAGTTCGAAAGGAAGGGTCTGTTGCCGACCCGAGCGGAACATCACTGGGCAATCCCCTGGATCTCTCGCAGGGGGACCTCCTCCTCGTCCGGGGGAACCAGCATGTCCGTCTGCCAGGAGAGCGCGACCCAGGCGGCGACGTCGGTCCCGCCACGGCCGGGGACGCCCCCCTCGCCGGTCACCCGCTCCCAGGAGGCGCGCGCCTCCGCGCGCCAGGACTTCGAAAGCCGGCCGATGAGCCCCGCGGAGACGACCTCCCGTCGCTCTCCCATGCGGTCGCCGCCGTCGTGCAGCACTCGTTCGTAGGAAACCCCGGCGAACGAGTCCGGGGACAGAGAGTATCGGGATTCGACGAACCAGTCCCTCGCGCTCCCTCCCATCGGGTGCCCGAGGATCCGCCCCCGGTACTGATGAGGGTAGGCCGGATGGTCATACCCGTTGTCGTCCTTGGCGTCGCCGCTATAGGTATCCGCGTACTCGATGCGAAGGTCGAGTCGGGAGAAGCGCAGTACCCGGGGGAAATAGAGACCGAGGATGTTTGCCCCGACGTCGGACCAGGGGACGAACATGCGGCCGAGGTCGCTGTTGTCGGCTACGCCGCGCTCCCAGTAGACCTGCACGGGCTGGAACGCGAAGGGGAGCGTCAGGGTGATGTCGAACGCACTGAGCGGGTTGCTCCGGCCAGACGACTCGTTGTTCCTGAAGGTTTCCGTGAAAAACTCGGAGAGATCGTTGCTCCGCCCGTCCCCGCCGTAATGGAGCGCCCGGGAGAACCCGAACTCGAGCCCTTCGGCCGGACGCGCGGCGAGCCGCGTCCCCACGAGGATCGAACGGGAGAACCGCTCTTTCTTCTCCATCCGGGCGACGAAGAAATCGTACTGGACGTTTCCGAGGAAACGGAACCAGCCCGGCATCGGGATCGGTTCCGGGTTGTGAACCCGGACTCCGGGATACGGGGCGGCGTTGTTGGTGAAGACGAGGGCGCCATTGCGGCCGGGACCGTACCAGGTGGAGAGTTTCCCGGCCTGGACGGCGAAAAACCGGTATCCGACCTCGAGATAGGTATCGAGCAGGCGGTTCCCTTCGTCCCCTCCTTCGCCGCGAAAGTACGTATAGCGCAGCTGGCCGTTCACCAGAGGGGTCGTCTCCTGCCGGATGGAGAGGGACGCCCGCCCCGACCACCCGTCCGGCGTGGGGATCCCCTCGTTGTTGGCGGAAGTGAACCGCACGTCCGAGAACGCGCCCGCCGCCGTCACGCGTCCCATCTCCTTCGGGGCGACGTACGAGGCGAGCCACCGGAGAAGCTCCCCTTCGAACCCGCCGGGGGATGCAAAGCGCTGCGCGGTGTGCGTCGCCGCCCGGACCGCCCCCAGAGAGTAGGGCCGGGTATTGGCGAGATGGCCGGGAAGGTAGCCCAGCGCGTTCAGCTTCTCGATCGCCGCGTAGACTTCCGGTTCTTCGGTAAGGAAAAGATCGGCCGCGGGAACCGGGGTGGCAAGGAGAAGGGACAGAAGAACAGCCAGAGCACAGGCAATCCGGGGAGGAGGGGGAAATACGCTCGGTATTTTCCCCGGGTTCGCTCCTCGTTCCTTCCGACGGGTCAGCAAGGCAGGCCGCCTCTCATTAGGAATCCGTAATGCCTGGGGCGCCGGCTACCGCTCGATCATCTCCTTGTCGAGCGTCACCCGGAAGGAGGAGATCGCGTCAAGAAGAAGAACCACCCGGTCGCGGTCGGGCAGTTCCTCCAGAAAGATCGCCTCCAGTCCCTCGAACGGCCCCTCGCCGATGCGGATCCTGTCGCCCGGCTTCCAGTTCGCCGGTGGCCTGACCATCGTGACGATCCCCTCTTCGTCCATCCGTTCGCGCACCGCCGCGATGATGTCCTCGCCGACTTCCTGGGGCTCCGGCCCGAAGGAGACGACCTTGGCCACGCCCCGCGTATACCGGATCGTGCGAAATTGCTCGATGGCGAACCGGACGAACAGATAGGTGGGGAAGAGGGGGCGGATATCGGGTTGTTCCCTCTTGCGGGACTTCTTCCGGATCCGGGGAAAGAGGCAGGGGAAACCCGCCTCGCTTAGCCGGGAGAAGATCTTTTCCTCGTTACGGGGCTTCGTCTTGACGAGGTACCATTTCGGGATCACCGGCGGGGCTCCCCTTCCGCTCGGCTCTGTTCGTACCACTCGATCGTCTTGCGCAACCCCTCCTCGAAGGGCGTGCGCGCGGTGAACCCGAACTCCGCCTTCGCCCGGGAGATGTCCAGACATCGCCGCGGTTGGCCGTCCGGCTTCGACGTGTTCCGCACCACTCTGCCCCGGTATCCCGTCATCTCCCGGATCATCTCCACGAGGTCGTTGATCGCGATCTCCTGTCCCGACCCGATGTTGACCGGGCCCGGCTTGTCGTACTTCTCGGTGGCCAGGACGATCGCCTCGGCGGCGTCGTCGACGTAGAGGAACTCCCGGGATACCGGCACGCCTTCGTGGTACCCGGTCCCCCAGATCTCCACTTCGTTCTCGCCCGATTCCCTCGCCTCGACGAACTTGCGGATGAGCGCCGGGATGACGTGGGACTTCTCGGGCTCGAAATGGTCGCCCGGGCCGTAGAGGTTCACCGGGAGCAGGTAGATGACGTTGAACCCGTGTTCCTGGCGGTACGCCTGCCCCATCACCATGAGCGCCTTCTTCGCGATCCCGTAGGGGGCGTTGGTCGATTCCGGGTACCCCTCCCAGAGGTCGTCTTCCTGGAACGGGATGCGGGGCGGGCGGAACGGATAGGAACAGACCGTCCCGATCTGGACGAACTTCTCTGCGCCGGCGCGGCGCGCCTCCTCCATGAGGAGAGCCCCCATCGCGATGTTGTCGTAGAAGAGGCATCCCGGGTGGGCCAGGTTCCAGCCGATCCCGCCGGCGTTGGCGGCCAGGTGGATCACGATGTCCTGCCCGGTGACGACCTTCGCGCACGACACCTGGAAACGGAGGTCGTACTGGTCGGAACGGGGGACGAAGATGTCCTTGGGGCGCAGGCCGATCTCGAGAAGAAGCCGCACGACCGACTGCCCGAGAAAACCCGCTCCGCCGGTTAGGAGAATCTTCTTCCCCGCGAAGAACCCCTCCGGCCGGGGTTTCCGGCCTTTCGCCTTCCGGGCGGCCACCATGCGTCCCGCTATAACCTCATCCCGGCGGAAAAACCCTTCGCCGCCAGAATCTTCCGTCCCTCTCCGGGGAAAGCAAGCCCCGCCTCCTCCATGTCGGCGTCCACCATGATGCGCACCAGCTCCCGGAACGTGACCTTCGGCTCCCAGCCGAGAAGCGTTCGGACTTTGGCCGGGTCGGCGATCAGGTTCTCCACCTCCGTCGGACGGAAGTACCTCGGAGAGATCCTCACGTGCTCCTTCCAATCCAGGCCCGCGTAGACGAACGCCTCTTCGAGGAACTCCTTCACCGAGTGCGACTCTCCCGTCCCCACGACGAAATCGTCCCCCCGGTCGTGCTGGAGAATTAGCCACATCGCCTCGACATATTCGCGGGCGAACCCCCAGTCCCGGCGGGCGTCGAGATTTCCGAGGAACAGCTCCTTCTGCGTGCCGGCCTTGATGGCCGCGATCGCCCGCGTGATCTTCCTCGTGACGAACGTCTCGCCGCGCCGGGGCGACTCGTGGTTGAAGAGGACGCCGTTGCTGACGAACATCCCGTACGCCTCCCGGTAGTTCACCGCCATCCAGTAGGAGTAGACCTTCGCCGCCCCGTACGGGGAGCGGGGATAGAAGGGGGTTTTCTCGCTCTGCGGGGGGGGGGAGGCACCGAACATCTCGCTGGAGGATGCCTGGTAATACTTCGCCTTCCCGTTGGCGCGCCGCAGGGCCTCGAGGATCCGCGTGGTCCCCAGGGCGGTGACGTCGCCGGTGTACTCGGGGATGTCGAAGGAGACGCGGACGTGGCTCTGTGCCCCGAGATGATAGATCTCGTCGGGCGTTACGTTGTAGATGAGGTTGGTCATCTGGCCGGAGTCGGAGAGGTCGCCGTAATGGAGGAGCAGTTTCGCTCCCGTGATGTGGGGGTCGACGTAGATGTGGTCGATGCGGCCGGTGTTGAACGTGGAGGCCCGCCGGATGACGCCGTGGACCTCGTATCCTTTCGCCAGGAGAAACTCGGCCAGGTACGACCCGTCCTGGCCGGTAATCCCGGTAATCAGCGCCTTGGGCATGGGGATCTCCGCAAACGAAAATAAAATATGGTCGCCGACTTTTGCATTGTATCCGGAAAACACGCCATAATCCACCGATGGACCCCGTTTCGCTCCTCAAGGAATACCTCCGGATCGACACGACGAACCCGCCCGGCGACTGTCGCGCCGCCGCCGAGTTCCTGTGCCGCGTCCTGATCGGAAACGGCCTGACGCCGATCACGTTCGGCGCCGTGGACGAAAAACCGAACGTCCTGTGCCACGTGGGCGGGACCGAGGAGCCCGGTCTCGTGCTCATCCACCATATGGACGTGGTGCCGGCGCGGGAGGAGGAGTGGAGCGTGCCGCCGTTCTCCGCGGAGGTTAGGGACGGCTTCCTCTACGGGCGGGGGGCTCTGGACATCAAGGGGCTCGGGATAGCACACCTGTGCGCGTCGATTGCCGCCGCCCGTTCCGGAGCGCTCCGGCGCAAGCTCTTTTTCGTGGCCAACGCCGATGAGGAGGTCGGGGGGAAGGAAGGGGCGGAGTACTTCGTGCGGAACCTCCCCGTCTCGTTCGGACGCGCGTTCGGGATGAACGAGGGGGGCGTGGGCGTCCGGGACATCTTCGGGGAGGGGAAATTCTTCCTCGTGAACCTGTGGGAGAAGGGGCCGCTGTGGCTTACTCTCTCGGCGGAAGGACGGGCCGGCCACGGAAGCCGCCCGTCGGCCGCCGACGCTCCGGCCAGGCTTTCCCGGGCGATGGCGCGGGTCGCCGAGCACCGGGAGCCGGCACGGCTTACCGACCCGGTCCGCGAGATGATGCGGACCCTCTTCGCGCAGGGCCGGATCGACCTCGATCCGGACACGCTCACCGGGGGCCCGGAGGATGCTCCAAGGATCGAGCGGTTCGCCCAGGGGCATCCGGAGACCGGCCCCCTGCTGCGCAACACCTTCGCCGTGACGACGCTATCTGCGGGGTTCAAGCCGAACGTCATCCCGGCCAGGGCGGAAGGGACCGTCGACTGCCGCATCCTGCCGGGGGAGGACCCCGACCGGGTGGCCGCCCGCGTGCGGGATATGGTCCGGGATCTCGACGTACGCGTGGAGATCGCCTTCGCCGAAAGACCGAACGGCTCGCCCCGGGGGCCCCTGTTCGACGTGCTTTCGGACGCGATCCTGTCGGAGCACCCGGACGCCATCGTCCTGCCTTACATGTCGACGGGATTCACCGACTCGCGCTTCTTCCGGTCGATCGGCGTGGACACCTACGGACTGATGCCGGTCCTGCTGCCGCGTGAGGAATTCGGCCGCATCCACGGGGTGGACGAGCGGATTCCCCTGGCGGGGATCGCCGAGATGATCCGGATCGTCTCGGCGCTGATCGACAGGTGGAACGCGTAACCGGTCACCGCACCCGGTCAGGACAAACCTCGCCGGCGGATGCGCAACAAACTTCGCCGGCTGCTTGACGAGTACCGGAACGGGGAATGGGAGTGGCGGGAGAGGTATCTGGACGGAAGGGCTTTTCCCCTTCAGAACACCACCGTGTCGCCGTTGCCCAGGTACAGGTCGCTCTTGCTCCCGTGTTTGCCCGAGCCGCGCACGACGGGCATTCCCCGCTCGAGCATCTTCTCTACGGTCAACACCCCCGTGCAGTGGTTGCAGGCCAGGCGCTGGAGGCGGAAGGTCTGGAGCTTGTCTAAAAGTTCCTCCTGCGCGGGACCCCACTCCTCGAACGGGGATATGTGCAGCCCCCCGTAGACTCCGTGGAATTCCGAAAAGCCGTCGAATTCCTCCTGGGCGTACTCCAGGAGCCCGAGGACGCCCTCGTGGCAGCACCCCGTGACGGTGATCATCCCCCGCCCCTCCACGTGGAAGTAGAGAACCTGCTCCCCGCGGGTCTTGAGGAAGATCGGATTGTCGAACGTGACCGAGGCGCATCCGGGGAAGAGGAGGTGAGGATGTTCCGGGCCGAGTTCCACCACCTTTCCCGTGTGCCCGGAATTCCGGATGATCGCTTTGCTCTTCTCCGAGAAGCCGGTGGGAAGGAGGATCTTCACGTCGGGACGATGCTTCACCGCCGCGGGAAGCCCCCAGAAGTGGTCGACGTGCTCGTGGGTGATGTAGAGGTAGTCGACCTCGCCGGCAGCAAGCATCCTGTCGATGCCCTCGCGGCGAAACACCTCGTCCATGTACTCGACGTCCCACCCCACATCCATCAGGAACTTCCGGCTGCGCCCGCCTCCGTCCACGGACTCGATCAGGGACGAGACCCCCGCGGCGTTCTCCGGCGTCCACTTCACGTCGAACTGGTCGACCCCGAGGCCCCCGGCCTCCCGGACGTCCTGCCGCATCCGGGCGTCGTCGTGCCAGGAGACCTCCGACAGGCATTTGATGGAAAGCGACCTCGCGCGCCCGATGTCGATCTTGCTCATCGCGTCACCTCTCTGCCGACCGGGGCAGGGCATACTCCCCCTCCGTACCCCAGCGTATCATCCCCCCGGCGGAATCATGTCTCCCGCCTCTTCTTTCGCCGAAGAACGAACTCCCCCCCCCCCGCCGAGAGGAGGGCGAACAGGCCGCCCATGATCGCCAGGTTCTTGGAGAACTGGATGACCTGTGCGGGACTGGCGAAATCCCGGTGGAAAACGGCAGTCGTCGGGACGAGGAAAAGAAGAAGGGCGAGCGCGCCCAGGCGCGGCAGGTACCCCAGCAGGACGGAGAGACCACCGCCCACCTCGAGGAGGATGGCCAGGACCAGAAACAGGCCCGTCATCTTCATCCCGTACTGCGCCATGTAGCCTTGTGTCGCGGAGAATGCGAAAACCTTCTTCACGCCGGAAACGAGGAAGATGCCCGACAGCAGGATGCGTGCAACCAGCATCCCGGCCGAGAAGAGACGATCCATGAGACTACCTCCTGAAGGAGAAGGGTCGTAGCGGCTGGAAAAAGTATACCCCGATCAGATCACCGTGACGCGATGCATCTCGGGTCCCGGCATCGTCTGGGTGCGGCCGATCGCCCACGCCCCTTCACCCTCGCGTTCGAGGGCGCGCAGGAGCGCCTCGGCGCGCTCCTCGGGAACGAACAGAAGGAGCCCCCCCGAGGTCTGGGGGTCGGCAAGCAGGAGACCTTCCTCCTCCGGAAGCAGGGGCGGCATGCGTACCTTGATATTCTGTGACGAGATGTTCTCCCGGGCCCCCATGGTGATGGGCGGCGAACCGAACCAGGCATGAAGGAGGGAGGCGCCCGGGAAGTTCCCTCGCCCGGAGAGCGCCGCCACAATGCGGCGTTTCATGAGGTCCCGCACCCCCGGCAGGACCGGTATGTCCTTGAGCCGGATCTCGGCACAGAGACCGCTTCCCTCGAGCACCTCGATCAGGTGCCCGAGAAGACCGAATCCGGTCACGTCGGTGGCCGTGTGGATCCCGACCTCGCGCCCTGCGCGGGCGGCCCCCGCGGAAAGCCTGGCCATCGAACGGATCGCGGCGTTCGTGGTCTCCTCCGGCGAGATCCCCCACTTGATCGCCGTCGTGACGATGCCCGTCCCGATCGGCTTGGTCAGCACGATGACGTCCCCAGGCCTGGCCCCCCGGTTGTGCCAAATCCTTTCCGGGTGGACTCTCCCCGTGACCGAAAGCCCGAACTTGGGCTCCTTGTCCCGGACCGTGTGTCCCCCGATGATGCAGATGCCCGCCTCCCTCGCCTTGTCGACGGCCCCGGCCATCACTTCGGCCAGCAGGGGAAGGACCTTCCCGTCTTCCGGGAACGCGGCGACGGCCAGGGCGAAGAGCGGCTCCCCCCCCATGGCGTACACGTCGCTTAAGGAATTGGCGGCCGCGATGGCACCGTACTGGTACGGGTCGTCGACCACCGGAGTGAAGAAGTCCACGGTGGCCACCAGCGCTTCCTCGGGGGAGAGGCGGAATACCCCTGCGTCATCCGCGTGGGAAGTCCCCACGAGCACCCGCGGATCGTCCGGCGGCGGAACGGCTCCCAATATCCGGGCAAGGACCCCCTGCCCCAGCTTCGACGCTCAACCGGCACAGGAGGAGAGGTGGGTGAGGAAGATCTTCTCGCTGTCGGCCAAAAGGGTGGTGTCGCCTCCTTACGCCGCCTTCGGGACCGGTCCGCCGTAGCTCGAACCCGGATCTTGGCCCGCCTGGCGAAGGCGGATCGGGACCTGGATCTCCGTGAGCATGTCGTCCTGGGTGCCCCCTGAATGCGGTTCAGGAGCGACGAAAAAGACCTCTCGGGGTTCCCCGGCTACTTCATACCGGTTATCCCGCAGCCAGTCCAGCACTTTTTCGTAAGTGCACGGGATCCAATGATAGGGGCCGCGGTGGAAGAAGGATGCGACTTCCTGCTCGGGGAGATCCTTCACCTCGGCTCCGTGGACCTCTCCACCGGGGTCGGCAGTCAGGGGAAACATGACTTCGTAGTCGGCGTGGAACGGCTCGGGAACCCGGACGCCGTCATGACGAACCCCGACGGCGGGCTGCCGGAACCGGAGCTTCCTCTCCATTGCCTTGTCGTACAGCCGGGAAAACGCGGTGTCGATCCCCCACACGGACACGTCCCCCCTCCAGGCGATGACCTTCGTGGCAGGCACTGTCTTGATCTCGTGAAATGGGTTCATCTTCTTCCCTTCGGGTTAAATTTTCCCATTGTTTATTTTTAGATGTCCGGAGGGGGGGCGGAAGATTCCCGCCGGGGGATTATTCCCTGGGGCGCGCCTAACCCACTAAAATACCTTGTCTTTTTTTCGGCGCCTCCCCGGCCCCTCTCCTTCCCGGGCCCAGGGAAATCCGGCCCGGAACATCAATAAAACAAAGTTTATAATATCCTTGACACTGGTTTCCAGGATGAGGTAGTAATATGGAAACTGATTTTGCTGGGAAAAACTATCCTTGCAGGAAAGGGGGTGGTATAGCGGCATTTCCGAAAGGAGAGGGGCGTAGTATTACGAAAGAATGGATAAACCAAGAAGGAGGGGAATATGGCAGAACAGGTAAACCGGTGGAAGTTTGTTTATGCCGCCCTGGTCATGCAATTGTGCCTCGGCGTGCTCTATTCGTGGTCGGTTTTCCGCGGACCGCTGGAAGCAACCAATGGGTGGAGCAAAGGGGTATCCATCGCTCCCTACCGGTACTCGGTTCTC
>JBFKGZ010000046.1:0-19762 GCA_041633075.1 Candidatus Deferrimicrobiaceae bacterium | reverse complement strand
GCCTGGCCTTCGTCAGGACGGCGGCATGGGACCAGGCCGACGAAGACACGAAAGAGGCGTTTGCGGAGCTGGTCGCGCACCTGGGGGAGAATGCCGGGGATTTCGAACTTCCGGAGATGTTCCATGAGGCGGTCTCTTTGCACCGCACGATCATGGAGGCGGACCTCGCCAAAAGCTTCGAGCAGGAATATGCGCGCGGCAAGAAACGCTTGAGTCCCATCCTGCAGGAGATGATCGAGCGGGGCCAGAAGGTGTTGGCCGTGGAGTACAACCACGCCCTGAGCCAGGTCCCGGTCCTACACCACGAGCTCGACAAGTTCTTCGAGTGGCATGATGTCATCATTACTCCCGCCGCCACCGGCGAGGCCCCCGTCGGATGGGAATCGACGGGAAGCCCGGTATTCTGCACCCTGTGGACCCTTTGCGGGATGCCCGCGATCACTCTTCCCTTACTTAAGGGTTCTCACGGCATGCCGTTGGGTGTACAACTGGTAGGGGGCAAAGGCGACGACGCCCGGCTGCTGCGAACGGCCCGATGGCTCGTGGACTTCTCCGGCGATCCGCGTCCCGCGCGGAAGAAGACGCGGAAACCGAAGAAGGACAGGCATTGACGAACGCTACTGATCGAGGGCAGGAAAGGAGGCAGTGGCACCATGGCTAACATCATCACGGGAGCGATCGCGGCGGCAATGGCGGTTGTGTTCTTCCTGTATTACGCTATCCGGATCAAATCCATTCCGCTTTGGATCATCATCGTCTGCGCCATCATCATGCTGGTGTACGACTATGTCCAATCGATAAGGGAAAACAACATTCTACCACCCGGCAATTGACCCCTCCCCGAGCAGGGGAATCGCGCCCCGGCATCCTCCGCACGACCGTCCCGTCGGAGATCGTCCTCCGGCTCATGTAATCCTTACCATGGCGGGTGCCCTCAGGCCACGCGGTCGCGGGGTTCCCGCCCGGCGAAGATGGCATCCAGATTGTCGAGCGCCCGGAATCCCATGGCGTCCCGCGTTTCCTTCGTGGCGCTGGCGATGTGCGGCATCAGGAACACGTTCGGCAACTCCCGGTACCCCGGATGGATGTCCGGTTCGTTCGTGTAGACGTCCAGGCCGGCTGCCGTCAGCTTCCCGGACGTTAACGCCCCGATCAACGCTTCATCGTCGACCACCGCGCCCCGGCTTGTGTTGATGACGATCGCCCCGTCCGGCAGGAGTGCGATGCGCGAGGCGTTGAGCAACCGGAAGGTCTCCGGGGTGGACACGCAGTGGAGCGTCAGGAAATCGCAATGTGGCATCAGCTCCTCCGGGGTCGGATGATAGATCGCTCCATTTTCTGTCTCGGGCGGCATTTTCCGCACATCGTGATAGTGAATCTCCATGTCGAATCCGCGGGCTCGCCGCGCGACGACCTGTCCGATCCGCCCGAATCCGAGAATCCCGAGCCGCTTGCCCGTCACCTGGGTGCCCACCATGAAAGCGGGGCTCCAGTCCTTCCACGCACGGCTGCGAACCAGCCGCTCGCCCTCGCTGGCCCGCCGCGCCGCGCCCAGCATGAGCATGATGGCCAGCTCCGCCGTGGCGTCGGACAACACCTCGGGCGTGTTCGTGACGATGATCCCCCTGGCCTTGGCGGCCTGTATGTCCACATGGTCGTATCCGACGGAAAAATTCGCAATGGCGCGCACGCGCTCGGGCAATCGGGCGATCACTTCCGCCGTGAATTTTTCCGTGTGACAGGGAAGAACGGCGTCGACGTCCTTCGTCCGCTCAATCAGCTCGTCGCTCGAATAGAGGACGTCCCCGGGATTGAGGCGGGCGTCGTAGTCCCGTCGAAGGCGCTCCTCGACGGCATCCGGCAACTTGCGGGTAACCAGGATGACGGGCTTCATCGCTTCCTCCTCCGTATCTTGTTGTTCCTCTCGAATAACCTGTTCTTCTCTTCTGTTTCAGGAAAAATCATATCGGATCCAATCCCCCGGAAGGAAATTTCTTTTTCGGAAAGGGGAATCCGCTGCCGTGCAAATCGAAACGCGTACCATCGACACAATGCTATTGTGATATCAAAACGATCGTGTTACAGAATCGGGAAATTCCGGGATCCAACCAACACCATATCCGACACGCATCGGTCTTTCGAGAAGAGGGGGGAACATGGCTTTTTCCAGCGGACGTCATTTTCTTCAGATTCCCGGGCCCACGAATGCTCCGGACCGGGTCCTGCGTGCCTTGAGCCGGCCGACGATCGACCATCGCAGTCCCGAATTCGCCCGACTCTCTCAGGAAGTGCTCGAAGGTCTCAAGCGGATTTTCCAGACCTCCGCGCCGGTCATCGTCTACCCGTCGTCGGGCACCGGCGCCGGGGAGGCCGCACTCGTCAATACGCTTTCCCCGGGGGACCGGATCCTGATGGCGGAGACCGGACATTTCGCGACATTGTGGCGAAACGTGGCGGTCGAACTCGGCCTGGAGGTCGACTTTCTTCCCGGGGACTGGCGGCATGGCGTCGACCCAAAGATCGTCGAGAAAACGCTCGCGGAGGACGGAAAGCACTCGATCCGGGCCGTTGCGGTCGTCCACAACGAAACCTCCACCGGTGCGGCCAGCCGGATAGACGAGATTCGGAAAGCCATCGATCGTGCCGGGCATCCCGCCCTGCTGATGGTCGATACGATTTCCTCCCTTGCCTCCATCGATTATCGCCATGACGAATGGGGAGTCGACGTGTCCGTGGGATGCTCCCAAAAGGGGCTGATGCTGCCGCCTGGTCTCGGCCTGAACGCCGTCAGCGAAAAAGCCCGACAGGCATCGAAAACGGCAAGGCTTGCGAAATCCTACTGGGCCTGGGATCCGATCCTTGCGGCCAACAAGTCGGGCTTCTTCCCTTACACCCCCCCGACGAATCTGCTGTACGGGTTACGGGAAGCCATCCGGATGCTGGAAGAGGAGGGACTGCAGAACGTTTTTGCCCGCCATGACCGCCACGCCGAGGCGACCCGACGGGCCGTGCGGGCATGGGGGCTCGAAATTCTTTGTGCCGACCCCAAAGAATACAGCAGTTCCCTGACTGCGGTCCTGGTGCCGGAAGGGTACGATGCAGACGCTCTCCGTGGAGTGATCCTTACGAACTTCAACATGTCCCTGGGCACCGGATTGGGAAAGGTCAAGGGGAAGGTGTTCCGCATCGGCCATCTTGGCGATTTCAACGATCTCATGCTCGCCGGAACCCTTTCCGGCGTGGAAATGGGTCTCGCCCTCGCCGGCATCCCCTTTTCAAAAGGAGGCGTGGCGAAAGCCCTGGATTATCTGGAAACCACGCGGAAAGGGAAAGTCCACCGATAGCGGCAGCGAGGCCCCAAATTGACGAATCCGTTCGCGTGGTGTCAGTCGAGTTCGCCTGTGGTACGCATGGGGCTGCGATCGGAAGGGAACGGGGCATGAAGGCTCCGGCCAAACCGCTCCTGACGAACCTCTTTCTCGCGGCGGTCGCCTCCGTGGACCCCGCGCGCCTGGTCCGGGTGGCCCTCCGGCGGGATGCGGAAGGAATCTCCTTGTCCGGCAGCGGCGCGAGCTCGTCCGTCCGCTGGTCCTCCGAAGGGCGGGTCCTCCTCATGGGCGGCGGGAAGACCGGCCGCTCCATGGCACAAGCCGCGGCCTCGGCGCTCGCGGGGAAGGTCGCCGCGGGGGTGATCGCGGTGCCGAAGGGAGAGGGAGGGTTCCTGGACGCCGTGCGGCTCATCGAAACGGGGCACCCTCTCCCCGACGAGGGAAGCAGGGAGGCCGCGCAGGCGATGCGGGACCTGGTTTCCCGGGCAGGAGAGCACGACCTGGTGATCGCCCTGATCTCCGGCGGAGGATCCGCGATGATTTCCGCTCCTCCCGAGGGAGTCTCTTCCTCGGACAAGGAGGCGGTGTTCCGGCTGTTGCTGCGATCGGGAGCGGACATCACCGAGTTCAACACGGTCCGGAAACATCTCTCCCGCGTCAAGGGAGGCCGGTTGGCGCAGGCCGCGTATCCCGCCAGGGTATGGGCGCTCCTGTTGTCCGATGTCCCCGGCGACAACCCTTCCGTCATCGCCTCCGGCCCGTTCTCCCCCGATCCGACGACTTACGGCGACGCGCGGAGGGCCCTCGTCGAACGAAAGCTGTACGACGTAATCCCGGATGCCGTAAGGGCGCACATCGAGGCGGGGGTTTCGGGAAGGATCCCGGATACCCCGAAGCCGGGGGACCCGGCCCTCGAGCGTGTTTCCCTCGCCGTCATCGGCTCGAACCGGGTCGCGATCGACGCGGCGGCCGACGCCGCGAGGAACGAGGGAGTGGAGACCGTCCGCATCCTTCCGGGATTTCTTCGGGGGGAGGCCCGCGAATGCGCACGCGCCTTCGCAGAGGAATTGCGAAGGGCGAACGAGTCGGCTCCCAAGGAAGGAGCCGTCGTCCTGATCGCCGGAGGGGAAACGACGGTCACGGTGCGCGGGAAGGGGAAAGGGGGCAGGAACCAGGAGTTCGCCCTCTCCGCCGCCGTCGAGATGGACGGGATGCCGGGGATGGCGGTCCTGTCGGGCGGGACGGACGGCATCGACGGTCCCACGGATGCCGCGGGCGCCTACGCCGACGGCACGACCTGCTCCCGCGCCGCGGCGCTCGGGCTCTCCCCCATGGACCACCTGGACCGAAACGACGCCTACCCCTTCCTGCAGGCGCTGTCGGATCTCGTCGTCACCGGTCCGACCGGCACCAACGTCACCGATATCGCCATCGGAATCGCCGTCCGCACTTAGTCGATCGTCCCCGTCCCGCTCGAAACGGGATGGGCCATTTCTCTGTTTGGCGCGGCCGTTCGAATGTCTTAGGATGGAATCGTTTCATGAAGGATGAACAACCGTAATCGCGCCTGGGCGAAATTCCGGAGGAAGGAGCAGGACCATGCCCAAGATGACCGCCATGAACGCCGCCGTGAAGATACTGGAGAGCGAGGGAGTCCGGCACATTTTCGGCATCCCGGGCGCCGGGATTCTCCCGTTTTACCGTGCCTTGAAGGATCTGGGAACGATCCGTCACTATCTTTGCCGCCACGAGGAGGGCGCGATCCACATGGCCGACGGGTACGCCCGGGCGATCGGCACGGTGGGAGTTTGCGTGGCCACCTCGGGTCCCGGGGCCAGCAATTTCGTGACCGGGCTCTACACCGCCCAGGTGGATTCGATCCCCGTTCTGGCCATCACCGGCCAGAACATAAAAGCGCAGCTGGGCCGGGAAGCGTTCCAGGCGGTGGACATCGCCGCCATCGTCAAACCGATTACCAAGAAGTCGTACTGCGTGCAGGAGCCGGCGATGGTGCCGTGGGTATTCCGGGAGGCGTTCAAGGTCATGAAGGAGGGACGTCCCGGCCCGGTCCTGATCGATCTTCCCCTGGACGTCCAGCGGGGCGAAATCGAGTACGATCCCGACACGGATCCGTCGCTTCCCATCTTCCGCACGCCGCCCGACCCAAAGCAGGTGGCCAAGGCCGTGGACATGCTGCTTTCGGCGGAGAAGCCGCTCATGCTGCTGGGAGGAGGCGTGATCCTGTCCGACGCCTGCGAGGAATTCGTGCAGATCGCCGAGATCCTGCAGGCCCCGGTTGTCTCGTCGTTCATGGGCAAAGGCGGGATCCCGTGGAACCACCCTCTCATGGCCGGCCAGGTGGGGATCCAGTGCAATACCCAGTCGGGAAACCAGACGTTTCTCAAGTCCACCCTGGTGCTGGCGGTGGGCGCCCGGTTCAACGACCGACATACGGGCGCGATCAACGTCTACAAGGGAGACCGGAAGTTCATCCACGTGGACGTGGACCCCGGCCAGCTGGGGAAAAACATCATGCCGGACTTAGGGGTATGCGCGGATGCCAAGCTGACGCTTGCCGCCCTATTGAAGGAGATCAAGCGGCGCAAGATCAAGGCGGCGCCCCCGAACCGGGAGATTGCAGAGCTTCGCACCCGGCTGGAACGGAAGACCGACTACGACGATATTCCGATCAAGCCCCAGCGGGTGTTCAAGGAGATCAACGAATTTTTCGACGAGGAGACCGTGTTCGTGACCTGCATCGGGTTGAACCAGATCTGGTCCGGCCAGCTGCAGCGGATATCCAAGCCCCGGCATTACCTGGATTGCGGAGGCGCGGGCCCGCTGGGCTGGGACCTGCCCGCTGCGATCGGGGCCAAGATCGCCCGCCCGGACAAGACGGTGGTCCAGGTGGTGGGGGATTACGGCTTCCAGTTCTGCATGGAGGAGCTGCCCGTTGCCGTCATGTACAAGGTGCCCTTCGTGTGCGTCGTTTTGAACAACGGGTATCTCGGGCTTATCCGCCAGGCATCGAAATACAATTTCGAGATGGATTACGAAGTCCAGCTCTGGTACGACGGCATGGTCGAGGGGGAAAGCGTGGAACTCCCCCGATTGGCGGTGGCCGACCGTACGACCGGTGTGGGCGTGGCGGATACGGCCGGGGGCCGCATCGAGCCGGAGAACCAGGGGCTTGGTTTCGACTTCGTGAAGTTCGCCGAGGCCTGCGGGGCCACCGGGGAGCGGGTCACCGACCCGAAGGAGATCCGGGCCGCCCTCCGGCGGGCCGTGGACTCGGGGGTGCCGTACGTCATCGACATCATCATCGAGCGGGAGACGGACGCCTCCATGGGCGTCTCCATCGATGCGATCAAGGAATTCGAATAAGGACATTGTTTTGCAGGCAGGAGGGGTTTTCATGGGATCCAGATTGTTCCGCAGCAAGGAAATGACGTTTGCTCCGCATCCCCGGTTAGCCAATGTGCGGATGGCCTATTGTATTACGAGTAAAGATACGGAAACCGTCAGTGTCTGCATGATCGATATCGCCCCGAATGAAGGCGCCCCCATCCATCGCCACGATTCGCAAGTGGACTCCATTCTTGTGCTATCGGGGAAAGGGGAAACCTATGTCAACGGAAGATGGGAACCCGTCGAGGCCGGCGATTATATTTTCGTGCCACCAGGGGAGGAACATGGGATCCGGAATACCGGCGACGGGGACTTGAGGATCTTCGTGCACCACAGCCCTCCCATACTGTAGGGAAATGGGAGTTTGGCGTCGGGAGGAAGTGGATGAACCAATCGATGGTGGCCGCCAACGGGAGGAAGAGATGAAAATTGTTTCCATGAACAACGTGGACAGGGAGCCGTTTCCCAATCCGATCTTCACGGGACCGGATGTGACGAGACAGCTCCTGGTGCCCGACAGCAAAGAGTTCAGCGTGAACATGATAAACTTCGGGAAGGGCGTGCGGAACAAGTTTCATGCCCACGACAGCGAACAGATCCTGATCGTCACGGCCGGTCAGGGAATCGTGGCCACAGAGAAGGAAGAGAGGGTGGTAACCAAAGGGGATATCATCCTCATTCCTCCGGGGGAGAAGCACTGGCATGGAGCGACCCCGGACTCGGAGTTCTCCCACATCTACGTCTCCCGGTTGGGAAGCGTACTGACCCGGCTGGAGGATTAGCATCCAAAGGGGAATGGAGACTGTAGGAGCATGACCGTCGATCTTCTCTACGGGCGCAACAGCATTCCCTTGCGGCTGTCGGACGGCATCCGGGTCACGGTGGTCCGGAAACACCCGATGATCCCCATTCCCAACCCGGTCCAGGCGGTGCAACAGGCGCTGGATAAACCGGTGGATTCTCCTCCCCTCGCGGAGATGGCGCGGCACGGAAAAACCGCCTGCATCCTGATCTGCGACATCACGCGGCCCGTGCCCAACGGCACGCTCCTCCCTCCTCTCATCGAGACGATCACGGGGGCGGGCATTCCCAAAGAGAACATCCTGATCCTGGTCGCCACAGGGTTGCATCGCCCCAACGAGGGGGAGGAGCTGCGCGAGATCATTGGCTCCGACGAAGTGTTCCGCACCATTCGCGCCGAGAACCACTTTGCCCGGGACCGGGAAGCCCATGTCGATCTTGGGAACACTTCCCGGGGCATCCCGATCCTGATCGACCGGCGGTTTGTGGAGGCGGACCTGAAGATCGTCACCGGTTTGGTGGAGCCCCACTTCATGGCCGGCTATTCCGGAGGCCGCAAGCTGGTCGCCCCGGGCGTGGCCTACCAGGACACCATCCTGAATTTTCACACCGCGCATATCCTGGAGCACGAAAAGTCCGCCAATTGCATCATCGAGGGCAATCCCCTTCACGAGGAGCAGATCGAAATCGTACGGAAGATCGGCGGAATCGTCGCCTTGAACGTGGTCATCGACGAGAATCGGAATATCGGATTCGTCAACTTCGGCGGAGTCGAGGCCAGCCATCGGGATGCGGTGGCATTCATGAGGAGGCATGCGGAAGTGACCCTCCCCCGCCGTTTCAAGACGATCGTCACCACGAGCGCAGGATATCCCCTGGACCGGACGTACTATCAGACCGTCAAGGGTATGGTGGGCGTTATCGACATCCTGGAACCCGGAGGCACCATTATCATCGCCAGCGAATGCTCGGAAGGAATGGGCAGCAGCGAATTCGTCGCGGCCCAGCGCCTGCTGTGCGAGGTGGGTCCGGACCGGTTCATGTCCATCCTCACGGGCCGCGACAAGGCGCATATCGACGAATGGCAGACCGAGATGCTGGTCAAGGCCTTGCGGGTCGGGACGATCCTGCTTCATACCACGGGGCTTGGCAAAGAAGATCTGAAGGACGTGTTCGTGGATCCTGTCTCTTCGATCGAAGAAGCGGTATTGGCCAGCGTCAAGGCCCACGGGGACCCGGACGTCGCCGTGGTGCCCGAAGGACCCTACGTCATCCCTCGTTGTCACTGAGTGCGGGGAACCGAACCCGTCTTACCGTTCGGCGCTTCGCACCTCCGTGGAACCTCCGAACTGCTCTTCTTCCGTAGAACCCTTCAGCGCGACGGTGGACGCCCGGCCCCCTGTGATCGTCATCTGCAGGGCGTCGAAATACCCCGCCCCGACGAAGCTCTGATGTTTTATCGCCGCATATCCTTGTTCCTTCTCGAGCGCGAACTCGCGTTCCTGGAGCCGGCAATAGGCGGACATCCCCTCTTTCTTGTAGCCTCTCGCGAGATCGAACATGCTTGCGTTCAGCGAGTGGAAACCCGCCAGGGTCACGAACTGGAATTTGTATCCCATCTCGCCCAGCCTGTCCTGGAACTCGGCGATCGTGGCGTCGTCGAGGTTCCGCTTCCAGTTGAAGGAAGGCGAGCAATTGTACGCGAGCATTTTCCCCGGATGGTTTTCCCGAATCGCCTGGGCAAACTCCCTCGCTTCTCCCAAATCCGGTGTGGAGGTCTCGCACCAGACCATGTCCGCGTACGGGGCATACTCCAACGCCCGGGCAATGGCGAAATCGAGCCCTCCCCGCACGCGGAAATACCCTTCGGCGGTCCTCTCGCCCGTAAGATACGGCTTGTCGATATCTTCGTAGTCGCTGCGGATCAACTGGGCCCCCTGGGCGTCGGTCCGCGCGATGATCACCGTCGGCACATCGAGCACGTCGGCGGCAAGCCTTGCCGACACGAGTTTCTCGATAAAGACGCCGTAGGGAACGAGGACCTTGCCGCCCATGTGCCCGCATTTCTTCAACGAAGAGAGCTGATCCTCGAGATGGACGGCGGCGGCCCCTGCCTCGATCATCGCCTTGATGAGTTCGTACGTATTCAACGGACCGCCGAAGCCTGCTTCCGCATCGGCGACGACCGGCGCGAACCAGTAGGTCCCGTCCCCGCCGTCCATGTGCTGGATCTGATCCGCACGGGCCAGGGCATTGTTGATGCGGGAGATCACTTTGGGGACGCTGTCCACGGGGTAGAGGCTCTGGTCCGGGTACATGTGGCCCGCGGAGTTGGCGTCGCCCGCCACCTGCCACCCGCTCACGTAGATCGCCTTGAGACCGGCGTGTACCTGCTGGACCGCCTGATTGCCCGTCAGGGCGCCGAGTGCGGGAACGTAGGGCTCCGAATGCAGCAGATCCCAGAAACGGCCGGCACCCATTTCGGCAAACGTGTGGTGGACCCGGAGGGACCCGCGGAGCCGGACGACTTCTTCGGCCCGGTAGGGTCGCCTGATGTCCTTCCATCGTGGATCTTCCTTCCACGACTGTTCCAGGGATAGGATTTGCTCCTGTCTTCGCTTCATTCCATCCTTCATGGCTTCCTCCGTACGAACCGGGTCCGGACGCCGGGGACCAAGGAGTCCCGCTCGGCCTAATCGGCATGGATTAGAAACCCGCCAATAACAGATGCCGGCCACGGGTGGTTCGGTTCGGGAATCATGAAGAATAGAAGGGATTTCGGGACATCCCGCCCATCTCCGGAAAACAGGAACATCCGGTCGGAATGGCACTATACTATCCAAAAAAAGGAGTTGCCTCGTGAACGACCGTGAAAAAGTCGCCATTGTCACCGGCGCAGGAACGGGTATCGGAAGGCAGACTTCGCTTGCTCTCCTGGAAGCGGGATACGCCGTTGCCCTGGCGGGGCGGCGGGAGGAGCAATTGCAGGCGACGATCGACCGGGCAGGACCGACAGGCGTGCGCGCGTTGGCCGTTCCCACCGATGTGACGGATCCCGCTTCCGTTCGCGCCCTGTTTGAAAAAACCAGGGAGACGTTCGGCCGGCTCGACCTGCTGTTCAACAATGCGGGGACGGGCTCTCCGCCGATCCTCCTGGAAGATCTGTCGCACGAACAGTGGAAAACCGTGGTGGATACCAATCTCACCGGCGCATTCTTGTGTACCCAGGAAGCGTTCCGGATCATGAAGAGCCAGAAGCCCAGGGGCGGCCGGATCATCAACAACGGTTCCATCTCGGCCCACGCTCCCCGGCCGAACTCCGCCCCCTATACGGCTACCAAGCACGCCATAACCGGCCTCACGAAATCCACCTCGCTCGATGGCCGCAAGTACGATATCGCCTGTGGCCAGATCGACATCGGCAACGCAGAGACCGACTTGACGAAACGAATGAAAGACGGCGTGCCGCAAGCCGACGGGACGATCATCGCGGAGCCGACCATGGAGGTCGAGCACGTGGCGAAAGCGGTGGTGTATATGGCCAGCCTTCCCCTGGAGGCGAACGTGCAATTCCTGACCGTCATGGCCACCAAGATGCCCTTTGTCGGGCGGGGGTAATCCCATCCAAGTCCTTTTGCAACGCGCGGTTTTGCGGACCGGATGCCAGGCAGCCCGTCGGTTCGCTCGAACACGGCTTGACGCGCAACGAACCTCCCGCCCGGGGGAAAAAGGAAATTTTTCTTCGAGTCCCGGGATTTCCCGGTATCATTCCAAGTGATACGGTCCGAGTGTGGTTCACGAGTCCGGCAGGACAACGCGGAGGTGGGCATGGAGCCAAAATGGAAGAAGATCGGTCTCGATGTGGAGGAAGACCGTCTTGCAGCCGATCTGCAAAAGTATCAGGAAAAGGCCATCGAGATGGGGGCAACCCGGGCCAAAGTCGTCAGAACCGACGAAATCCCCGTGGACGATCGGGTGACGATGAAGTGCCAGATCCCGATCTGTTTCGGGTACGGGGTCGGCGCAAACTGCCCACCCCATACGGTAAAACCCGTCGAACTGAGAAGCCTGCTCGAGAAGTACCGGTGGGCCGTTTTCTTTGTCCAGGAGATTCCTTCCGCCGTCGTCGTCCGGGACAAGGCCACGATCAAGGAAAGGGTAGCCGCGTATCAGGACGTCTACAAGATCGTGAACGGCATTGAATCGGCAGCGTTCTATGACGGCCACTATCTGGCGTTCGGATTCGGCGCAGGATCCTGCCGGCACACCTTCTGCGGCCAGCAGGAAGACTGCGCGGTCCTTAAGGGCACGAAGTGCCGGTTTTCCCTGCGCTCCCGGCCATCGATGGAAGCCGTGGGGATCGATGTCTTCAAGATGGTCGCATCCGCAGGATGGAGCATCTATCCCATCGGCAGCGACGCCAAACCCGACGAGGTTCCGTGCGGAGTTCTCGCGGGAATCGTCATCGTTCGATAAGAAGCGCAGGAAATCACCGGAAGCAGTTCGCTCCCTGCTTCCCGTTCGTCCCGGCACCTCCCCTTTCCGTGTCGAACGGACCTGCCGGGAATTAAGGAACCTACCGGCTATCCGCTCCCGCCACCCTGGTAAGCCGCTTCCCGGTCGAGATATACGTTTCAAAGTACGCCTTGAGGGCGGCGGCGATCACCTCCGGACTTTCCTCGTCCAGCACGACGTTCAGCGGATCGGAGATCCAGGGGATGAGCTTCTTGGCAGTGGTCGTCCACCGCAGGATCTCCCTGGCCGTGTCGACCGACTTGCCCTTGAGCTTTCCCGCCTCCTCGTCCAGGAGCCGCAGGAACACCTCCTCGGTCAGCTTCTTTCCGGCCAACGGTCCCTCTCCCTGGAGGACGGCCCCGGCGTGCAGACGCTTCCAAAGGGCGGCCCGTCGTATCTCCGCCGTGGCCAGATCCTCCATCAGCTGCAGCTTGAGCTGCGGACTCGTCACGGCCGCTGCGGCGCTTCCCTGGAGGTAGGAAGCCATGTACTGGAGCGTGATCGTGATGTCCTCCCGCATGCCGCCCTCGGTTACCTCCCCCTTCGGGAACGCACGGAGTCCGGACGCAATCTCCTTGCCGTACCAGTCGGTCTGTGCCGGGGGCTTGTCCAGGGCGGCCAGGAGGCCCTCCTTGGCGGCCTTCTCGAAGACCGGCTGGATGACGGCGACCATGTCCGGCGTCGCCACCCAGGCTCCGTAGTAGCAGCGACGACCGCCGTCCTTCGCCAGCCGCAATCCCGATTCCCGGATCTTGTCGTCGGTCGCCTTCTCGTGGGCGACCTTGTTGTTGTAGGCCCTCGCGACAAATGCCTCCAGGATCCTGATGATCTGCTCCCGTTGCGGCTCGTAGGACGCCGGCAGGCCGGGCAGGGCAGCTGCCCCCGGCTGGAACTTCTCGGTTACGCTCCCCTTGGAATCCAGATACCCTGCTGCCTGAAGGGCGCTGAGCAGGGCCGGCGCACCCTCCTTGCCCGCGATCTTTACGAAGTCCCCCGGGCGTACGGTGGCCCGGAGCAATATGTTGGCCGACATTCCGCCCCAGGGGACGGCGCCCCGCCTGCGCGCCATGTCCGAGACGTACTGTTCGTAGACCGCGAGGAACCTGGCCCCGTCCATCGTCACGACGTTCGTGTCGGGCGGTATCCCCGCGAGGTCGGCCCGGGTGGTTCTGTACATGCTTGCCGTGTAATCCCAGCGGCCGACGTTCGGCCCGATGAAGCGGGAGGCGGGGACGGACTTTCCGCCGTCACGGATCGGGCGGGTGAAAGCGTACATCATCTCCTCGAGCTGGTACGTGGCGTTGATGATCTCCACGAGCATGTAGACCTTGACCGTCCCGGGCGCCAGATCCAGCGCCTTCTCCGTTTCGTAGAGGAAGGTGTGCCAGAGGTCGGCCTCCTGTACGCACTCCAGCTTGGGGAGATAAAAGGCGACCGGCAGGCCGCGCTCCAGGATCGCCTTCGCGTTATGCCTCAGGAACAGCCATGCGTCCGCGAATCCACCGGAAACGGCTTGTCCGTCAACCAGGAGATGGCGGTCGTCCAGGTGCAGACCCCGGGGCCGGTAGATCATGATCGCCACCTCGTTTTCGGGCCTCAGGTGTTTGCCGCCCACTCCGTCGATGGCGCGCTTGCCCTCGGGCGTCCAGGTGCAGAGAAGCTTGAGGGAGCGCTGTGTCCGCAACGGGCTGTCGGTGGTCTGCGCAGCGGCGTCCTCGCTGTCCGCCATCCACTGCTGCCCCGTGTTCATGGCGCCGATCGCCATGGAGGGATCCGAGCACGGGCCGGTGAGCTGGACGTGCCGCCCGCTGAACTGCGGCGGCTGCCCGTCCACTTTCCATTCCGCCTCGCGAATCTGCTTGACCGTCATCGTGGTCCCGTCGAGGAAGGTGATCACCTCGTTCTCCGGAAGGAAGTCGATCGGTTCGCCGGCATCCAGCCGGGCCTGCGCCGCAGGCCGGGCCTCCACGAGATCCCGGCGGACCTCTTCCAGGGTCCGTCCGTCCGCGACCTTCGTGCGAACGAGCTCGGCAAACCGGGTCAACGTCTCGGATGTGAGGATGTCTTTCGTGAATTCCTGGGCAAGGCTTGGGCGGATGAACGTCACATCTTTCATGGATACCTCCTCGGCCGGGGCCTAGGGGAAACGGCTCCCGCCAGCGCTATGTTCTTCCCGAGTTCGCTGTTCCGTATGCAGGATAGTGTAACATCATTCGGCGGGGACAATACCGGGGGCGGAAAAAAATGCCTTCCTCGTGTCCCGGGGGGGGTTCCTCTTCCGGGAGAAAGCCCGGAACTTTCTTCGCATCCGGGCCCCGGACCGGGGCCCGCTCAGAATACGATGATGTCCAGCTTCTCCGGGCCGTGGACCCCGATCGCAAGCGTCAACTCGATGTCTGCCGTCCGGCTGGGCCCCGTGACCAGGGTAATGTTCGTCGGCGGTCCTTCCGCGAAGGAGGCAAAGCAGTCGTCCAGCGTGGCGAAAATCCGTTCGCGGGAAACGATCGCCACGTGGTGGGCGGGAAGCAGGCCCGCCTGGACCGCCCTCCCGCCGGAGCTTGCACAGACCAGGCTTCCCGTCTCGGCGATGGCCCCGTACACCTCTTCCACGGTAGCCGTTGCCCCCGCATAATCCGCCGCGCGACATGGCAATGCCCCCGCTGCCGCCTTTTCCTTATCCGTCGACTCCGGACAGAACACCGGGTCGATACCGGGCACGATCTCGGACAGGATACGGCGCAAACCCGTAACATCGGAAACGACATGCGTTCCCGCGGCGGAATTTCCCGCGTTCGCAAGGAACCGGCGGACAAGATCGGGCGAGGTCATGGCACCCGACGGTGGAACGGAATGTTTGCGGGACGGGGAAGGCGTCCTGCGACGTCCTTGCCGCCGAATGCCCGCACCAGCGGCCAGAAGGTGCGTGACAGGAACTGCCCTGCCGAGAACAGCGACGGGGATGCCGCAGCCTTCCCGAAAACGCGCATTCCCCGTTTCTCCATCGGCTTGGAGAATCCTTCCCGCACCCTGCGTTCCCGCAACTTGAGGAAAAGGTCCACGAGGGGAATCCGGACGGGGCATACCTCGACGCACGCCCCGCACAGGGTGGACGCGTCCACGAGGGGATGGGATTTGGCCATCCCGGTCAGAAGCGTCGTGAGGACGATCCCCATGGGGCCCGGGTACGTCCATCCGTACGAGTGTCCCCCCACCGTCCGGTAGACGGGGCAGACGTTCATGCAGGCGCCGCAGCGGATGCACTTTAGGATCTCCCGGCATGATCCGGAGAGGATCTCCGTCCGCCCGTTGTCGAGAAGGACGATGTGGAGCTCTTTCGCCCCCGTCGCCTCCCCGGGTTTCCTCGTCCCGGTGATCACCGAGACGTAACTGGTGATCGACTGCCCCGTCGCCGATCGCGGGAGCAAACGGATGAACGTCGGCAGGTCGGCAAGGGAAGGAATCATCTTCTCGAGGGACAGGATCGCGATGTGCAGCGGCGGGACTGTCGTCACCATCCGGCCGTTCCCCTCGTTGGTGAACAGGACGAGGCTCCCCGACGCCGCGGCGGCGAAGTTGGCCCCCGAAAGGCCGGCATCCGCGTTCAGGAACTTTTCCCGGATGGACCGCCGGGCGATCTTCGTCAGCATCTGCGGGTCTTCGGTATAGTCGACCCCGAGCTTCTCCGCGAAGAGCTTTCCCACCTGTTGCCGGTTCTTGTGGATCGCCGGAACGATGATGTGGGAAGGGGTCTCCCCCACGAGCTGGATGATGTATTCCCCGAGATCCGTCTCCAGCACATCCATGCCCGCCTTTTCCAGGTAGGCGTTGAGGTGGATCTCCTCGGAGACCATCGACTTGGCCTTCACCACGGTTTTTGCGCCGCGGTCCGTTAAGATTTGGGCGATGATCTCCCGGGCGGCGGCCGCATCCTTCGCCCGGTGTACCGTCGCACCGGCCTTCGCCGCCCGGGACGCAAACATCTCCTCGTACTCCTGCAATCGGTCCAGGACCTGCAACCGGAGCGCGGAGGCCTTGTCGCGAAGCGCCTCCAGGTCGGCGACGGGCGCGAACGCGTCGGCCCGCCTGGTGCCGAAGGTATCGGCGGCTTGCCGCATCGCGGAACGCAAGGAAGCGTCCCCGAGGGCCCTCGTTGCATTCGCGCGAAAGGCGAGGCTCGTCTGGACGTCGCTCATAACCCCTCCGCGAGGACCTGTGCGATGTGCCTTACCTGCACCGGATTCCCCCGTTTTTTCATCGCGTCCCCTATGTTCATCAGGCACCCGGCGTCGCACCCGGTCACTGCGTCGGCGCCGGTAGCCACGATGGAATCGGCTTTTTCTTCGGCCAGGGCGCACGAGATCTCGGGAAGCTTCGCCATGAACGTCCCGCCGAACCCGCAGCAACGGGTGGCGTCGGGCATCGGAACGAATCGAACCCCTTTCATCGACCGCAACAGGATCAGCGGCTCGTCGCGGACACCAAGGTCCCGGGCAAGGTGGCAGGAGGAATGATAGGTAATGGTCCCCTTGCCGGCCAGTCCCGACTCATGAGCGCGGAGGGCGTGGACAAGGAACTGGCTCAGCTCGTAGATCCGTCCCGCCGCCCGTTCGGCCTTCGCATGCATGACGGGATCGGTTTGGAACAGGTCCGGGTAGCGGTGCTTGACCATGGCCGCGCAGGAACCGGATGGCGTGACGATCGGGGCGTCGCCGTCAAAGACCGACAGGAAATGCGCGGCGGCTGTCCGGGCATCGTCTGCGTACCCCGCGTTGAACGCCGGCTGGCCGCAGCAGGTCTGTCCCCTGGGGAAGACGGCGGTAACCCCGAACCTTTGGAAAAGCTTGAGCGTAGCCTCCCCCACTTCCGGGAAGAAGGAATCCACGAGACAGGTGCCGAACAGTTGGACGCGCATATCGGTCTCTCCGGTCCTACCGCAAGGGTAGGGAATCGCTTCCCGGCATGTTTCCCTTCCTCGCCGTGCATCGATCGACCAGGTAGGCGATGGACTGGTACGGCAGGCCGCTTCGGAGGGAGAGCCCGATCTCGCAGGCGCGGCTGCTGGAATAGCCGGATCGGCATCCGGCAGGCAGGCCGTCACGGAGCGCCGAAAGCGCCGATTCGCTGAGCTCCGGGAAGAAAAAGATCCGATCGCCGGCAACCCCGCAGCACCCCACACGGTCAGGGACCACCACCGTTTCCGCGCACGTGCCCGCCACCGCGAGGAACTTCTCCCGGAGCCCCAGCTTGACCGAGCTGCACGTAACGTGCACGGTGATCGTTTCCGGGATTTTCGTGAACTCCAGGGTGTCCATGAGGAACGAATGGATGAACTCCACCGGCTCGTAGATCCGCAGGCGCGGGTCCGGGTTCTGCTTCATCGTGTAGAGGCACGGACTCGTGTCGAACAGCACCGGGTATTCACCGTCCCGGCTGCATGCCAGGAGGGTCGCTTCGAGCTCTCTGCGCTTCCGCTCGGCCTCTTCGAAAAACCCCTTGCTCCCGAACGGCATGCCGCAGCACAGGTCAGCCATGCCGGGGGGGTGCAGGATTTCGTACCCGCCCTTCTCGAGCAGCGAGCAGACGGCCTCGAAGAGGGCGCGTTGGTCCGGGTCCCCCGGGGAAGGCCCCATGGTCCGCACGATGCAGCTGGGGAAATAGACCACCTTGCGGGCGGAGCCGTTGGACGTCTGCCGGATCGTTCGTGCCGGGGCGGGGTTCGGCATGCGGGAATTCCAAAGAGGAAGCCGGTCCCCCGAAAGGGTCCGGAGCCCCCGCGCCACGGAGCCCAAGGCACGGTCTCCGAGCACCGTCCGCGCCGCACCAACCGCGGCAAGGCCGCCCCGGACCCCGGCGGTGACCGTTGCGTAGTGGCCGGCGGCCCACCGGGCCGCTGCCCGGCCGAATCGGCCTGCTTGCCGCGACCGAAGCTCCTTCGTGTGCTCCCCCGTGTTGATCGACACAGGGCAGGTCGTGGCGCACAATCCGTCCGTCGCGCACGTCTGCTCGCCCAGGTACCGGTAATCGTCCTCGAACCGGGTGCGAGCCTGCCCGTCACCGCTTCCGGCCCGCAGCCGGGAGATCTCCCGCTGGATGACGATGCGCTGCCGCGGCGTCGTGGTGAGGTCCTTGGACGGGCACATGACCTCGCAGAACCCGCACTCGGTGCATTTGTCGATGATCTCGTGCACCTTGGGCAGGGGCTTTAAGTCTTCGAGGTATACCTGGGGGTTGTCGTTGAGGATCACGCCGGGGTTGAGGATCCCTTTCGGATCGAAGGCCTGCTTGATCCGCTTCATCAGCGCATATGCCTTTTCCCCCCACTCCATCTCCACGAAGGGAGCCATGTTCCGGCCCGTGCCGTGTTCCCCCTTGAGCGACCCGTCATACTTGCCGACCACCATTTCGCACACATCTTCCATGAATCGCTGGTAGCGCGTAACCTCCCCGGGATCGCTGAAATCCTGGGTGAAGACGAAATGGAGATTCCCCTCCAGGGCGTGGCCGAAAATGATTCCCTCGTCATATCCGTGCTTCTTCATCAGGCTCTCAAGCTCCAGAGTCGCGTCCGCGAGCGTCTCGATGGGGAACACTACGTCCTCGATGACCACCGTGGTCCCGATCTGCCGCGCCGCTCCGACGGCGGGAAAAAGCCCTTTCCGGACGTTCCAGAGCTTCTCGCACTCCGCTTTCCGGTCCGTGAAGGCGGCGGGAAAGATGGTCGGGATGTCGGAGAGGAGTCCAAGGACCTCCTTCACCTGACGCGCAAGGGAATCCGCGTCGCCGGCCCGTGTCTCCACGAGAAGCCCCGTCGCGGAATCCCCGAGGGTTTTCAGATAGGGCGGCATCCCTTCCTTCTCCTCGACGGACCGCAGAGAAGCGCGGTCCATCAACTCGACAGCGGATACCGGACCGGTTTTGAGCTTGATCGTCGCCCGGCACGCGTTCCCGATGTCCGGAAACAGGATCAGGGCCGAGGCATTGTGCTCGTGCTCTTCCACGGTTCGGTACGTGACTTCCGCGATGAACCCCAGGGTTCCTTCGGACCCCACCATCAGGTGCAAAAGGATGTCGATGGGGTCGGAGAAATCCACGAAGGCGTTGATGCTGTATCCCGTGGTGTTCTTGATGCGGAACTTGTCTCGGATCCGCTGTCGGAGAGCGCTGTCCCCGTTGATCTCGTCCCGGATTTCCTCGATCGCCCGGATCGTCTCTGCGTGAGACGTAAGGAAGGAATGGCGCGAGTCCGGGTCGGCGGTGTCCAGGACGGTTCCCTCGTGGAAAATGATCTTCATGCCCTCGACGGTCCGGTAGCTGTTCTGCGCCGTTCCGCAGCACATGCCGCTCGCGTTGTTGGCGGCGATCCCCCCGATCATGCAATGGTTGATCGACGCGGGATCCGGACCGATCTTCCGCCGGTACGGCGCGAGGCGGGCATTGGCCTCCGCCCCGATGATCCCCGGTTCCAGCGAGATCTTCTCCCCGCTGCCGTGGATGGTGCAGTTTCGCCATCCTCCGGCCAGCACCACCAGGACGGAATCCGTCACGGCCTGGCCGGACAGGCTTGTGCCGGCGGCGCGGAACGTGACGGGAATGTGCAAGGGGCCTGCGGTTCGCAGGAGATGAACGACTTCCTCCGGGGTGTACGCCTTGACGACGATTTTCGGGACGAGGCGGTAGAAACTGGCGTCCGTGCCGAAGGCGAGAGTCCG
>JBFKGZ010000045.1:0-19773 GCA_041633075.1 Candidatus Deferrimicrobiaceae bacterium | reverse complement strand
CCTCGATCACTCTCTGCTGGTCGGGCGTCTCCTCGTGGGTGAAACCCGCCTCGAACTCCCGGTAGACGGCGTCGGGCAAGGAATTCGGGGAGCGTGCGGCGACCTGCCTCCTCGCGTACAGTTCCACCAGTTCCTGCGCCATCGACAGCAGGGAATCCCGGACTTTTCGTTTGGCCCGCTGCCATGCGGTGCCGCCGAGGCGGGCGAGACGCGGGTGGGCCTCCTCGGAGGCGATGTACCGCTGCACCCGGGACATCTTCTCGACCGGAACGAAGAGCCGGTCCCCCCCGGCATACTCCAGCACGAGGAAGTCTCCTTCCACGCCCGCCGCAACGCGGCGGAGCAGTCCCCGGTATACTCCGATGCCGTGGTCGACGTGGACAGCGAGATCGTTCACCCGCAGCTCCCGCAGCGAGAACTCCTCGAGCGGCGCGGTGGTTTCCTTCCGGCGTTTCCGGGCACGCGTCTTTTCCCCGAAGACTTCCGCCTCGGTGACCACCGCCACGCCCAGCTCCGGCAACCGAAACCCCCTTGTCACATCGGCGCGGCAGAGTGCCACACCCACGCCTCCCGTCAGGAATTCCCCGAACGAATCGGCCCGCCCGAACGGAAGGGGGTAGCGGGACAAAAGCTCCTGCATCCGGTCGACCTGCGAGGGGGAGAGCGACGTGATCGCGAATCGGGCGCCCCTCTTCCACCACTCCTTCGCCTCGGTTACCAGGGGGAAGAGAAGCCCCTCGGAGGGGGAGGACGCCGTGCGGCGGCGGATGTCCTCGTTCCCTTCCGCGTCCATTTCTCCCCGGAGAGGATCCTCCCGCCCGAAGGGTGCGATCTCGAGGGAGTCGAACGACAGGAGGGGAATCCCTTCCAGGGCGCGTGTCAGTTCCTGCGGGGGCACGAAAAGCTCGCCGGGAACGGGGAGATGTTCCTCCTCCCCCGCGAGAAAGAAGTTCTCCTCCGCCTCGTGAAAGCTGTTCCTCGCAGCGGCGAGGCACCCCGGGGAGTCTTCCGCGACGACAATGCTTCCCTCCGCCAGATGATCGAAGACCGAGGAGGCGCGGCCGTAAAGACGGGGGACCATGACATCGACCCCGTGGTACCGGATCCCCTGCCGGAGAAGGTCTGCGTTGGGCCCGGGGGCCGCGTCCGTTGCCGCGAGGAGGAAGTCGGAACGGGTGATGACCTGGGAGCACGGAATGACGGTCAGCTCCCCACCCTCGGCTACCGTGCGTTGGGTTTCCGGATCGAACCATCGAATCGAATCGACCCGGTCTCCGTCCAGCGAGATCCGTGCGGGGCGCGAGTGGGCGGGGCTGTGCACGTCCACGATCCCCCCGCGGACGGAATAGTCCCCCGGATCGGATGTGGCGGGCAGCCGGGCGTACCCCAGTTCGGCGAGGCGACGGAGAACGTCGTCCCGGTCGATCTCCTCGCCGGCCGTAATCCGGAAAACCGTCGCCGCGAACACGTCCGGCGGAAGCGTTTTCTCCAGTGCCGCCGCCACCGGGCACACGAGGACCGGGGCCGCGGCGTTCGCGCCGTCCCCGCGGGCATGAAACAGGCGATGAAGGGCGCGCATCCGGTGGTGAACGGCGATCGGGTGGGGGGAATGGGTTTCGTACGGGGCGACATCGTAGGAAGGGAACAGGAAGACCCTTTCCGGCCCCAGGTAGGCGGAGATCTCCCGGAACATCTCCTCCGCTCCGTCGTCCGACGGGGAAAGGACCAGAATCGGGCGACCCAGCCGTCGGGAGAGCGCCGCGATCAGGAACGACCGCGCCCCGGGGGGAACGTTCATCGCCTGTACACAGGCGGGACCCGACTCCTTCGCGAAGGCGCGCGCGATATGCTCGAACGACAGGGTGGCGACGGAACGCAGCATCTCTGTTCGGTGCGTCAGGAGACGTCGCGCGGAACGCGAAGCATCGCTTCCAGGGCGGACAGCGCCTTCCTGCGAATGTCCGGAGGAACCGTTATGACGGGGGAGCGGTTCACAAGGGCGTCGCGGACGTCTTCGAGCGTTGTGATTTTCATGTTCGGGCAGATGAGGGCGCGGGACGCGAGATGAAAGACCTTCCCGGGATTCTCCTTACGAAGGCGGTACAGAATGCCCATTTCGGTTCCGATGATGAACTCCCTTGCCTCCGAGCGACGGCAGTACGCGTACATCCCCGAGGTGGACAGGACGGCGTCGGCCATGTCGATCACCTCGGGAGGACTCTCCGGGTGGACGACGAGAAGGGCCCCGGGGTGCGCCTCTTTCGCACGCCTTGCGGCCTCGACCTTGAGACGCTCGTGGGTGGGGCAGAAGCCGTCAAACCAGGTAAGCCGCCTGCCGGACATCTTCTCCACGTAATGGGCGAGGTTGCGATCCGGCACCATGTAGATCTCCCGGTCTTCGGGGATCGAGCGGACCACGTTGACCGCATTTCCTGAAGTGCAGCAGATGTCGGAGAGGGCCTTGACCTCCGCGGACGAGTTGACGTAGGTGACCACCACCGCCTCCGGATGGGCAGCCCGGTAGGCGCGCAGGTCGTCGGCCGTGATCATGTCGGCCATCGGGCAGCCGGCGTCCATCCGGGGCAGAAGCACCGTCTTGTCGGGCGAAAGGATCGCGGCGCTCTCCGCCATGAAGTGCACCCCGCAGAATACGATCACCTCCGCCTCGCACCGCGCCGCTTCCTGGCTCAGGCCCAGGGAGTCCCCCGTGATGTCGGCGATCTCCTGGATCTCGTCCCGCTGATAGTTATGCGCGAGCATCACGGCATTTCGATCGCGAAGCAGCTCGCGGATCTCCTGTTTCAGCCCATCGTATTCCGCCATGCGTCAATCCTTTTCCCTGCGCAGATCTCTCCCGAGGAGTTCGGTGACCGCGCCCCTGACGTCCTTCCCCTCATGCAATATGAGATGCACCTGCTCCGATATCGGCATCGACACCCCCGTGCGCCGGGAGAGATCGAACGCGGCGCTTGCGGTCATCACCCCTTCCGCGACCATCTGCATGCTCGCAAGGATATCACCGATCCTCTCCCCTCTTCCGACCCGCATTCCCACCATCCGGTTCCGGGAGAGGTCTCCCGTGCAGGTGAGGACGAGGTCGCCCAGCCCGGAGAGGCCATAGAACGTCTGCGGGTCCGCACCGAGGCGCAATCCCACGCGGGCAATCTCGGCCAAACCGCGGGTGATCAGGAGGGCCCTCGCGTTGTGCCCGAATCCGAGTCCGTCGGACATCCCCGCGGCGATCGCCATCACGTTTTTCAAGGCTCCGCCGATCTCGATGCCGGTTACGTCCGTCCCGGCGTAGACGCGGAACCGCTTCCCCGAGAACACGGCCTGCAGGGCAGACGCCACCGCCGGGTCCTCCGACGCCACGGTTGCTCCGGCAGGGCTCCCGCGCGCGACTTCCCCCGCGAATGTCGGGCCGGACAGTACGGCAAGCCGGGCCCGGGACCCCGGCAGGGCCTGCGCCAGAACTTCCGTCATGCGCAGGAGCGTCCCGTTCTCCAGCCCTTTCGCCAGGGAGACGACAACGGCTCCCGGAACGAGGTACGGACCGCACAGACCCGCAAGTTCGCGCATGTGCTGCGAGGGAACCGCAAGAGCGACGATGGTTCGCCCTGCCAAAGCCTCCTCCAGACTCGTCGCCGCGCGTACGCCTTCCGGCACCGTCACCCCGGGGAGAAACGCCCGGTTTTCCCGATCCGAGCGGATCGTGGCGCACACTTCCTCCTCGCGAACCCACAGGGAGACGTCCTCCTGCCGCTCCGCCAGCATGGCGGCGAATGCCGTCCCCCACGACCCCCCACCGATAACCGCGATCCGGCTTACGTTTTCCGCTGGCATTTGCTGCGTCCTCTCAGGGCGTTTCCAGCCGTTTTTTCAGGCGCTCCACCTTTCCCGCGATAAATTCGGGATCCTCATAATCCTCCCGGATCGCCTCGTACAGCAACAGCGCCGCCGCGAGGTCCCCCTGCCCTTCCCTCGCCTGGGCCATCCCCCACCGCGCCCGCGCCGCTTCCTTCCGGTCCGAGACCTGGGAGAGAATCTTCTCGAATTCCCTGTCTGCCTCCGCGTACTGTCCCTGCCCAAGGAGCGTGTAGGCGTTCATCCACTTCCCTTCCTTCGCGCGGGGGGAGTCCGGGTACTGCTCGATCAGTTCCGACAGGACCTTCGCCTGTCTCGCAGGGTCGGGAAGCCCCCGGTATGCTTTCGCCAGGAGCAGCATCACATAATCCATTTCCGCGAACCCGGGGTACTGGGCCCGGACAAGTTCGAGATCCGTCACGGCAGTGGCGTAGTCGAAAAACTGCCTCAGGTGGATTTCCGCCCGGCGCATCACCGCGCGCGGTGCCTCCGGGGAACCGGGATAATTGAACAGGAGCGAGGTGTACACCTCCACGGCGGCCTCCGCATTGCGGTAGTACGACCCGAAGAGATCCCCCTGCCGCAGGAGAGCGGGAGGCGCATACCGGGACTGGGGAAAATCGATCGGGATCGACCGGTAGTCGGCCAGGGCGGCTTCCATTTTCTTTTCGAGTAACGCCTTCTCTGCCCGCTCGAACCGCGCCCGTGCGGGGTCGGAGCAGGACACCGGCACAACCGACGCCAAAACGAGCAGAAGAAGGAAGGGGGCGGAGACGGCAGGATGTCTCATGTCACGATGCGAGAAGCAAAGGCCGCGGAGTGTCTCATGTCACAAAGAGGTGGTCGCACCGAGGACGTCGATGCGCCGCTCCCGGCGAGGCGCACGACCGAGGCGTACTTGGAGAGCACAACGAGGAAGTGCAACGATGCCTTCGCGGCTGCAGCGGCGGCCGAATGCAGCCCTCTTTGGGATATGAGGCACGCCGTGGCCTATTCTTCCTTCTCCGCCAGGCGGGCGAGGGAGGCGACATGCTCGTTCTCCTCCATCCCGATCAGTCGGACCCCCTGGGTGTTCCGCCCGCTGATGCGGATCTCCCGGACCGGCATCCGGATGATCTTCCCCCGGTCGGTGACCAGCATCACGTCGTCCTCCTCGGACACCTGCGCCACTCCGAGCACCGCCCCTGTCTTCTTGGTCACCTTCAACACAATGACCCCCTTCCCCCCGCGGGTCTGAATCCGGTACTCGTCCACCGCCGTGCGCTTCCCGTACCCGTTGACCGTAACCGTAAGCAGGTTCCCGCCGGGCTTGAGGAGCTCCATTCCCACCACCTCGTCCCCCTTGCCGAGGGAGATCCCGCGGACTCCCACCGCGGTCCGTCCCATCGAGCGGATGTCATCCTCGTGGAACCGGATCGACAGCCCGTGCCGGGTGGAAAGGAACATCTCATCCCTCCCGGAGGTGATCTCCGTGGCGATGAGATGATCCCCCTTCTTCAGCCCCTGTGCGATGATTCCGCCCGACCGGGGCCGGGAGAACTCCATCAGGTCGGTCTTCTTCATCACGCCGTGGGCGGTGACCATGACCACGAATTTTCCCTCTTCGAACTCCCTCACGGGGAGGATGGCGGAGATGGACTCGCCGGGCGACAGCGACAGCAGGTTGACGATCGCCTTCCCCTTTGCCGCCCGCCCTGCCTCCGGAATCTCGTGGACCTTGAGCCAGAAGACCTTCCCCGTGTTCGTGAAGAACATGATGTAGGAGTGCATGGAGGCGATGAAGACCATCGAGACGAAATCCTCCTCCTTGGTCCCCATCCCCACCTTCCCGCGCCCCCCCCGGCGCTGGGTGCGGTAGAGGCTGATCGGATTTCGCTTGATGTACCCGGTATGCGAAACCGTGACGACCATCTCCTCGTCGACGATGAGGTCCTCCAGGCGGAGCTCCTTCACCTCCCGGACAATCTGGGACCGCCGCTCGTCCGCGTACGCCTCCCGGATTTCCCGGAACTCCTCCCCGATCACGCGGAGGAGCTCCTTCTCCTCCGCGAGGATCTTCTTCAGCCGGACGATCTCCGACTTCCACTCCTTCAGCTCCTGTACGATTTTTTCCCGCTCGAGCCCCGTCAGCCGCTGCAGCCGCATGTCGAGGATCGCCTGCGCCTGAATCTCGCTCAGCTCGAACCTCTCCACCAGGCCTTCCTTCGCCGTTTTCGGGTCCTTCGACGCCCGGATAAGCTTGATGACGGCGTCCAGCCGGTCCAGCGCGATCTTCAGGCCCTCGAGGACATGGGCCCTTGCCTCCGCTTTTGCCAGCAGGAAGATGGTCCGCCGGGTGATCACCTCTTTCCGGTAGGCGAGAAACTCCTCGAGCATCTGCCTGAGCGTGAGCGTCCGCGGCCGATTCTGCACGATCGCCAGGAGCTGGACACCGAAGGAGACCTGCATCTGGGTGAGTTTGTAGAGGTTGTTCAGGACCACTTCGGAAACGGCGTCCTTGCGGAGTTCGATGACCACGCGGGTCCCGTCCCGGTCGGACTCGTCCCGGATGTCGGTGATTTCCTCGAGCTGCTTGTCCCGCACCAGGTCCGCGATCTTCTCGATGAGACGGGCCTTGTTCACCTGGTACGGTATCTCGGTGACGACAATCGACTCCCGGTCCCCCTTCTTCGACTTCTCGATGAACGCCCGGGCGCGGACCTGGACGTTTCCCCTCCCCGTCCGGTAGGCGTCGCGCACCCCCTCGAGCCCGTAGAGGATTCCCCCCGTGGGAAAGTCCGGGGCGGGGATATGCTCCATGAGGGCGTCGACGGAGATGTCCGGGTCGGCGATGAGTGCGGTCAGCGCGTCGATGACCTCCCCCAGGTTGTGGGGGGGGATGGAGGTGGCCATGCCGACCGCGATTCCCGAGCTTCCATTTACGAGCAGGTTGGGGATGCGCGCGGGGAGGATGCGCGGCTCTGTAAGGGATCCGTCGTAGTTGGGAACCATCTCGACGGTTTCCTTGTCGAGGTCGGAGAGAAGTTCCTCCGCGATCTTGGCGAGCCGGACCTCGGTGTACCGCATCGCGGCGGCCGAGTCGCCGTCGATCGACCCGAAGTTCCCCTGCCCGTCGACGATCGGGTACCTGAGCGAGAACTCCTGCTCCATCCGGACGAGGGCGTCGTAGACCGCCGTGTCCCCGTGCGGGTGGAACTTCCCGATGACATCTCCGACGATGCGTGCGGACTTCTTGTACGGCTTGCCGTATTCGTTGCCGAGCTCGTACATCGCGTAGAGGATGCGGCGCTGAACCGGCTTGAGACCGTCCCGGACGTCGGGAATCGCGCGTCCCACGATTACGCTCATCGCGTAATCGAGGTAGCTCCTGCGCATCTCGTCTTCGATCGTGCGCGAAACCGCCGGCCGGGAGAACAGCTCCATGGGTTTACGTCGCTCCTGTCAGGTCAGATGTCCAGGGAGGATACTTCGAGGGCGTTCTTCTCGATGAATTCCCGGCGCGGCTCCACCTGGTCCCCCATCAGGGTCGTGAAGATCTCGTCGGCCTCGACCTTGTCCTCCACGTCCACGCGAAGAAGAACGCGGGTCTCCGGGTTCATCGCCGTCTGCCACAACTGATCGGGGTTCATCTCTCCCAGCCCCTTGTACCGCTGGATCGTCTGTCCCTTCTTCCCCGCCTCCAGCACCTGACCGAGGAGGCACAGGGGGCCGTCCGCCTCGGGAATACTCCCCTCCCCCTCGATCCGGTACGGCAGGGGGAGCGCCTCCTGGATCTGCGCGGAGAGGGACTTCACTTCCCGGAGGTCCGCCGAGTCCATGAGGCGGCGGTCGATGAGGCACGACATCGGAAGCCCGCCCCGCTTCCAGCTCAGCAGGGCGCGGACCCCCCCGTTTTCGCCGTCGGGATCCGGATCGATCGAGATGGCGGCGGAGGACACCTCCGGGCGGCTGCCCTTCCAGTCCCGGATCAGCGAGGAGAAGAAACGGCGCGCTGTCTTCTCGCTCGCGAGGACTTCGCTTCCCTCTTTTGCCCGGGCTCCCAGCGAGACCAGCACGAAGGCGGGCAGCCCGCGGCGTTCGGCTCGTTCGACGATCTCCTCCAGCCGGGAGATCTTCCTCAGCCAGGCGGTGAGCTTTTGACCGGACAGGGCATTCTTTCCGTTATCCCCCGTCACCCGCCGTCCGGACGCCCCGAGCTCGATCAGGTGCTCCCGGTAGGCGCCATCATCCTTGAGGTAGATCGTCTCTTTCCCCTTCCGTATCCCGTAGAGAGGCGGCTGGGCGATGTAGATCTTGCCCTCTTCCACCAGTTCCTTCATGTGCCGGAAGAAAAAGGTGAGGAGCAGCGTCCGGATGTGCGCTCCGTCGATGTCCGCGTCGGTCATGATGATGACCTTCCCGTACCGCAGGCGGGACGGGTTGAAATCGTCCTTGCCGACGCCGGTGCCAAGCGCCGTGATCATCGTCCGGATCTCCTGCGACGAGAGCATCTTGTCGATGCGCGCCTTTTCCACGTTCAGGATCTTCCCCTTGAGCGGGAGAATGGCCTGGAACCGCCGATCCCGGGCCTGCTTCGCCGAACCTCCCGCCGAGTCCCCCTCGACCAGGAAAAGCTCGCTCTGGGCCGGATCCTTCTCCTGGCAGTCCGCAAGCTTCCCGGGGAGACCGGCGGAGTCGAGCGCCCCCTTCCGGCGTGCGAGCTCTTTCGCCTTCCGCGCAGCGTCCCGCGCCCGTGCCGCCTCGAGTCCTTTCTCGATGATCTTGCGCGCCACCGAGGGGTTCTCCTCGAAGAAGGAGGACAGCTTCTCGTAGACGAGCGAATCGACAAGCCCCTTGACTTCGCTGTTGCCGAGCTTGGTCTTGGTCTGTCCCTCGAACTGGGGCTCGGGCACCTTCACGGAGACGACCGCGGTCAGCCCCTCGCGTACGTCGTCCCCGGTCAGGTTTTCCTTGACGCCCTTGAGCAAATTCCCGGCGTTAGCGTACTGGTTGATCGCACGGGTCATCGCGGAGCGGAAGCCGATGAGGTGCGTTCCCCCCTCGTGGGTATTGATGTTGTTCGCGAAGGAAAAGACGGTCTCTTGGTACGAATCGTTGTACTGGAAGGCGACCTCGGTCTGAACCCCCTCCCTCTCCCCTTCCACGAAGATCGGCTTGGGGTGCAGGGGGGTCTTGTTGCGGTTGAGGTGCTGGACGAAGGAAGTGATGCCCCCCTTGTACTGGAACTCGTGGGACTTGCCGCTTCGTTCATCGAGGATGGAGATCCGAAGTCCCGCGTTGAGAAACGAAAGCTCGCGGAGCCTCCCGGAAAGGATATCGAAGGAGAATTCCGTTTCGGTGAAGATCTTCGTGTCGGGCCGAAACGTCACCTTGGTGCCTGCCTTCCGGGATTTTCCCGTCGCCTCGAGGGGCGACACCGTCTCGCCCCTCGAGAAGCGGATCCGGTGGACACATCCGTCCCGGCGCACCTCCGCCTCGAGCTCCTCGGAGAGGGCGTTCACAACCGAGACGCCTACCCCGTGCAGTCCTCCCGAAACCTTGTAGGACTCCTTGTCGAACTTCCCGCCGGCGTGCAGGGTGGTCAGAACCACCTCGATGGCGGGCCTTCCCTCTTCCTCCATCACATCGACGGGGATCCCCCGGCCGTTGTCGTCCACGGTGACGGAATCATCCTTGTGAATGGTGACCTGGATGTTGTCGCAGTACCCGGCCATTGCTTCGTCAATGGCGTTATCCACGACTTCATAGACGAGGTGGTGGAGCCCGTGGGAATCCGTGCTTCCGATGTACATGGCCGGCCGTTTCCGGACAGCCTCCAGACCCCTTAAAACCTTAATATTATCACCGGTGTATTCCTCCACACCGTTGCCGTTTCTGGCAATGTCGTCCGGACGGTTCGCCATGGATATTCTGCCCTCGAAAGATTAATCGATTTATCATACTACGGATTGGCCGGTGGAGACGAGTTTTTCCGGGGGGAAAAGGAAGGACTAGGGGTGATTCTCCGTGTCCTCCGGGCTTATAGGATCCTCATCGGCATGATGATGGCAAGATAGTTTTTGTCGGTTGCCGGCCGCACAATCACCTGGGACACCTCGTCTTTCAGCTCGATTCGTACCGTATCCTCGGAGATCCCGCTGAGTGCGTCCTGAAGGTATCGGCCGTTGAACCCGACCTTGATCGGTGCTCCCTCGAACTCGATCGGCAGAAGATCGCGCGCCTCGCCGAGGTCCGGGCTGGTGGTGGATACCTCCAGTTGTTTCCCCGAGAACGATAGCTTTATGCTGTTCACCTTGTCGGGTGCCATGACGCTTACCCGTTTCAGGACATCGAGAAACGTTCCCCGGGGCACGCTTGCCACGATCCGGTTCTCCTTGGGCACGACCTGCCGGTAATCCGGAAATTCCGCGTCGAGAAGGCGCACCCAGACCTCCGTGTCCCCCTTCCCGGCGAAGAGGAACTTGTCCGTGGTGGACAACTCCAGGGATCCCGGTCCCCCGTCGGAGAGTTTCCGGATCTCGATCAGTCCTTTTCGCGGGACAAGCACGCGCCTTTCCCCCAGGAGGCCCCCGAGGTTCGGCACCCTCTCGTCCGCAATCGCAAGCCGGTGCCCGTCCGTCGCCACCATGCGGAGGACCGTATCCTCTTCCTCTTCCTGCCGTTCCAGGAGAATTCCCGAAAGGTTGTACCTCGTCTCGTCGCCGGTCGCGAAGGCGCTGACGCGGTCCACCAGCTTGCGAAACGTCTCCGAATCCACAGGGACGGATTTTCCCTTCGGTCTTTCCGGCATCTCCGGAAACTCTTCGCTGCCAAGGCCCGCCAGCCGAAAATGGCCCCGGCCCGCGGAGATGTCCACGTAATTTCCCTCACGCCCCGCCACGGTGACCGGCCCTTTGGGGAGGACCTTCGCGATATCGAACAGTTTCCGCGCCGGAAGAGCAACGGAACCGGGTTCGACTACGTCCAGCGACTGAGAGCAGCGAACGACGATCTCCAGGTCGGAGGCGACGAGCGTAAGCCCCGGACTTCCCGTCGGTCCTGCCTTCGGGCCCGCGTTGAGAAGCGTGTGCGACAGGATCGGCATGGTGTGCCGCCTTTCCGCTACTCCCTGGATGCGGGCAAGAATTCCCTCGAGCTGGTCACGGTCCGCCGTAAAGTTCATCGTCACCCTCTTCTTTTATTTATCATTAATAAAGATCGTAGTCATAGTAGAGGATGTGAAATTGTGGATAGCATGAGAAAGTCCCTTGTCTCCATCCGAAAACCCGGAGAACAAACTGCGCACAACCCGGGTGGCGCGAACCTGGAGTCCGGGGAGAAACGACTCATCCGCATTTCCTCCACAAGGTTATCCATTGATCGATTTGCGCAGCGTCTCGATGTTGTTTCTCAACGATACATCGTCTTTGGTTTTTTTCTCTATCATTTTTACGGCGTACATGACAGTGGAATGATCGCGGCCGCCGAAGCGCTGCCCGATTTCGGGGAAGGAGCATTTGGTCATTTCCCGAATCAGGTACATAGCGATCTGCCGCGGGTGGGCTACCACCTTATGTTTGCGAGCGGAGCGCAGGTCGGAGACCTTCACCCCGAAGTGTTCGGACACAGCCTTCAGAATGGCATCCGGGGAGATTTCTCGGACAGAGGATTCCAGAAGGCGGGAAAGCACCTCGCGGGCCAGGTCCAAGTTGATCTCTCGTTTGGTGAGGGAGGCGTGCGCCCCGATCCGGATGAGAGATCCCTCCAACTCCCGGATGTTGTTCTTGATCATGGTGGCGAGGAACAGGGAGACGTCGGGAGGAAGAGGAATCTGGTCGGCTTCCGCCTTCCGGTTCAGGATCGCAAGCCTCGTCTCCAGGTCCGGGGGCTGGATGTCCGCCACAAGGCCCCATTCGAACCGCGACTGGATTCTCTCCTCCAGGTCGGGTATCTCCTTCGGAAACTTGTCGCTGGATACGACGATCTGCCTCCGGGAGGAATAGAGGTCGTTGAACGTATGAAAAAACTCCTCCTGCGTACGCTGCTTCCCCGCGATGAACTGGACGTCGTCCACCAGAAGCATGCCCACGTTCCGGTATTTCTCCTTGAAGTCCGGCATCCGGTTTGTCCGAAGGGAGAAGATCAGTTCGTTGGTGAACTTCTCGGCGGTGATATAGCACACCTGTACGCGGGGGTTGCAGTTCTGGGAGAGGTTGCCGATGGCGTGGAGCAGATGGGTTTTTCCGAGGCCAACGCCTCCGTAAAGGAAAAGCGGGTTGTAGCTCTTGGCGGGGTCGCTCGCCACGGCGAAGGAGGCGGCGTGGGCAAACTGGTTTCCCGCGCCCACGACAAATCGGTCAAAGGTATACCGCGGGTTGAGTTCCCCGTTGCGCATCTTCGACTTCGGTTGTTTCGCGTTCAGGTGGCTGTCCAGGGACAATTCCGGCGGATGTGCCGATCGCCCTTCCTCCCCGTCCTCCTCGCTTCCCACCACGATCTCGACGGAGATGCTTCTCCCGAACTCCTTGCGGGCGCCCTCCTCGAGTTTGGGCATATAGTTTTCCTCGATCCATTGCTTGAAGAACTTGTGGGGCGTCGCCAGAAGGAGAAGGGAGCCTTCCCGGGAAACGAAACGCAGCGGTCGCAGCCAAGTCTCGAACACCTGGTCGCTCACATTGTTCTTCAGTTGAGCAATGACCTTTTCCCACGCTCGGGAAGTCACCGGATTCCCGACCTCCTGGGAAGTCTTACCATGGGGTAAAGAAGGAGAATCACATGCATTGTCAAGCGGTTAAGGTGTTCCCTCCCCGGAGAGTTGCCAACAAGGTTATCCACACCTGTGGAAAATGCGAAATCCGTATTTAAATCAATAGGTTTGATGTGATAACCCCGGGTTTTTTCTCCGTTTGGCCTGCGCGTGTTATCGATTCGGAAGAGGTAGGATTACGCCGCGCTGTCAGGCTTTAGGCGAAGGAAGGTTACCATACCCCGAAAAGGGGAATCAAGGATATTTTCCCGATCTTCCCTTCGCGGCGATCTTCGACCGGTATCGATCCCAGTCAACGCTCACCCGGAGGGCCGAACCGGCCTCGTCGCGGATGCGGCGGAACGCGGAGGATCGGAAATGGCGGCGAAGGGGTTCGCGCAGCGGCATGATCTGCTCCGCAGGCTTCCAGGGGACAGGCAGGCCGGTACGGACGTCGATCAGGCACCCTTCCTGGACGGCCTCCGATGCGAGTGCGAGGGGGATCCCCTTGAGGTCCCGGGCCATCGCCTGGAACCGCCCTTCGGCTCGCGGGTCGAGGAACCGGAACGTCCGGGAGTAGATAAGGGCGGTGTGGAAATGATCGGGTACGTCGAGAATGCCGTCGAGGAGGAACTCCTTTCCGATCTGCCGGAGAAGGGACAGGCATTCCGAAACCAGCCCCAGGCCCGGTTTCTCCTGCCCGGGGAGCCGGGGGCGTTCGATCGAAAACGGACGTTCCGGGTCGGATAAGGCGAGCCAGTGGATGAGGAGCATCCGAAAGACGGTCCCCTCGGGGAACGATCCGATCGGCGCACCGGGACGGAACGCGCGGATCTGGACCCGAACTTCCATGAGGAGTCGCTCGCGGGACTCCCTTCCTGCGAACAGGCAGACGCGCTGCTCCTCCGGGTCCGCACACGAGAGCGTGAGGACGGGATCGTGGTACCCCCGGCGCGCAAGTCCCTCGAGTATGCCCGCGTCCCGGATCCGCTCCCGGACCTCCTCCGGCCGGAACCGGCCGAAGAGGAGGTTTTCCGGGTTGAGGCCCGCCAGTTCGAAGAGGAGCTCCTCCTCGGAAGCCGGGGCGGTTTTCCTCTTCCTCCCGGGCTGCAGCAGCGGAAACGACAGAAGCCGGCGCAGGGGGGAAAGACGCGTCGTTCGGTTTCGGTTCACGGCGTGCGCAGTGTACCATACAGTGGAAAATCGTGGTTGACACGGGCGGAACAAACGGAATATCTTGTCTTTTTTCCAGGGAGGCGTGTAGGTACCAGGGAAGGAGTGTTCCAGGATGAAACGCACCTACCAGCCGCACAACAGACGCCGGCTGCGAACCCACGGATTTCGCCGCCGCATGTCGACTCCGGCGGGCAGGCAGATTATTTCCCGACGCCGCGCGAAGGGGCGGAAGCGGCTCGCCGTTTCGGTCAGCGGCAAGAAGTAACCTTATCCGGGTAGGAAGGCCCGGACGCGGGTGGTAAGTATTCGGCTGTCAAAGGCGGAAATGCTGCGCACCGACCGCGAATACCGGGACGTGGTTCGTCGAGGGGAGCGCGCATCCACACCGCACTACAGCATCTACCGGGATTTCCGCGCCTCCGGGGGAGAGGGGGGCGTTCCCGTTTCCAGAAAAATCGGAATCTCCGTCGGCCGGCGGGTGGGAAACGCGGTGGTTCGGAACCGGGTAAAGCGTCTCCTGCGGGAATTCTACCGGCACAACAAGCGTGTTTTTCCGGTGGGGACCCGAACGGCCATCGTGGTGAGGAAAGGGCCCCGGGATGCGGATCTCGCATCGGTTTCCGCCGAGCTCCTTGCCGCGATAGAGCTTCGTTGGGGAAAGAGGAGGGAACCTTCCCCTTGCGAGCAAGAGACATCCCGATAATCCTTCTGGGTGGCTACCGGCGGCTGGTATCCCCGTTTCTCGGGGAATGCTGCCGTTTCTACCCCAGCTGTTCGGAGTACACGATCGGATCTCTCCGCCTGAACGGCATCCTGGTGGGTATTCTGGACGGAATGTGGCGGATCCTGCGGTGCCATCCCTTTCATCCCGGGGGCCTGGACGAACCGCGGCGAATCCAGATTCTCGGCACGAGGTATCGATGGAAAAAAGGATGATCCTGGCGATCGTTCTGTCGGTCGCCATTATGCTTGCCTACCAGCAGCTGTTCGGACCCGGGCGCGAAGACGCACCGGCGCCCGCAAAGCAGCAGGAGACGGCGAGGGAGCAGGCAGGGGACAATGCCGCCGGGGTGGATAGAGCCCCTGCCCGGCCGCGCACGCCGCCTTCGGCGCCCGGCGGGCTTGTCCCCGGCCGGGAGAATCCGCTTCGGTGGATTGTCGTTCGGACTCCCCTGTACACCGCGACCGTGTCCACCGCCGGAGGGGGGATCCAGTCGTTCTTCCTGAACCGGTACAACGAACATCCCGGGCCGAAGGGAAAGCCCCTGGACATCATCGGTTCCGGGTCGGTCCGTCCGCTTCCCCTTGACCTCTACCTGGCCGAGAGCCAGCCGGCCTTCCCCGAGCAGCCGGTATTTTCCACGGACGCGCCCGACGAGCTGTCCGTCGGAGCCGGGGAGAAGAAGACCGTCTCCCTGTCCTGGATTTCCGCTCGGGGAGTCCGCATCACTCGCGAGTACACCTTTGCCGGCGGCCGGTACGATTTCGGCGTGACCCAAAAGGTGGCCAACGGAAGCGCGGGTTCGATCCGACTTACGCCCGGAATCGAGCTTTCCCAGGTCTTCACGGGGGAGCTGGGCGGCGATTCCTATTCCTTCAAGGGAGCCGTGGTGGGCGCCGGCGGGAAAATCGAGCGTTTCGACTTCAAGAAGATCCGGAAGGGGGAGATCGACAAGGTAACGGTTCAATGGGCGGCCGCGGACGCCAAGTATTTCACCCTGATCGCCATTCCCGAGCAGGAATGGCGCCTCGAGAAGGTTTCCCCGCTGGGGGAGGAGGGGTTACGACTTGCCCTTGCCGGTTCTCCGGCGGTTCTGGGGCCGCAGGAGGTGGTCTCGTTTTCCGTCCAGGCCTTCATGGGGCCGAAGGAGTACAACCTCCTGGCCGCCAACGGCAAAGACATGGAGAAGCTGGTGGACTACGGATGGTTCTCCCTCCTGGCGATGCCCCTCGTGTGGCTCCTCACCATCTTCAACCGGGTTACGGGGAATTACGGGATCGACATCATCATCCTGACGATTCTGATCAAGATCGCCTTCTATCCGCTCACGAAGAAATCGATGGCCTCGATGAAGAAGATGCAGGAACTCGGGCCGATCATGAAACAGATCAAGGAGAAATACAAGGACGACAAGGCGAGGCAGCAGCAGGAGACGATGAATCTCTACAAGACGTACAAGATCAACCCGTTAAGCGGCTGCCTTCCGATGCTGCTCCAGATCCCGGTTTTCATCGCGCTCTACAAGGGGCTGCTCGTGGCGATCGAGCTTCGCCACGCCCCGTTCATGCTGTGGATAAACGACCTGTCCGCCCCCGAGCATCTTTGGGATCTTTCGGTGGCGGGGTATACCCTCCCGATCCGCCTGCTCCCCTTGCTCATGGGGATTTCGATGTTCGTCCAGCAGAAGATGACGCCCTCCGGGGGGATGGACCCCGCCCAGCAGAAGATGATGCTCTTCCTGCCCCTTATCTTCACGTTCATGTTCTGGGGGTTCCCGACAGGTCTCACGATCTACTGGCTCGCCAACAATTTGCTGAGCATCGGCCAGCAGCTGATACAGAACCGGCAGGCCGAGGCGGAAAAGGCGGCACGGGAGTAGCCGCCTAGCCCCCTAGGAGGAACCCGTGGACGACCAGCGGCCCCGGGCGCACACCGCACAACGGGGGGGGGCAGGCGACGGCGGCGGGACGACGATTGTGGCCCCCATCACTCCCGCCGGCGTCGGCGCCGTTTCCCTCCTGCGCCTCTCCGGCCCGGAAGCGTTTCCGATCGCGTACCGGATGACCGGGGTGGATCCTTCCCTCGTTTCCCCCCGCGCGCTGCTTCGGTGTACGGTGCGCGACCGGAAGGGGGAGGAGATCGATTCCGCCCTCGTCGTATTCTTTCCCGCACCGGGAAGCTTTACCGGAGAGGACGTGGCGGAAATCCATCTCCACGGCAACCCCGTGCTTGTGGACCGGGCCGGCGCCGTCGCATGCGACAACGGGGCCGTTCCCGCCTCCGCCGGGGAATTCTCTCGCCGTGCTTTCCAAAACGGGAAGTTGGACCTCACCCAGGCGGAGGCACTGGCCGACCTGATCGCGGCGAGGACGGCCGGGGCGGCCCGGGCTGCCCTTCGCCAGCTCAAAGGGGGGATTCGGGATACGATCTCCCCCCTCCGGTCGGAAATCGTATCGCTTCTGACGTTCCTCGAGGCTTCCATCGACTTTTCCGAGGAGGAAGACATCCCTCCCCTGTCCCATGAGCAACTTAAAGCACGGGTGTCAGATTTAAGAGAGAGGGTCGGGCGACAGCTTGCGTCGTACACCCGGGGGCACCGGTACCGGGACGGGGCGACCGTGGCGATCGCAGGGGTGGCCAATGTGGGGAAATCGCGGCTGCTGAACCGTATTCTGGGGGAGGAGCGGGCGATCGTGACGGAGACCCCCGGCACCACGCGGGACTATCTCTCCGGGGAAATCTCCCTATCGGGAATTCCGCTGCGGTTGGTCGACACGGCGGGATTGCGGGAGGCTTCGGACCCGGTGGAACGGGAGGGGGTCAGGCGCAGCCGGGAGATCATCGCCGGGGCGGACCTGACCCTGTTCGTCCTCGACGGAAGCCGTCCGGCGCACGAGGGAGATTTCGATGCGTACCGGGAAGTGGCGGGGCGCCCCCACCTGGTTCTATTGAACAAGCAGGATCTCGCGACCGCCGAGGATGGGGCCCGCTTCCGGGGCCCCGGGCACAACGGGACCCTGATGTTGTCGGCGAAGACCGGGGAGGGAGTCGACGGTCTTCTCGGGACGATCGCCCGCGAGATCGCCCCGGAGGAGGATGCTATAATGGCCGAGGCGCCGCTGACCCGCCTCCGCCACCTCGATGCGGCCAGGAAGGCGGACGCCGCGCTGGAGCGGGGGCAGGAGGCGGCCGGCAGAGGTCTTCCGCTGGAATTCATCGCCTCCGACGTCCGGGACGCGGCGCAGGCGCTTGCCGAACTTACCGGGGAGATCGCACCCGAAGAAGTGCTAAACGCCATCTTCGACACGTTTTGTATAGGCAAGTAGGAAAAGGCGACACGCCTGTTTCCTTCGACGAGCAACACGGTGGTGTCCCCGGACTGGGAAAACGTTTCACGTGAAACAGGGGCGGGGGAGAAAGAACCGCGGTGAGCATGTACGAATACCCGAAAGAATATGACGTGGTCGTCGTAGGAGGAGGCCACGCCGGCTGCGAGGCGGCCCTGGCCGCCGCCCGGATGGGGTGTTCCACCCTCCTGCTCACCATCAACGCCGATGCCATCGGGCTCATGTCGTGCAACCCCGCGATCGGCGGGCTGGCCAAAGGGCATCTCGTCCGGGAGATCGACGCCCTGGGCGGCGAGATGGCGAGAAATATCGACGCGACGGGGATCCAGTTCCGCCAGCTGAACACGAGCAAGGGGCCGGCGGTACGATCGTCCCGGGCACAGGCGGACAAGCAGCTCTATCGCCTCCGGATGAAGCAGGCGTTGGAGAGCACCTATGGGCTGGATGTCAAGCAGGCCATGGTCGACGCCGTCTACGCGGAAGGGGGGGTGGCGTCGGGTGTCGAAACGAACCTGGGTATCCGGTACCGGGGGAAAACGGTGGTCCTGTGCACCGGCACCTTTCTCAAAGGCCTTGTCCACATCGGGCTGGTCAATTTCCCGGCGGGGAGGGCGGGGGATTTCCCCGCGATGAAGCTATCCGATTCCCTGCGGGAGCTGGGGTTTTCCGTCGGGCGGCTGAAAACCGGCACCACCCCCCGCCTGGACGGGAAAACGATCGATTTCTCCCGTACCGAGCCACAATTCGGCGACGATCCCCCCGTTCCTTTTTCATTTGAAAACAAAGAGATTCGCAGGCCCCAGGTTCCTTGCTACGTCACGCACACGAACGCAAGGACCCACGAGGCGATCCGGTCCGGCCTTTCGCGTTCCCCCCTCTATTCCGGGGTGATCCAGGGGATCGGCCCAAGATACTGCCCCTCGATTGAGGACAAGGTGGTCCGATTCGCCGACAAGGAGCGCCACCACGTCTTCCTGGAGCCGGAAGGTCTTCGCACCGCAGAGTATTACCCTAACGGGGTCTCGACGAGCCTACCGTACGACATCCAGCTTGCGATGCTAAGGACCATCCCCGGCCTGGAGGAGGTGGAGATCGTCCGCCCGGGGTACGCCATCGAGTACGATTTCGTCGATCCGGTGCAACTGTATCCCTCCCTCGAAACGAAGGTCGTCAAGAACCTTTTCCACGCCGGCCAGATCAACGGCACCAGCGGCTACGAGGAAGCCGCGGCGCAGGGGATCGTCGCCGGGATCAATGCGGCGCGCAGGGTGCGGGGTGAGGAGCCCGTGGTGTTCGGCCGCGGCGAGGCGTACACAGGTGTTATGATTGACGATCTGGTCACAAAGGGGGCCCAGGAGCCGTACCGGATGTTTACCTCCCGGGCCGAATACCGGCTACTCCTGCGGGAGGACAATGCCGATTTGCGCCTTTCGGAGACCGGGTACCGGATGGGGCTGCTCTCCGGGGAGCGATACCGGAACTTCTGCAAGAAGCGGGAGGGATTGTCCTCGTTGCTGTCCGCCCTCGAGACGTCCCGCGTAGCTTCGGAGCATCCGCTGGCGCAGGCTGTCGTGGAGGCGGGAGGCGCTCCGGTCCGCCCCGGGATCCCGTACGCGGAATTGCTGCGCCGGCCCGAGGTCACGGCCGCCCTCGTCGTGGCGAACGATCCGGATCTTTCGCGGTTTCCCCCGGAGGTGGTATCCCAGGCGGAACTCATCGTCAAGTTCGACGGGTATATTCGCCGCCAGGAGGAGGATGCGAAAAAACTTAGGAAATACGAGGAGATGAGGTTTCCCGGGGATTTCCCCTTTGAGTCGGTCTACGGCCTGTCGACCGAGGTCCGGGACAAGCTCGTTCGGGTTCGGCCTGCTTCGATCGGGCACGCCAGCCGGATCCCCGGGGTCACCCCGGCGGCGGTGTCTCTTCTTCTCGTCGCGCTT
>JBFKGZ010000044.1:0-19896 GCA_041633075.1 Candidatus Deferrimicrobiaceae bacterium | reverse complement strand
TTTCGAACCGGGTGAACCAGCGCTGGGCGCCGGAGACGAAAAACAGGGCCGTGAGGGCAACCAGCACGCAGAGAATGACGAAGGTCCCCGTGACCTCGTTGACATAGCGCAACTTCAATGCTTTCGCCATCAGTCCCCCTCTCTGCTCAGCTGCATGCGGGAGCCGAACATGGTGCCTTTCCACTCCGCGTGAAGGGCCTTTTCGTTCCAGATCCGAGACTCGCCGGTGATCCAGGCCACGGCCGCCCCCCGGTCCCGGGCCGCCCGGATCGCGTTCAATAGCGGGGGCATGATATCGGGAAAAATGTGCCGGGTCGGCTCCTCCAGGATGATCAGATCCGGCCTGCCCAGAAAGACCCGGGCGAGCGCAGCCCGTCCCAGGTCGTCCCGGCGTGTTTGTCCGGGGGCCCGAAGCGGCAGCCCCGGCAGACCGAAAAACCTTGCCAGGTTCGCCGCCTCGGCTTCGATGTCCGCCTCCAGCCTCCCGGTGTGATGCCGCTGCGTGAGGGTGATGTTGTCGTTGACGGTCATGTCGCCTAACCAACCGTGACCGATAAAGACCCGTCCGCATTTTCCCCGCTGGGACGCCGCGCGGTCCGGCGACATGGCCCGCCAATCCTCTCCACGGAACCGGACCTCGCCCCGGATCGGTTCCAGGAGGCCGACGGCGGCGTCGGCCAGCGGAATCCGGAAATGCCCCCGTTCCAGCCGGACCAGCAGCAGCTCGCCCGGGAGCAAGGTGAAATCGACCTCCCAGATCGGCACATCGTAGGCGGCATCCGGCTCGGTCGTAACCCCCGCAAAGGAAAGCACGGGCTCTTTCATCTCTCCGCTCGCCGTCCGCATGGTCTTCCGTCCGATGGCCCCCTTACACGTAGGTCAGGAACGAGATCAGGGCAGTGGTGAGGAACAGGGCCCTCACGGAACGAGCCAATGCCCGGCGGGCCGCCGCCGGGACTTCGGTGACGGAGGAGCCGACGGCAAGGCCTTCGATGCAGCAGATGGCGCCGGTGAGCAAAGCCGGCACCAGGCTGATCGTGAGGAAATTCACCAGGTCGAGCGGACCGACCGAAACCAGGACGCTGTGGACAAACGCCGCCGCATCCTCGATGTCGGGGCTGAGCAGCGTGCTGAACACGTACCCGCTGGCAAACGCCACGACAAGGAAAATCACGTTGAGGCAAAAGACCGCGGTGGTCAGCCCGAGGACACGGGGCACGACCAGGTAGACGAAGGGGTCGAGCCCCTGGGCGTCCAGCACCCGGACCTCTCCGGACGCCTTCATGGTGCCCAGTTCCGTGGTCAGGGCCGTGCCGTTGCGGGCGATCGCCAGCAGGTTGGTCAGCACGGGTACCGCCTGCCGAACCAGCACGGCCACCAGCACAGGGCCGAGACTCCTGGTCTGGCCGAACTTGTGCATCCAGGCCAGGGCCTGGGCCACGACCGATACCCCCAGGGCGAAGGCGACATAGGCCACGAAACGGCTCGCTTCCACGCCGGCCGAATAGATCTGGCGGGCGATTTCGGCGCGCACGGTGCGCTTCCAGAAGCCCGGCCGGGTCGCGGTGACCGACACGGCCCAGAGGACCGCCCCCAGGGTTCGCAGTTCCCCCCATTTCCCCAGGGTATAGTCGCCGATTCGGGCCACGGCATTCATGACGGATCCCCCCTGCGCCCGGTGAGCAGGTAGGTCATGACGGCCCCTTTCCCCTGCACGTAGAACTCCCCGCGCTCCTCGAGGATGAACATTTTCCGGAGGCGCCCGAACGTGGACGCGGAGACCTGGATGGCACCCGGCAGGCCGTAGGTTTTCATCTGCTCCGCGGTGCTGACCGTTTCCCCCCACAGGTCATAGGCGAGCCGGGCGGTGCCGATCACTCCCGCGATCACCGGCCCGCTGTCGATGCCGATGCGTAGCCGCAGCGGTTCGTCCGTGCCCGCATCAAGCTGAAGGATTTCCCGCTGCATGGTGAGCGCCATGTCCGCCAAGGCCTCGGCGTGATCCATTCTCGGCTCCGGCACGCCCGCCGCCACCATGTAGGAGTCTCCGATGGTCTTGATTTTTTCCACTCCCTGCTGGTCGGCCACGCGGTCGAACCTCGAGAAGACCTTCTGGAGGAGTTCGATCATTTCGATCGGCGACCTCTGCGCGGCAATGCCGGCAAAGTCATGGATGTCGGCGAACAGGACCGAGGCTTCCGCAAAGCTGTCGGCGATGACCTTCGGCTCCTGTTTCAGGCGCTCGGCGACCGGTCGGGGGAAGATGCTCAGCAGCAGCCGCTCGGATTTCTCCTGCTCCGCCGAAAGCTCCAGGTTCCTCTCGCTGAGCTTCTGCTCCAGCTCGATGATCTGGATCCCCGAGCGGACCCGGGCGAGCAGCTCGCCTCTGTCATACGGCTTGGTGACGTAGTCGTTGGCCCCCGCATCCATCGCCTGGACCAGGTCCTCCTTGGCTTCCCGTGCCGTCACCAGGATGATGTAGACATACCCGGCGGTGTCCGCGGCGCGGATCTTTCGACAGAGCTCGACCCCTCCCATCTCCGGCATCTGCCAGTCGGTGATGACCAGGCGGAATTCCTCCTTTTGAAAGGTCTCCCAGGCCGCACGTCCGTCATCGGCGGCAACGACCGGGAAACCCTCCTTCTCCAGAATCCTCCGGAGCAGGGCCTGGGAGTCCCGGTCATCTTCGGCGATCAGAACGCGCATGGCAATTTCCTCCCCGGAGGCTATTCAAAAACGACTTCGATCCGGTCCAGATAGCCGGAAAGCCTGTTCAACCCCTCGCGGACCCCCGAGGCGTTGCGTTGTTCCGCCGCATCCTCGATCCCACGGGAGATGGTCGTGATGGCATCGAAGCCGTATCCCCCGCCTGCCCCCTTCATGGTGTGGGCCCGCGTACGGATCGTTTCGAAATTGCTCTGCTCCAGGGCCTCCCGCATCGCCTGGATATCGCTGCGCCGGTTTTCGAGGAAGCCGGGAATCAGATCCTCGAGATCCGGATCGACACGGACGATGATCTTCCCGCCGGGGTCCGGAGACTGGTTTTCCGTCATCCCTCCTCCTTTTCGTCACGTGCCCTGCGGATCGCCTCGAGTGTATCCAAAAGCGTTTCCTTCTTGATCGGTTTTGTCAGATGGGCCGTGCATCCGGCATCGAGACTTTTCCGGGCATCCTCCTGGAGGGCATGCGCCGTCAGGGCGACGATGGGGGTCGGCGCCGCCCCCGTTTCCTTTTCCCATTGCCGGATCTCCCGGGTCGCCGTGTACCCGTCCTTGACCGGCATCTGCACATCCATCAGCACCAGGTCGTATCGACCGGCCCGGAATTTGTCCACCGCGATTTCCCCGTTCTCGGCCATGTCGAGGGTATGGGGCGTTTTCTTGAGGAACGCGGAGACCAGCAGCCGGTTGTCTTCGGAATCTTCGACCAGAAGGATGTGGAGGGAGGGGCCTTGCGCCTCGAGCGCCGCCCTGTCCGGTTGTGCTACCGGCGCGGCCCGGGTTTCGGCCAGGGAGCCCGCGATGGCGTTTTTCAGGTCGTCCCGCTTGATCGGTTTGACCATGTATCCGGCGATCCCTATTTCACGGGCGCGGGCGATATCCCCGGCCCGGTTGTCGGAAGTGAGCATCATCATTGTCGTGCCGCGGAACGCGGAATCCTTCCGGATCCGCTGGGCCAGTTCGAAACCGTCCATGCCGGGCATGCGGCAGTCCAGCAGCAGAAGATCGAACGGGGCGGCGTTCTCCTCCGCGTGCTGCATCTCGGCCAGGGCGCTCACTCCGTCTTGCGCCTCGCGCACCACGGCTCCCCATCCCGTGAGCATTTCCCGCAGCACCAGGCGGTTGGTCGCTGAGTCGTCGATGATCAGGGCCCTAAGCCCCTGCAGGGCCACCGGGATCGGACGTACCGGCTCTTCGCGTTCGGCCTGCGCCTCGAAGGGGGCGGTGAAGGAAAAGGTGCTCCCCCGGCCCGGTTCGCTTTCGACCCGGATCCGGCCCCCCATGGCTTCGACGATCCGTTGCGAGATGTTCAGGCCGAGCCCGGTGCCCCCGTATTGGCGGGTGGTGGAGGCGTCCACCTGGGTGAAGCGCTCGAAAATGACGTCCTGCTTGTCGGCGGGGATGCCGATGCCGGTGTCGGAAACGGAAAAGAGCATCTCGACCGCTTCTCCCGGTCCGGGGGGCCCGGAGGGTTTGACCTCGACCACGACCTCCCCCCGTTCCGTGAACTTGATGGCGTTACCGATCAGGTTGACCAGGACCTGGCGCAGCCGCAGGGGATCGCCGATCAGCTTGACCGGCGCGTCTTCCGCCAGGCGGCAGGTCAGTTCGAGCCCCTTGTGATGAGCACGCAGGGCCAGGATCTCGCAGGTCTTCTCGAGGAGGTCCCGCAGGTCGAAGTCGATGCTCTCCAGCTCGAGGTGGCCGGCCTCCAGCTTGCTGATATCGAGGATGTCGTTGATCAAGGTGAGGAGGTTTTCCCCGGCGGACTGGAAGATGCGCACATACTCGCGCTGCTCTGTCGTCAGGGAGGTTTCGCTCAGCAATTCCGCCATCCCGATGATGGCGTTCATCGGGGTGCGAATCTCATGGCTCATGCTGGCGAGGAATTCGGTCTTGGCCCGGCTGGCGGATTCCGCCTGCTCCTTGGCGACCAGCAGTTCGGCCTCCGCCTGCTTGCGGTCCGTGATATCGCGGATGATTCCGGTGAACAGGCGCCGGTTGTCCAGGAGCACTTCGCTTACCGCTAGGTCGAGGGGAAACGACGTCCCGTCCTTGCGCAGTCCCACCACTTCCCTGCCGATTCCGATGATCTTCTTCCTCCCGGTGCGCAGGTAATTCTGGAGGTATTCATCGTGCCGGCTGTGATAGGGCTCGGGCTGCAGCATCTTGACGTTGCGGCCGATGACCTCGGCGGCAGTGTAGCCGAAGATCCGCTCCGCCGCCGGGTTGAAGGATTGGACGGTGCCCTGCTCGTCGATGGCGATGATCCCTTCGACAGCGGTGTCGACGATGGCGCGGTGCTGTCCCTCGCTCTCCTTGAGGGCCTCATGGATCTGCCGGCGTTCTTCGATCCCCCTGGCCAGCGCGACGTTGGCTTCGGAAAGATCCGCGGTGCGCTCCTGCACGACCCGCTCGATCATGGCGGAGCGGCCCGCGATGACCAGCAGAAAGGTCCCCAGCAGACCGGAGAACAGCAGCCCGCCGGTCAGAACCCTCTGGGCTTCCCGGAGGTCGAGTTCGGCCAGGAACTCGTCGGCCGGCAGGAACTGCATCACCCAGCGGCGCCCGGCGAATTCGAGCAAGGTTTGGGAAAATAGCCCGTGGCGGGATTCATCCTGGCTCATATCCGATGCCCCGCCGGGAGTTTCAGGTTGTTCCAGGTCACCGGAGAAGAGCAGGCGCTCTTCGGACGGCGCCGAATAGTCAAGGAGCAGGTACCGGATCCCCTTGGTGTCGAAGGTCGAAAGCGCTGCGTGCACCATGCCGGCGATCCGGAGTACCCCCAGGACATATCCGCGCAGATGTGACCGGCGGGCCCCGATGGTATCGAGGGGGACTTTCTTGTCGTAGATCGGGAAAAAGATAAGGACCCCATACTGCTGGCCGACTTCCTGGACCAGCGTGATGCGGGCGCTGACCACCGGGGCGCCGGTGTCGCGGGCCTGATGGAGCGCCTCCCGGCGCACCGGGTTCGAGGCCAGATCGAATCCCAGGGCGGTTTCGTTCCCCCGGTACGGTTCCAGATAATAGACGGGGTAATATTCGTCGCGCGGGCCGGCGGCCACCATCTGACCTTCGGGCCCCCGTTCCGAAAACCGGAAATCCGCAAAGCCTTCCGCCTTCGCTCTTTCCTGGTAGAGCTGCCTCTGGGCGGCGGGGACCCGGGGAATCCACTCGAGGGCCTGAATGCCCGGATGGCGCACGAGCATTCCCTGGACAAATGTGGAAAACTCGTCCCGGTCCACCTCGCGGCTGGACAGGAACAGCCCCTCGATGGCGGAGAGATCGTCCAGATAGGCATGAAGGGCTCCCCGAAGGGCCTGGACAAGGTGGTCCGTCTGCCGTTCGAAGAGTAGCTGGGCGCGTCGCCACTCGCCGGTGCGCACCTGGAAAAAGAGGAGCACCGTGATCAGGATGGCCGCGCAGAGCGGAAGAATGACCGAGAGCCTGGTGCGCATCCGCTGTTGGTGCAACTCGATGTTCCAGGCGGAGGCAAGCGGGAGCACGATCAGCACCCCGATGGTTTCGCCCAGCCACCAGGTCCACCAGTTCGTCAGCCCCTCGCCGGGCGGTACGATTCCTGCCGCCCACAGGCAGGCCACCCCCGCGGTGGCGCCGACCAGGCAACTGGCCGGGCCCCCCAGTGCGATCGACTTGAAGAAATCCTGCGTCCGGTCGAGGGGAGTCGGGTATCCGACCAGCCGGCGGATCAGAAAGGCGCCGAGCAGCGCCTGCAACGCAGCCCCCGTGGCGATTCCCGCCGTCAGCACGGAAGGTTTGACCATGGTCGACACACCGGTGGCGGCGAATGAGGTCCCGATATTGACCAGGAAGGAGCCCAGAAAGATCCCCGGCCAGGCCCACGAACCCATCAGCAGAAGGCCCGCCAGGGCGATTCCTGCGGCCGGCCATACGGGTACCGCTTGCCCGGGGGGGACGTCCAGGAGCAGGGCGAGCTTGCCGGCGAGGAAATAGGCGCCGGCAAGCCCAGCCGTCCTTGCCAACCGACCCGCGATAAATGATCCGGTTTGCTCTACCATGGTCGTCCTTTATCGTTTCACGACTATCCCGAACGTCGGGGCACCCGCAGGGCAAAGGAAGCGGTCAAGGGAAAGAGTACAATAAAAATCCGCATCCTATACGAAAGCAAGGGAGCACCGACGTCAGGGCGCACTTGTTTTCCGATCATACTGGATGGGGAGCATGGAGTCCCGCTGGTTCAAAGATAGTGATTCGGACGAATGGAGAAGCGAGAATATTCAGGGGGATGCTCAAATGGCGAGAGGTTTGAATCCTCCAGGGTGCGCCACCTTTCCCCTCTTTGCTCATTCTCCCCGATTTCCAGGCAAGCGTTACGGTTCTTCCTTCCAGGGCATGAAGACTTCCTGGACCTTCTTCTCGTAGAAAGCTTTCAGTTCGGGAAAGCGCTCCGTATTCGGTGTGAACAGGTTCCCCCCCAGCGCGATTATCCCGAGGCCGATGAGAAGGGAGAATGTGACAACCGCCGTCCAGAACGGTTTCGATTTCCCTTCCATCGCCCAGCGAGGCAGCCTGGCGCCGAACACGCCAAGAGAGAGAAGCGTTCCGTGTATCAGGTGGAACGCGGCGCCCACCCCATAGATCAGGAGGTAGGGGTAGAAGACCCAGGGCCAGTGCTTGATGCTGAAATAGACGAACGAGAAATCGGCCGGTAATCCCTCCAGCAGACCGGGCACCCGGGTGCCGGAGATATGGCCCGGGAGGATCAGAAGGATGATGTACCCGCACCACCGGTGCAATCGCATCCGCAGGGGCGGGACGAAGCGCGGGGCCTTCGGGTCGAAATATTTTTTCGTCCTGCGCCAGATGCGTAAAAGTCCTGCCCACGCGTGCACCGTTGCCGATCCAATGACCACGATGATCTCGACGGGGGGGAACTGGTAATACCACCGCACCGTGTTCTGAAAGGAGTCGTAGGTCGCCTGTCCCGCGCTTGCGAGAATGGTGTTCGAAAGGTGAAGAACGAGAAACGTGGCGAACAGAAGGCCCGAACCCGCCTGGATGCGGAGCAGCGTGAGATCCGGGATGGCAGTTCTTGACCGGGGACCGGGCATTTTTCCCTTATAGTCTCCACCGGACGAAAAGAGAAGCAGGGATCCGCTCCCCGAACCGGGGATAATGCCGATCCGCTACGGATACAGCTGCGCTGCCGCCCACCCGTCGGGCGTACGGCCATACCGGAGGCGGTCGTGGAGTCGGTTTTCGCGGCCCGTCCAGAACTCGAAGACGCAAGGGATGACGCGGTAGCCCCCCCAGTGAGGCGGGCGGGGGACGGGGCCTTCCCCATGGCGCCCTTCGATATCCCGCATCCGTGCGGTAAGCGTCTCCGTGGACGGGAGGAGGCGGCTCTGTTCCGAAGACCACGCGCTGAGCTGGGCCCCCCTCGGTCGTTTCGCGAAGTAGGCGTCCGATTCTTCAGGGGATGTTATTTCCGCAACTCCCTCGATCCGAACCTGGCGGTTCAGGGGTTCCCACCAGAAGAGAAGGGCCACTCGGGGACAAGCCGCGATTTCCCCTCCCTTGGCGCTTTCGTAGTTCGTATGGAAGACGAATCCCCGCCGGTCGAAGGAAGAAAGAAGCACCATCCGCGCCACGGGGATTCCACCGGCACGCAGGGTCGAAAGGCACATCGCGTTCGGAATCCTGAGGGGGGAAAGACACGCCTCTTCATACCAGTTGCGGAACCGATCGAACGGGTCAAGGTTTCCCCCCTTGTGTTCCATGCTCTTTTCGTTCCTCCCTCCCGGGTTTCGGGAACGCCTGTCCCGTTGCATCCCCTCCGGGGGAAATCCGGGCATTATGCTACCGCCGGGCGAAGACCCCTTCCGCTTTTTTCCTGCCGAGTTCGATGAGTTCGCGCGCGCGGTACATTTCGTACGCGCTGCAGATGTCTCGCGGAATTTCGATCACCACGTCGGGCATATAGGTCGCCAACTGGAACCTGGCGATCATGTTCTGCATGATGTCCATCGAACGGAACATGATATCCATCAGCCCCATGTCTTCTTCCCGAATTTGCCTGTGATGGGTGAGATCGGCGATGAACGCGGCAATCCGTTGGCGAAGGCTTACTTCCTCGTCGTCGTCCCGAACCGCCTCCCAATCGGGGGACTCCAGATCCCCAATCGGCTCCGCGCTTGCGTTCACGGCGACCGTCAGATCCGTGTGAACGTGGAGGGTCGGGCCGATCGGGACGGGATTGACAAGGCCGCCGTCCACGAGTTGCCGACCAGACAGGGTATGGGGGGTAAAAACCATGGGAATCGCAATCGAGGCCCGGATCGCGTCGAAAAGGGGACCCCGGGAAATCCAGACCTCCTTGCCGTTCTGGATATCGGTTGCCACCGCGGTATAGGGAACGGAAAGGTCCTCGATGTGGCGATCCCCGATCAGTTCCTTGAGCTCGCCGATCACCCGTTCGCCCTTGAACAGCCCCGCGCTTCCGAAGGAAAGATCCAGAAGACGGATCACGTCCAGACGCTGGAGACTGGTGACCCACCGGGTATAGTCGGCAAGCTTGCCCGCCGCAAAGACACCGCCGATCAGGGCACCCATGGAGGAACCGGCAAGGGAGCGGATGTGCTAGCCGTTCTTGACGAGGTAGTCGATAACCCCGATGTGGGCTAGCCCTCTGGCACCACCGCTGCCCAAAACGAGCGAGACGGTGAGGTTGGGGTGCGCCATCTTATTTGTCCCCCGGCAACGGCGATGGGTGAAATCTCCCCCCGGAACCGGATGTGGTCGCCGGATGCCCGGGTTTGCCCTCGCGGTGCGTTCGTTGGGCAAATGATATCGCATTCCGGGCTTGTTCTGTGCGGGAATGGGTTCTATCATACCGGCAACCCCGCAGGCTCATCTGTGGTTTTGTGCTTTTCGTTTATCGGGATTATGATTGACAGGGATTGCTGTGCAGCGGACGAAGACGGCATGAGGTCCCGAGAGGGGACACCTTCCGGTGGAGAGAACAATCAACGCGTACGGGGAGGAAAGGAGATCATGAAAAAGCTGGCGGTTTTGGTGTTTATCATTGCTCTGGTTCCGGCTGCCATTGCATCGGATCTCGCCAAGGCAAAGGAAGAAGGAAAAGCCAACTTTTACGCCAATATCACGGCGGTGGAACCGATCATGGAGGCGTTTACCGCCGCCAAAGGAGTAACGGGCGTCTACACGCGAATTTCCACCTCCAAGTATCTTGCTACCGTGCTCACGGAGCATGAAGCCGGCAAACTGGAAGCCGATGTGCTCCAGGGGCCATTACCGATCCTCAAGACGCTGAAAGAGAAGGGGGCGCTCGTTGCCTACAAGTCTTCCTCTGCCGCCGGTTACCCCGACTGGGCGCAGCAGGACGACACCATCATGCAGTTCGGGATCGAGTATGTCGCCCCGATTTACAACAGGGATCTGGTCAAGCCCGAGGACGTCCCCAAGAGTTACCAGGATCTGACCGATCCGAAATGGCACGACAAGATCGTCATGCCGGACCCATCGTCACACGCCACCACCATCACCTGGCTTGTGGGTTTGAAGGAAGCGAAGATCTTCGCGACCGATGAGGAATGGATGAATTTCGTCAAGGGGCTCGCGGCCAACAAGCCGATGTTCGTCAAATCGTTCGGCCCCTCTCCGGCTCCCGTGGAAAGCGGCGAAAAGCTTCTGGCCATTTCCATGCCCAAATACATCATCACCCATGCGCCGGCCCCGCTGGACTGGGCCAGGGTCGGTACGCTGCTCGGCACGCCGCGCGGCGTGGCGATTGCCGCCAAAGCGCCTCATCCCGAGGCCGCCCGGGTATTCCTGGACTACTGGTTGTCGAAGGACGCCATGAAGCTCCTTGCGGACAAGGTGGGCGAGTACGTGTTGGCCCCCGGCGTATTCCCGCCCATCGACGGCATCAGCGAGGCCAAGGTCCTTCCGATTCGCGAGCTGTCGGATGAGGAAATCCGCTCCTGGGGGGAGAAGTTCAAAACGATCTTTTTCGCCAAGTAAGCGAAGATCCCCGCGTACCACTCGAACAGGAACATCCACACTCCCGGGGCCCGGATAACAAGGACCCGGGAGTTTTTTTGGTTGAGGGACTTATGGAAATTCGGATCAACGACCTGACCAAGGACTTCTATTCGGAGGGCAAGCGGATCCGTGCCCTGGACCATGTCGATCTCACCATACCCGCCAACCAGATATTCACCCTTCTGGGCCCAAGCGGTTGCGGCAAGACCACGCTTTTGCGGTGCATCGTGGGGCTGGAGTCGCCCGATTCGGGCGAGATCGCCATCGGGGACGAGATCGTATTGTCCGGGGAGAAGGATATTTTCGTGCCGCCGGAAAAACGGGGACTGGGGATGGTGTTTCAGACCTACGCGATCTGGCCGCACATGAATGTTTTCGACAACGTGGCCTATCCCCTGAAAAGCCGACAAACGCCCATGGAGGAAATACGGATCCGGGTGGCCAGGGCTCTTGCCTTCGTACAGCTTACCGGATTCGAAAACCGCCCGTCGACAAAGCTCAGCGGCGGGCAGCAGCAACGCGTGGCCCTGGCACGGGCGTTGGTCGCCGAGCCCAAGGTCATTCTCTTTGACGAACCCCTGAGCAACCTCGATGCCAAGCTCAGGGAAGAGACCCGAAAGGAACTGCGCCGTTTTCTCACCGAGCTGAAAATCACCGCGGTGTATGTCACCCACGACCGGGTCGAGGCGCTGGCCCTCTCGGACCGGATAGCGGTCATGCGTGACGGCAAGATCGTTGAGGTAGGCGACCCCAAGAAAATCTATTTCCGCTCCGACAGCCGGTTTGTTGCCGATTTCATCGGTCGGGCCAACCTGATCAAGGGAAGGGTTGTGACGCTCGAGGGCTCGCACGCCGTCATCGACACGGATATCGGCACGATCGTCGGTCTGAACAACCAGGAGATCGCGCCCGGCCAGGAGGCGATGTTGTGCGTGCGACCCGAGTTCATCAAGCTAGCGGAAACCGACGCGGCGGGTGGGAGAAATATTTTTCGGGGGAAGGTAAAAACGCTTCTCTTTACCGGTGAGGCCTTTGAGGGCGAGATCCGGATAGGCGACACGCTGGTCACCACCACGATTTCCCCTACCGTCAATGTCCAGGAGGGAGGCGAACTGTATCTCACCTTCGACCCCGACCACTGTTTCCTGCTGCCGGTCTAGTGTACGGTCTCGTAAATAGCTTGACGCACCGAGAGCGTCGATGCGCCGCGCCAGCAAGGCGCGCGACTGAGGATGGCGGGGGACACTCCTTGTTTTCTCGGCGAATACCCCAGGAGTGTCCCCCTCGGCGCAAGAAGCGCAACGAAGATGGAGCGAGGGACCGGTCCCCAGCAACGGTGCTCGAATGCCAAGATATTTGCGAGACGGTGCACTAAGCGCTGCCATGGGGAAAAGACCGCCGCTTACTCCCACCCTGATTGTCATTGTCGGCTTTTTGACGATCAGCCCCGTCCTGATGCTTGTGATCGGGAGCTTTTCGGAAGGGTTTGGCGCCTTCGGGAACTTCACGGTTGACAAGTACGTCGAGGCCTATACCGACCCGGAGCTCACCGCTGTCATCCTGAATACGGTGATTTTCACATCGGGGTCGGCCGCCGTTGCCACAGTGCTCGCGCTCTTCCTGTCCTACACGAACACCAGGACCAATATCCCTTTCAAGTTTTTCTTCGGAATCATCTCCATTGTTCCGATGATGATCCCGCACATCCTCTTTGCGGTCAGCTGGGTTCTCCTCCTGAACCCCAGCAACGGGATCCTGAACCGGTTACTGATGGATCTCTTTGGACTGAAAACCCCGTTTTTCAACATCTATTCGCTGGCGGGAATGATCCTTGTCGAGGGGTTGCTGGATCTGCCTATCGCCTATCTGATCATCGCGCCCGCCATGAGCGCCTTTGACGTTTCGCTGGAGGAATCCTCCAAAGTATGCGGGGCTTCCACCCTGCGCACGCTCACCCGGGTGACGCTGCCGGTGCTGCGGCCAGCGATTCTGGCCTCGGTGATTCTTGTCATTGTCCGGTGCATCGCGTCTTTTGCCGTACCCTCGGTCATCGGCATGCCGGGCAGGAAATACGTGCTGGCCACCCATATCTACCGGATTATCTCCACGGGGTTCGCGGCCGACTACGGCAAGGCTGCCGCCGTGGGCATGAGCGCTCTTGCCGCATCCATCGTCCTGATCTACCTGTACCGTTATCTGACCTCGGAGGGCGGGAAATACGTCACCGTATCGAGCCGGGGGTTCAAGCCCGCCCTGATCGATCTGAAGCGCTCCAGGTATCCGGTGATGGGCGTTGTCGGGCTGCTGTCGTTCGTGCTCATCGTGCTGCCGGTCATCGTGCTCTTCTACACGTCCATGCTTCCCTACATCATGGTGCCCACGGCAAAAGCATTTTCGCTGATGAGCTGGAAGAACTGGACGGAGGTGCTCCGTGACCCGATTTCCTTGCTGGCGCTCAGAAACAGCATCACGCTCGGCGTGGGGGGGGCCACCCTGGGAGTGATTCTCTCGATCTTCGTCTCCTACGTCATCGTCAAGGTGCGCACTACGGCGTCCGGCATCCTGGAGTCGCTAAGTTTTCTTTCGTTCTCCTTTCCCGGCATCGTCATCGGGGTGGGGTTCATGTGGTTCTTCGTCCGAACACCTCTGTACGCCACGATATGGGCGCTTCTGATAGGATACATCGCCACCTATCTGCCTTACGGGATCAGGCCGCTTTCCAGCGCGTTCGTCCAGATTCACAGCCACCTGGAGGAATCCTCCCGGGTCTGCGGGGCAAGCACCTTCGCCACATTGCGGCGCATCGTGATCCCTCTCCTGATTCCGGGGATCCTATCGGGCTGGATCCTCATGGCGACCATGTTCGTGCGGGAACTGAGCCTTTCGGTGGTTCTTTCCCGGCCGGGGTCGGAGGTGCTGGCCGTACAGATCCTGCGATTTGCCGAAGACGGCCTGTGGGGCAGGTTATCCGCTCTGGGCATCATCATGATTTTCATCTCTTCGCTTCTTGTTACCGCGGCTTCGATTCTCGGAAGAAAACTGACGAACAGGGAGGCTCGGGAAACGTAATAGCATACCTTCCTGCCAGGATAGGCCTGTCTCCCCCGATAAGGTGCCGGCTCGCGAGGTCCCCTGTAGTAGCCCTCACGGCAACCCCGGATGGCCGGGAGGATCAGCGGCGGAATCGGGCGAGGACAGTTGAAAAGTCGAATGTTTTTTTCTGGGTCGGGGACCGCAATTTCCCGAGCATGCGCGGCTTGATGGGGACGTTGGGAACGTGGGAAATATCCATCGAGGGGGGTTTTCGTTCGACCCGGAGGAAAAACAGACCCGAACGCTTCGCGATCATCTCCACGGTGTCGGACAGGAAATTCGTCGTATCGTATCCTTCCACCGTCATGACCCCTGTCCCCCACCGGGGAAAGATCGAGAACGAATAATACCCCCTGGGCGTTTCCACCACCTCAATTCTCTCGATCTGCTCGAACCGGAGAAACGAACCTTTGAGATTCTTCGGGAGCATCGTTCCGGAAAACAGGATTTTCCTCTCCGCCATGTCGAACGTGCACTCCACTTCCTGGAAGTCGATGACCATCGGTTTTTCCGTGATTCTTGCGATCTCGTCGACCAGCTTCTGGACCCCGCGGATCTTTTCCCGGATGATCATGCTGCTTCCTCCCTGGTCGTAGAGGTCCCCGAATATTGGTACCGTCGCGGAATCCCGAAGCTCGAGGAAGACTTCCGACACCGCGGACACGGACCGGTAATAGGTGTATCCCCCGCCGTCCAGTCCGATGCGGATGATCGGAGCGCTGATCTGGTGGTGGATCTTCCGGATCTGGCGGTAGGGGATCGTCCGTTCCGCCCTCGAGAAAAGACGGGGGCGTAGCGTGACCTCTCCCCAGGTTCTGTCGAAGAACACCGCCTTCACCGGGGGAATGATCCGTCCGAAGAAGAAATCCAAAGGGGATGCGTTGATCGTAAAAGTTGATCTTGTCTTCGTGATCCGCACTCCCGTACCTCCGTTACGCAGCGGGCCCGTCTCCTGCTTCCCCTTTTCGATATACGATGCCCCGGATCCGGTTTCTTCCCGCCTCTTCTCCATCATGGGGGAGGGTGCCCGGTTTCCGCAACCGGCAAGAGGGAAGGTCGGAAATAATGGTCCCCGGAAGAGGGTATTTGTTGCTATCGTATCTGGGTTACTTATCCTCCGAGGGATTTTAGGCCTTACGAAAGATATTGTCATGGAACCGATGGGTCCCAGGCGTCGATTCGCTTCTCGAGGCAGAAGGCTGCCCGTCGAGGAGGCCGAATCCGAGTTCCCCCTTTCCGAAGAGTCCGGCACGAAAAGGGGATCGACCCGGGGAAAAATATTCCTCATCGGCGCCTCCGTCCCTCTTCTGGTCGCCCTCGTTTATCTGGGAGCCCTCTACTCGCAGGGCGGAAAGCTCTTTTATGGCGAACTGTACCCCCCTCCTCTGTTCCGGCAGGTGGTGGAAGGAAAGACCATGGACCAGGTGCTGGCATTTCTCGGTCCGCCGACGACGCTGGGGGCCGACGGGGATGTCAACCAGTGGATCTACGAACCGGGACCCTTCGATTTCTCCCTGTACCCCTACCTTCTGTGGAAGACCCCGATTATGAACGGGAAGATTGTTCGCGATCCGGTGGGAAAGAAGGTTCCCCGGAGAATCCTCGTTCGGTTCGATAACGAAAAGGGTACCCCCCCCCAGGGAAAAGAGGGGCCCCGTTCGCCGGACGGGTTCCCGGAACTCACGGCGAAAATAACGATCGAATACTGAAGGATAATCTCTGCTTTCCCCCCCCACAGACGTAAGGGTTTCCCGGCAGGTCCGCTTTTCCTCCGGTCATCGGGAACCGGGGCCCCCTTGCAGGGTACTAGTGAGGATAGATTCTCAATCCCGCTGTTCGTGGGAAGGACCCCCCTATGATCATGTTCACCTTCGATGGCGAAAGGAAACGGTTTTCCGGCATCCTCGTAATCATTCTCCTCTTCTTCCCGGGTTTTTTCCTCCTGCCGCTGCCGGGGGCCGCACAGACGCCGGAGAAAACGATCACGATGCCGAACACCGGGCGGGCCGAGGCAGGCAAAGAGGTGACGTTGCCCGCCACGGAAGAGGAGATCGACAAGGAGATCGTCCGGCTGCAGGCCCGGCTGCGGGAGACCCGGGCGCGGACGAGTTCCTCTCCGGGGGAAGGAATCCCCGGGGGAGGAAACGGTCTGGGGGCCGCTCTGCCGGAGGAGATCGTCGAGTGGCAGCGGCTTACTTTCGAGGCCGTGTATCACCTCGAGAATCATCTGAACTCCCTGCAGGACCTGAGGGAAATCCGGAAAGCGAACAGGGAACGTGCAGCAGAGCGGAACGAATGGAAGGGGTTCGCGGAAAAGCCTCCACACCCCGTTTCCTTCCTGGAAGGCCTGTACGCCGCCATCCGGGACAAGCAGTTCGAAAAGCAGATGGCGGAGGTCAAGCGGGAGATCACCGAAGGCGGGTTGCGGGAATCTTTGAGAAACCTGGAGGAGGCCGGGAAGGATCTCCGGGACGCGGAGGAGCGAATTGTCTCCGGCCCGGAAGGGGAGCCGAAGGTGCGTGCGATGTGGCTTCGCGACCTCGCCAAAAGGCGGTACGAGCTGGCCGAGGTGGGCGCCCTCTCCCTGGAAACGCAACGGCTTGTGCTCGACGAGGATCTGGACGGAAAGCAAGACTATCTCCCGTTTCTCGAACGCCAATACCGGCTCGCCGAGTCCGCATCACCCCTTTCCCGGGTGGATTTGGAGCAGAAGCTTCAGGAGTTGGAGATTCCGGCGAAATCCCTGAACGACCGGTTGACCCGCGCACTGGGCGCAGAAGAAGAAGCGCGTAAGGCCCTGGAAAAGAGCCGGGAGGCGCTGCGCCGCGCCCAGGAGGGCGCACCTCCCGGGCGGGAGCCCGCACCGGAACAACGGGAAACACTTGATTACTTGAAATCCGCTCTGGAAGCGGAAAAAGCCCTACTCGACACGGCCCGGCTGAAGGTGGACATTACCAAGGGGATGCTCCGCCAGTTGACCTCCGAACGGAAGGTCTGGGAAGACCGGTACCGGCTGGGCGAAAAAGCCGACCCGCAGGAGATCCGCAAACTGGCCGGAGAGAACCGGCAGACGCTCCAACATATCCGCCTCTGGAAAGACAGCCTGGAGGACGGTCTGGGCAAGCTGGCCCCCGTGGTCATCGGACAACGCGAAAAACTTTCGTCCGGAAGGCTTTCGAACCGGGAAGAGCAGGTGACGCGAACGTTCATCACCGCGTATGCGGACCGGGAGGTCTTGTATCGCCAAGCCCTGAAAGCATTGAACCGTACGGAAAGGGTGGGGGAGCGATGGGCGAGCGATCTCGACGCTCTTGAAAAACGGTTGTCGAATCACCTCGGAATCCTGGGCCGGCTCAAGACCCTGTCTGCCCTCCTCCTGCAGGCCTGGAATACCGAGCTGTACGTCGCGGAAGAATCGGCTATCGTGGAAGGCCGGAAAATCTCCCATCCGATCAGTGTCACCACGGGGAAGATCGCGAAGGCGATGTTCATTCTCGTTCTGGGCGTCTGGGGGGCGCGGCGGCTGAAACGGCCGGTGGAGCGGATCGCGGTCAGGCGGTTCGGAATGGACGAAAGCGCGGCGAAGCAGGTCGGGAGAAAATGGTCCTTTTTTACCTTCCTCGCCCTGTTCACCATCGCCCTGGCGTCGGTGAACGTCCCGCTGGCCGTATTCGCCTTCTTCGGCGGCACGCTGGCGATCGCGGCCGGTTTCGGCGCGCAGCATCTCATCGGGAACCTCCTGAGCTCCGTGATCCTTCTGTTCGACCGCACCGTTCAGGTCGGCGATGTCGTGGAGATCGAGGGGCACCGGGGACGGGTAACCGCGATCGGCATGCGGAGTTCGTCGATCCTGCGCTTCGACGGCGTGGAGATGCTGGTGCCGAACAGCCAGTTCCTGGAACAGCGAGTGACGAACTGGACGCACTCCAGCAAGCAGGTGCGGTACGAAATCGCCTTGGGCGTTGCGTACCACTCTCCGACACAAAAGGTTTCCGATCTGATCCTGCAGGTGGTGAAAGAGGACCCTCACACGCTGACGAACCCGGCCCCCTACGTGTTCTTCGAGGAGTTCGGCGAAAGCGCCCTGATGTTCCGGGTCTATCTGTGGCTCATTCTGGAGACCGACGAGGAAAACCGCGTTGTATTAAGCAATATACGGCACCGCATCAAGGAGGCTCTCGACGAAGCAGATATCGTCATCGCCCTGCCGCAGCGGGACGTTCACCTGGAGGCGATGCATCCCATCCCGGTCCAGGTCGTCGACCCGGAACGTTCCCGGGTGCCGGACCACCGCACCGGCTCTCTGCGCGAGCAGAAATAACGGGCGCGCATCATCCGGGGAATGTCTCGGGGAAGGTTCCTCGGCTCTCTGCCTCCGTTCCTGTCACTACCGGTCGGTGCGGAAGCGGAAGGGCGATGAAATCGCGCGGACAGGAGGGAAAAACGGATACGCAGGCCTATCGGGTTTTAAGTGTGTGTCACGGCCGCCAGGAGCATCGCCAACCCGGCGAGGATGATGACCGTCATCAGGATTACGCTGGCGAAATATTTCTTGCGGATTGTCATGGGTTTCATTTCGATCCTTTTCGGCGCATTTTTTTTAAAACAAATACCATATACGGGGAAAAAGAATCGGATGTCAATGGTTTATTTACAAAATGTCGTTTTATTCAATATCTTAGGGCTTTTTAAAACAAGAAAGGCCATGGGGTTTCCTGTTCGCGATTAAGGAATCATGCCAATGCTGTCGCCAAGGGAAGGGAGACGAATGTGAAGTTTGCGTAAAGATTGCGATCATGGCATAAATAGACATCTGGCAACGTTCAGGCGGGCCGGGCAGGAGATTCGCCAGGCCTGACGATTTCCATCGGAAACCCCGAATGGAATGGGTTTTTATTGCCGTGGTGTGCGGTAATTTCCATACAACAACAAAGGGAGAGGAGGATTCCATGTCCAGGAAGATCTTGACTGGGTTTCTTTGTGCGCTGCTGGCCGTGTCGTTCGGAGTCGGGGAAACGCGTGCCGACGACAAGAACCTGATTCTCGCGACGGCCACCACGGGGGGTACCTACTACCCGGTGGGTGTGGCCATCGGGACCCTGATCAGCATCAAGCTCGCCAAGGACCACAAGATCACGGCGACGGCCATCAACTCCGCCGGGTCGGGCGAGAACGTCGAGATGCTAAAGAACAAGGAAGCGGACATGGCCATCCTGCAGGCCCTGTTCGGACAGGAGGCGTACAACGGCACGGGCAAGTACGAAGGGAAGCCGATGAAGGAGATGCGCGCCATCACCATGCTCTGGGAGAATGTGGAGCACTTCGCCCTGCTGAACAAGTACGTCAAGACGGGCACGATGGCGGATCTTAAGAACCTGGGCCAGAAGTTCTCCATCGGCAAGCGGGGAAGCGGCACGGAAGGATCGGGCCGCGCCATCCTGGCGGCGCTGGGCATGGATCCGGAGAAGGAGATGACGCTCGAATACCTGACCTACTCCCCCTCCGCGTCGGCCATGATGGACGGAAGAATCGTCGGTGCGAACCTGCCTGCCGGTCCGCCCGTGGCCGCCGTCACCCAGCTCTACGCCCAGGTGGGGGGGAAGAACGTGACGGTCCTCGATTTCAGCGACGAGGAGATGGAAACCCTGCACAAAGCGTACCCCATCTGGACGAGGTACGTAATCAAGGGGGGTACCTACCCGGGGCAGGAGAAGGACATCCGAACTGTCGCCCAGCCCAATTTCCTCGCCTGCCGGCCCGACATCCCCGAGGAGACCGTCTACCTGATTACGAAGACGATCTTCGAGAATCTTTCGTTCCTGCACAATATCCACAAGGCGACCATGGCAATGACCGTGAAACGTGCAACGCTGGGGCTTCCTGTCCCGCTTCACCCGGGAGCGGAAAAGTATTATAAGGAACAAGGGATCATCAAGTAATCCGGTCTTCCCGTTATACGGCCGGGGGGTGACACCCCCGGCCGTATCTTGAAATCCTTGAAAAGGCAACCGCCTTGACGGAGAGACAAACGAAC
>JBFKGZ010000043.1:0-19952 GCA_041633075.1 Candidatus Deferrimicrobiaceae bacterium | reverse complement strand
CGGGGCCGGGGAAGGAGAAGAAACTGGCGAACGAGGTCCGGCGCCTTCGGAAGAGGATGTATGCCCACGGGATACTTTCCATGAATGCCATACCAAACCTGGTTTTCCAGCGCGCGGAACAGGGGGGATGGAAGGACGGAATCGCATCCAGTTTCCGGGTCATTGCGGAAGTTTCCCCCCTTTCGGTCCAGATGTGGGCCTGGATGGCCAAAGAAGACATTCTCCGCCTCCGGCCAGGCGAACTCGTTTCCGACTTCGTGGGGATGTGGGGGGCGCTCCGGCGATTCGGGCCGGCCCTCCTGGGGTATGCCGCGTGGGTAATCTCCTTTGCCGCGGCGGCCGCCTGCTGGGTCGTTGTCTGGATCTCGATCGCCCTGTTCCTTCGGGTGCGCCCTTCCCTGGAGTTGGACATCGCCCGGATCTCCCGGCTCTCCCGACTCCCCAAGGGGGAGTACCTTGCCCCCCTGGCAGCCGTCGCCCTTTTTCTCCTCCCCCTCGCTGCCGGTCTCGGGCTCGCGGTGGTGGTGTGCTACTGGATGGTGTTTTCGGTGGCGTATCTGCGACGCGGGGAACTGATGCTGATGACCACCGCGATCCTCCTCCTCGCCGCCCTTCTCCTCGGGGGGAACATGCTCCACCTTTTACGCGGTGTGACGGGCGATGCGCCGAAGGAAGGATGGCTGGGAGCCGACGGATATATCCCCCAGCAGTGGCCTGCGGAAGCCCGGATGGGGCATGTGCCGGTGGGGGGCGTAGCGCCCTACTGGCTGGTCGAGTTTTCCCGGGCGCGCGCGGCGATGCAGGCGGGGAACCACGCGAGAGCGGAACAAATCTGGACGGAGCTGATCGAAGAGGGGAAGGATCTTCCCGAGGCGCGCAACAACAGGGGAATCACCAGGGCGAAGCAGGGAAAGATGGAACAAGCCCTGGCCGACTTCGAGGCGGCGTTCTCGAAACGGCTCAAGGATGGGCCCGCCATGTGGAATGCGTACCAGGGGTATTTGCAGGTGTTCAACCTGGAACGGGCCAGGATGATACAGCCCCTGGCATGGGACGCGGTGGGAAAGTTTTCCCCCTTCCGCTTCCGTCCGGCGGACATGGAAACCGGGGAGTGGCTGGCCTCCCCCCTGCCCGTGGGCGAACTGATCCGTGTGATCGGGAAGCGGCGGGGCGACCTCCTCGGGGAAGCGGGCGAGGGAGAGTATTCCCGGCTGTTCTTCCGCCCTCTCAACCCGAAAGCGGCTCTCTTTTTTCTCATCCTCGTCTGGCTCTGCTCGGCGCTCTGGAAGTTCTTCTCCCTGCGGGTCTGGGTCCAGGCCACCTGCCGGGGGTGCGGTGCGCAGACCCTTGTCGTGGGAATCCGGGAAACCACCGATTTCTGCAACATGTGCCATGCGAAAGTCGGCTGGGGAGTCCGGGCCGGGGATGAAAAGGAACGCCGGGCCCTCGGAATCCGCATGCACCGGAATTACGTCCGGGCGGCTTCCGTCCTGGTTCCCGGGTCCGGAGGGCTGTGGTCCGGGAAGGAGACCGGGACGATGGTCTACGTCGTCTTGCTCAGCCTGTCTCTGGCGGGCCTGTCCTCCTCCCTTGGCGCCCGGGAGGCGGGCGATATCCTATCCGAGCTCCAGTCGATCGTCGCACGCTGGGCCGTATTCACCACGGCGGTTCTTTGGGTGGCCGCGGCGGCATGGGGGATCCGGTCGTTCGGGAGGATGCAGCGGAGCGTCGGAATCACCCGGGAAAAGAGGTAGAGGCGTGAGGGGAAAGATATCGGATTTCGGCATCCCGGAAATCTTCCAGCTGGTGGCAAGCCAGGGGAAGAACGGCGCACTCACCGTACGTGGGGACGGGAGGGAGACGATATTTCTCTTCTCGGACGGGATGATCGTCGACGTGCAACCCGACCGGCATCGGGCACGGCACGCCCTGCTCGGGAACATGCTGGTAGCGGCGGGCTACCTGACCGCCCAGGAACTCCCCCGCATTCTCTCCCAGCAGAAACGGGAGGGAAAAAAGATCGGCGAGATTCTGGTGGAGAGGGAGAAGATCTCCCGGGAAAAGCTATCCAAATACCTTTATCTGCAGGTCAAGGAAAGCATCTACTATTCGCTGTGGATCAAGGAAGGCGAGTACCAGTTCGAAGTATTCGCCGTTCGTCCCCCCGCGTGGATGGCCTCTCCCCTGCGAGCGGACGTATTGCTCATGGAAGGGATGCAGTTTCTCGACGAATATCCGCGTTTGCGCGAGAAATTTCCGGCGGGGAAATTCCAGGTCGCCCGGAAGCGGGGGGTGCGGATCGACCCGTCGGCCCTGCCAGAGGACGAAAGGGCGGTCTGGTACGTGGTCGACTATTCCATCGACCCGTACCGTGTTTTCCGGAAGGCGTGCCTCACATGGTACGAGGGGCTTCGGGCCTTGTGGGGGCTCTGGGACAGGGGGCTGGTGGAAATCTCCGGGCTGGAAGAGGAAAAACCCGACGCGAGGGACGTGATCCGTCAGAGCATGTCCCGGAAATACGCAATCGGCTGCGGGCGTGCGGTGATATGGACGGTAACGGCGGCCGTCGCGGGATCCTGGGTGTACACGGTTCTCCTGTCTCCCTCGGTAACCCGCGTCTTGGCCGGATGGGCGAATTTCTTGCGGTAGGGAAGGGCGGGGAGACCGATGGAACCGAACATCCCGGGAAGGCACACGGTACACTTCGACGATCCGGCGGTGCTTGCAAACCTGTTCGGCAGCCATGACGACCACCTGAAAATCCTGGAACAGTCTCTGGGGGTCACGATCCTCCCGAGGGGAAACGTGGTGACAGTGACCGGCGACCCGCTCCAGGTGGAGCTGTCGGAAAAGGTCCTGACGGGGCTGTACCGGGTTCTCCGCAAGGGAATCCCCATCACGTCCAACGACGTCGTGGCCGCGGTCAAGATCGTCCGATCGGACCGGAACGCGGAGGTCGCGACCATATTCGAGGACGTGGTGTTCAAGTCCTCCCGCAACAAGGTCATCACCCCCAAAAGCGTTGCGCAGAAGAAATACCTCGACGCGATCCGAGATTTCGACATCGTTTTCGGCGTCGGCCCCGCCGGAACAGGCAAGACCTTCCTCGCCATGGCGATGGCGGTGGGGTTCCTGCTGCGAAAGGAGGTCAAACGGATCATCCTCGCCCGCCCGGCGGTCGAGGCGGGAGAGAAACTCGGGTTCCTCCCGGGCGACATGGCCGAAAAGGTGAACCCCTACTTGCGGCCCCTGCATGACGCCCTGTACACGATGCTCGAGTACGAGCAGGCGGGCAAGATGATGGAGCGGGGAGTCATCGAGGTCGCTCCGCTGGCGTTCATGCGGGGAAGGACGCTCAACGACTCCTTCGTGATCCTCGACGAGGCGCAGAACAGCACGTCCGAGCAGATGAAGATGTTCCTGACGCGGATCGGTTTCGGGTCCAAGGCCGTGATCACGGGGGACATCACCCAGACGGACCTCCCCTCGGGTCGCATCTCCGGGCTGAACGAGGCGCTTTCCCTCCTGAGAGGGGTGGAGGGGATCGAGTTCTGCTGGTTTACCGAGATCGATGTGGTCAGGCATCCCATCGTCCAGGAAATCATCAAGGCCTATGAGCGATACGAAAAACGGAGCCAGGAATAGCAAAAACCCTGGTCTCGCGGAATGCCCGGGAGGGGCGGATCCGCTGCTCCGGGCAGCCCCCCGGTTCCGGATCAGCATCCGGCAGGACGTGCGGCCGGCCCCCTTCCGGGGGAATCTCCTCCGTCGACTCGTCCGCAGGGCCGTGAAGGTTCTGGCGGTGGAGGGGGCGGACCTCCGCATCCTGGTTGTGGAAGACGCGGAAATGAAGCGGTGCAACCGGGCGTTCCTCGGGCGCGCGGGGACGACGACCGTGATCTCCTTTCCCGAAGACGAAACGGGGAGGGCGCCCCCTTCCCGGCTTGCGGGGGACATTCTTCTTTCCGCGCGGGCCTGCCTCGACCGTACGAAGAGCTGGCCGTGCTCGGAGGAGGAGAAGGTCTTTTACTTCATCGTCCATGGCATGCTCCATCTTCTCGGATACGGTCACGAAAAGGGGAAAGCGGAAGCCGCCCGGATGCGCAGGGAGGAAATCCGGGTGTACCGCTCCTGTCTTCCCGAGGGGAGAAGTCCCATTTGAAAGGTGTCTTTGCGACAGAGAACACCGGGGATTTCCCTTCCTTGGGAAACTCCGTGCGGACGACGGCCCTGCTTGGCGCGGCGTTCTCCGCCCTGTACGCGGCGGGAATGCCGGGCTACGACGTTCCGGGACTTCCCTTCGTGTGCCTCGTTCCCCTACTTATCCTGTCCACGACGTCCGACAACGCCCGGCAGGCCGCGCGAAGGGGGTTTTTCGCGGGCACCCTCGCCCAGCTTTTCCTCTTCTACTGGATCGCCTACACCGTGGCCGTGCAGGGAAATCTGGGATGGCTCCTGGGGGGCGCTGCCGCACTGCTTGTCTCGGCCTATCTCGGCGTCTACGTCTCTCTCGCCGCGATGATCGCCTACCGTCTCCGGAAACGGTTCGGGATCGCTGGATTATGGGGGTTTCCCGCGGCATGGGTGTGCGTCGAGTACGGGAGGTCCGTCCTGTTCACGGGGTTTCCCTGGATGCTTCTCGGCTATGGACTCACCGGTCATTCCCTGCTGCGGCAGGCGGCGGACCTGGCCGGCGTCTTCGGGCTGGGATTTCTCCTGGCAACCACGAACGTCTGCCTGTACCTGGCGGGCACAAGAATTGCCCATGGAGACAGGAAGGGCGCCCTCGTTTCCATCGCCGGCGCGACTGCCGTCGTCGGAATGCTCTTCGTATATGGCGCCGCGAAAACGGCGGGGGACCGAAGGGAACCCCCCGCCCACGCTGTCCGGGTGGGAATCGCACAGGGGGGAATCGACCAGTCGGTCAAGTGGGACCCCGCGCACCAGGAGAGAACGGTTGCTATCTACGGGGCGCTGACCCGGGAGGCGGCCGGGAAGGGGGCGGAGGTGGTCGTGTGGCCGGAAACGGCCGCCCCGTTCTTCTACGGATGGGAACCGGAAATGAGCGCCGTGGTGGATGCCGCGGCGTACGAGAACCACGTTCCGATCATTTTCGGCGCTCCCTGGTTCGACCCGTCCGAAGGGGGGAAATACTACAACAGCGTGTTCCTCCTCGGGGAAAGGGGGATCGCGGAGGGGCGATACGACAAGAGACACCTCGTTCCGTTCGGGGAATATATCCCCCTCCGGCGGATCCTCTTCTTCCTCCGGAAGCTCACGGAGGGAGAAGAGGATTTCTCCGCGGGAAAGGACCCGGCGCTGTTCACCGTCCGGGGGGAGCCCGTCGGGGCGTCCGTCTGTTACGAGGCGGTCTTCCCGGGGATTCTCCGGGAAAGCGTCCGCGAGGGCGCGAGGTGGCTGGTGAACGTCACCAACGACGCCTGGTTCGGGGACACGGTCGCGCCGTACCAGCACCTCGCCATGGCGAGGATGCGGTCCGTGGAACTGCGAAGACCGATGGTGCGCGCGGCGAACGCAGGGATAAGCGCCGTCATCGACGAGCGGGGAGAAGTGGTGGCGGAACTGGCGCTCTTCCGCAAGGGGGTCCTCATGGGCCGGATCCATCCGCGCGGGGGAGAGACAATATATGCAAAAACGGGTGATGCATTCGCAATATCTTGTACTATAATAACTTTTTTACTACTGATGATCACCGGGAGAGGAACCCATGGCCGTAGGAATCCTGGCAGATAAAACCGCCTCGATGGAATCCCGCTTCGACGATCTTCGGGGCTATCTTTGAGGTAGAACGCAAACAGGCCCGCCTGGCCGAGCTCGAGACGGCAACAGCGAAGCAAGGGCTGTGGGATTCCCCCGAAACGGCGGAATCGCTGCTGAAGGAGCGCAAGGCTCTGGAGATTGTCCTGGCGAAATGGGATGACCTCGCGAAGTCCCTGGAGGATCTCCGTGCGTACCTCGAGCTCTATGACGAGAAGCAGGACCCTTCCCTTGCCGCCGAGATCCAGCAACACGCCGATTCCCTGTCGGTGCGCCTCGACGAAATGGAGATGGAGCGGATGCTGGGGGGGGAAGACGACGACAGGAACGCCATCGTAACGATCCAGCCCGGCGCCGGGGGAACGGAGTCCCAGGACTGGGCGGAGATGCTTCTCCGGATGTACACCCGTTTCGTCGACCGGAACGGGTTCGACCTCGAGGTCATCGAGCGGCAGGCGGGAGAAGACGCCGGGATCAAGAGCGTCACCCTGCTCGTGTCGGGGAATCATCCGTACGGATACCTGAAAGCGGAAAGTGGCGTGCACCGGCTCGTGCGGATCTCCCCGTTCGATGCGAACAAGAGACGGCACACGTCGTTCGCCTCCGTTTTCGTGTCGCCCGAAATCGACGACGATGTGCAGATCCAGATCAACGAGTCGGACCTGAAAATCGACACTCTCCGGTCGAGCGGGGCCGGGGGCCAGCACGTCAACAAGGTCGAGTCCGCGGTCCGGATCACCCACGAACCGACGGGAACCACGGTGCTCTGCCAGCAGGAGCGGTCGCAGCACAAGAACCGCGCCATGGCGATGAAGATCCTCCGCTCGAAACTGTACGAGCTCGAGATGCGCCAGCGGGCGGAAAAGGCCGCGGAGGCCCACAAGTCGAAAAAGGACATCGCCTGGGGATCCCAGATCCGGTCCTACGTCCTCGCCCCCTACCGCATGGTGAAGGACCACCGGACCGGGCACGAAACAGGAAACGTGGACGTCGTCCTGGACGGCGATATCATCGCATTCATCCGGAAATATCTTCTTGCGGCGGGTGCGCAGGGCGAGCAGCGCTCCGCCTAGCCGGATTGCGCGCGACAGCGCGCCGGGACGGCAGGTCCCCGGAAGTCCGGTGAAACAGCAACGGAGGAGGCCCGCGTGACGGAAGAGTGGAACGACCTCGTCAGGGAACGGATGCGGAAGGCGGACGAGGTCCGGCGACGCGGCGGGAATCCGTATACGAACGCCCAGCGGGTGGGGTGGACGACGGCCGACGCAATGCGTGCCGCGGAAGGCAAGGACCTGGCGAAGGAGGAGATCCGGGTCGACATCGCCGGCCGGGTTGTTGCCGAGCGGAACTTCGGGAAAGCGGCGTTCCTCGTGATCGCCGACCGGGCGGGAAAGCTGCAGGCGTACCTGAAGCGGGACAGGATCGGCGAGGAGGAGTACACCCTGTTCCGGGAAACGATGGACATCGGGGACATCGTCTGGGTCGAAGGGCCTCTTTTTCATACCCGCACGGGAGAGCTGACCATACAGGCGGAGCGCTTCCGTCTCCTGACCAAATCCTTGCGGCCCCTTCCCGAAAAATGGCACGGTCTCTCGGACGTGGAAACCCGCTACCGGCAGAGGTACGTCGACCTGATCGTGAACGAAGAGGTGCGGGAGGTCTTCCGGCGCCGGAGCCAGATCATCACGTTTCTCCGGAATTTTCTGGTATCGCGGGACTTCCTCGAGGTGGAGACACCGATGATGCAGCCGATTGCGGGCGGGGCGGCCGCCCGCCCGTTCGTCACACACCACAATGCCCTCGACATGGATCTGTTTCTGCGGATCGCCCCCGAGCTGTATCTCAAGCGTCTTCTCGTGGGGGGGGTCGATCGTGTTTTCGAAATCAACCGGAACTTCCGGAACGAGGGGATCTCCACGCAGCACAATCCGGAGTTCACGATGCTCGAGTTCTACCAGGCGTATGCGACCTATGAGGATTTCATGGGACTGACGGAGGAAATGCTGTCCTCCCTCGCGCTTTCCCTCTTCGGCAAGACGACCTTGACCGTACAGGGGGAGACGATCGACTTTGCCCCCCCCTGGGAAAGGATGACGGTCGCCGGAGCGGTCGCAAGATACGGGAACGTGGCGGAGGAACGGCTTTCCGACCCGGTCTTCCTCGGGGAGTTGGCCCGGGCGCAGGGGCTTCCCGTGAAAGGCGATGTCCCCGCGGGCGCCCTTCTGGCCGCCCTCTTCGAGGCGGTGGCCGAGCCGAAGATCACAGGGCCCGCCTTCGTCACGGAGTACCCCATCGAGGTGTCGCCCCTGTCCCGCGCGAGCGATTCCCGCCCCGGGGTCGTGGACCGGTTCGAGCTGATCGTCCGGGGGAGGGAGATCGCCAACGCGTTTTCGGAGCTTACCGACCCCCGGGAGCAGAGGCGACGGTTCGAGGAGCAGCGAAAGGCCCGCGAAAGGGGGGACGAGGAGGCGCACGCGATGGACGAGGACTTCCTCCGTGCACTCGAATACGGGATGCCCCCGGCGGCAGGCGAGGGAATCGGAATCGACCGCCTGGTGATGCTCTTCACCGACTCTCCCTCCATCCGGGAGGTTATCCTCTTTCCGCAGCTTCGGAAGGAGGGGTAGCGCAGGGTGGCCCTCCCGGTCGAATACTTCATCGGCCTGAAATACCTCCTGGCCAAGCGGAAGCAGACGTTCATCTCCATCATTACCGCGATCTCGATCTCGGGCGTGGCGGTCGGGGTGATGGCACTCATCATCGTCCTTGCCGTGATGAACGGTTTCGAGAGAGAGGTGAAAGACCGGATACTCGGAGCCACCGCGCATGTTCACGTGACCAGCCTGGAGGGAAGTGTCGCCGACCCGTTCGCTCTCGCCAGGCGGGTCGACGCGATGGACGGAGTCGTCGCGGCGAGCCCGTACCTGTTCTCCCAGGTGATGATTTCCTCGGGCACCGCGTCCACGGGGGCAATCCTGCGGGGAGTGGACATTCCCACCATCGGGAAGGTGACGCGGCTGCCCCGGGACATACGGAAGGGAAAGCTTGAGGATCTTGCGAAGAAAACGGATTCGGGTCTGCCGGGGATCATTCTCGGGAAGGAGCTTGCCGCCAACCTGGGCGTTTCGCCGGGAGACCTCGTGGAGATCCTGGTCCCCGGGGGAAACATCACCCCGATGGGGGCGTTCCCGGGCATCGCGCGGTTCCGGGTGGCGGGCCTTTCCGAATCGGGGATGTACGAGTACGACGCCTCCTTCACCTACGTATCCCTGGAAGAGGCGGGCAGGCTCATGGGGATGGAAGGGCGGGCCACCGGGGTCGAAGTGAAGGTCGAAGACATCTACCAGGCGGGACGGATCGCGACCCGCATCCGGGAGGAGCTCGGCCATCCCTACTGGGCGAAGGACTGGATGCAGAGCAACCGGAACCTGTTCTCGGCGTTGAAGCTGGAGAAGGTGGTCATGTTCATCATCCTCGTCCTGATCGTGATGGTCGCCGCCTTCAACATCATCAGCACGCTCATCATGGTCGTCATGGACAAGACCCGGGACATCGCCGTTCTCATGACCCTGGGCGCCACGCGCAAGATGGTCCGCAAGATATTCGCACTCGAGGGACTCCTGATCGGGCTGGCGGGAACCGTCGCGGGATCGATCCTGGGGACCCTTCTGTGCTATCTCCTTCGCCGGTACGAGTTCATCCGGCTGCCGAGCGACGTGTACTACATCTCTACCCTGCCGGTGGACCTTTCCCCGGAGATCCTCATCCTCGTCGGAGCAAGCTCGATCCTGATCTGTTTTCTCGCCACCCTGTACCCCTCCCGGCAGGCCTCCCTCATCGATCCCGCGGAGGCGATCCGGTATGAATAGCACCGGGTTTCTCCGCGTCGAGAACCTTCGCAAGGAGTTTCCGAAACGGGGCGGTGCGATCGAGGTCCTAAAAGGGATCTCCTTCACGCTGGATCGGGGGGAGATGCTCGGCGTGGTCGGGGTATCGGGGGTCGGCAAGACGACCCTTCTCCAGATCGTGGGAACCCTCGACCGGGCGACCTCGGGGAGTGTCCTCTACGACGGGCGGGACGTGACGTTGATGCCCGAGGGAAAGCTCGCCGAATTCCGGAACCGGACCGTGGGTTTCGTTTTTCAGTTCCATCACCTGCTGCCCGAATTCGATGCACGGGAGAACGTGATGCTTCCCTGCCTGATCGCCGGGATGGCCTGGGAAGAGGCCGGGAAACGGGCGAAGGACCTCCTCTCGGAGATCGGGCTTTCCGACCGGGCTACCCACCGCATCGGGGAACTTTCCGGGGGCGAACTGCAGCGGGTGGCCATCTGCCGGGCGTTGGCGATGAACCCCGAAATCCTCCTGGCCGACGAACCCACCGGAAACCTGGACAAGGAAACCGCAGGAGGCGTCGCCGATCTTCTCGGGGAGTTGAACCGGAGCAAGGGACTTTCCCTGGTGGTCGTAACCCACAACGAAGAGCTGGCCGGCAAAATGCACCGGGTCCTGAAGATCGACGACGGGGTGATCGTGCGGTGACCGCCCTGCGGGTGACGGGGCTGGCATTTGCGGCCCTCCTGGCGATCTCGGCGGTCGTTCTCCCGTGTGCCGGGGCTGCCGGCTTTCCCATCTTGGAAATCCGGGTGGAAGGGGCGACCCGGGTCGGGTCCGACGCGATTCTCCGCGTCATGGAATCCCGCGTGGGTGAGGAGTTCGATCCCGCGAGGATCCGGGCGGACGTGAAGGCGGTATACCGGATGGGGTATTTCTCCGACGTGAAAATCGACGCGGAGGAGGAGCCCGGCGGTCTTCTTCTGACCGTGCTCGTAACCGAGAAGCCGATCGTCTCCTCGATCGTCATCGAGGGGAACAAGGAAGTGGAGGATGACGACCTCAAGGCGGCGCTCACCATCAAGGAGCGCACCCTCTTCCAGGAAGAGAAAGTCAAGGAGTCGGCGCGCAAATTGCGGGAAGTCTACCAGAACCGGGGATATTACGACTCGACCGTCGACCCCTCCGTACAGGAGGAGGCGGACGGCTCCATCCGCGTCTCCTTCCGTGTGTCGGAAGGGGAAAAGCTCATGATCGAGAAGATCCGCATCACCGGGAACCGGTTTCTGGGAGAGAAGAAAATCCGCAAAACGATGGAAACACGCACGAAAGGCATCTTCTCGTTCATCACCGACTCGGGGACCTTCAAGAAAGACATTCTCGAAAACGATGTCCGGCGGATCGAGGCGCTGTACCAGAACAACGGGTTCCTGGACTCCAAGGTCTCCGATCCCGAGATCGGAAGGGAGCCCGAGGGACTGCTGGTGACGATCCGCGTGTTCGAGGGCCGGCAGTACCGCGTGGGGGAGATCCGCTTCTCCGGGGAATCCGGCCTGTCCGAGGAGGAGCAACAAAAGGCTGTGAAGCTCAAGCGAGGCGATGTGTTCAGCCGGGAGACCCTTCTCTCGGACGTCCTCTCCCTGACCACGGCCATAAACGACAAGGGGTACGCCCTTGCGATCGTGTCCCCCCTTGTGGAAAAGCGGAAGGAATATCCCCTTGCCGACGTGATGTACAAGGCGGAGAAGGGAGACAAGTTCCGGTTCGGGAAGGTGGAGGTGGCCGGAAACACCAAGACGCTCGACCGTGTGATCCGGCGCAACCTCGACGTGGCCGACGGCATGACGTACACCGCCACAGGGCTGAAGCGAAGCAGGGAAAACCTCACCCGCCTCACCTATTTCAAGGACGTCAAGATCAGCACCGCGCCCTCGGCGGTGCCCCAGGAAATGGACGTCAAGGTCCTGGTGCAGGAGGGGCCGACCGGAACCCTGTCGGGCGGAGTGGGGTTCAGCACCGTGGACAAGATCTTCGGCGTGGTCCAGGTGACCGAGAACAACCTCTTCGGAAAAGGCTGGAAGGGCTCCCTCAACTCCCAGTTCGGGGCCCGCAGGACGGTGTTCAGCCTGGACTTCCGGGATCCCTATTTTCTCGATTCCAACTTCAGCCTGCTGCTGAACGCCTACAACACGCGGACGGAATACACCGATTTCGAGCGAAAGTCCACCGGCGGGAAGGCCGGCTTCGGGTATTCGTTCACCCGGAACACATCCGCCAGCCTGTCCTTCCGGCTCGACAGCGTGGAGATCATCGACCCCGGGGAAGCCGTCTCCCCGATTTTGAAGGAAGAGTTCGGCAAGGGGAGGCAGCAGACCCGGAGCCTCACGCTCCACCTGGGAAGGAACACCACGGACAGGTACATCGACCCTTCGCGGGGGACCGTGCAATCCGCGACGGTGGAATATGCAGGAGGCCCCTTGGGGGGCGACTCGGACTTCGTGAAATACTTCCTGAACACGAAGGCGTATTACCCCGTCACGGAATCGACCGTCCTTTCCGGGAACTTTCTGTGGGGGCACGCGATCAGTACGGTGGGAGGGAGAGTCCCGCTCTTCGAACGGTTTTTCCTGGGGGGGCCCTACAACATCCGGGGATTCAAATCCCGGACCCTCTCCCCGACGGATCCGAATACCGGCGAGCGGATCGGCGGAAACAAGGATCTGGTGGTGAACTTGGAATACATTTTCCCCCTCGTCGGCGAGCTCGGGTTCAAGGGGGTCCTGTTTTTCGACATGGGAAATACCTGGCGGCAGGGGGATTGGCCGTGGGACGGCGAGGCGTTAAAGTATGCGGCAGGGGTCGGCGTCCGCTGGTACTCCCCCATGGGGCCCCTGCGGATCGAATGGGGATGGAACCTGAACCCCGGTCCCGGCGAAGAGAAGCTTGTGGTGGAGTTCACGATCGGAACGGCATTTTAAACAGGAGGTACGGCGATGCACAAGAAGTGGTTTCGAATCTTCGCGGCGGTGGCTGCGGCGGCCATTCTGGCCGCGGGACCGGCATTTGCGCAGGGGCTCAAGGTGGCCGTGATCGACGTCAACAAGGTCCTGAACGAGTCCGATGCCGGAAAGGTAGCGAGAAAGAAGATGGAGGACCGGTACGAGGAGCTGAAGAAAAAGATCGATGTGTTGAGCGAGGAAGCACGAAAGATGAAGGAGGATCTCGACAAGCAGAAGATCCTTCTGAGCAAGGAGAAGCTGAAAGCCAAAGAGGAGGCCCTCGGCGGGAAAGTCGCGGAACTGCGCAAGGTCTCCCAGGAATCGGAGACCGAGATGCAGAACCGCCAGAGGGACCTTACCCGCGATGTCCTCAAGATCGTCGAGGGACAGGTGGACAAGATCGTGCAGGAAGAGAAGATCGACCTCCTGCTCGAGAGAAGCAGCGGGGTAGTACACTTCGATCCCTCGCTGGATATCACCGCCAAGGTGCTGGCATTGGTGAACAAGGAGAAGCCTGGTGGGAAGTGAGTTCCGCCTTTCCGACCTCGCTGCCCGGATCGGGGCTGCGTTGGTCGGCGGGGAAGATGTCGTGGTCTCCGGCATCGCCCCGATCGAGGAGGCGGGGCCGGGGCAGGTGACATTTCTCGCGAACCCGAAGTACCTCCGTTTCGCCAAGGATTCGAGCGCCTCGGCGATCATCGCGAGGGAGCCCGTCCCCGAGGCGCAGGCGGCGTTCCTTGTTTCCGACAACCCCTACTACACCTTCGCGTGCGCCGTCGAGACGTTCCATCCTCCGGAACGTCCTGCCCCCGGGATATCGGACAGAGCGGCCGTCGACCCGTCCTCCCGCATTGGGACAGACGTAACCGTATCGCCGTTCGTGGCCATCGGGGAAGGCGCCGAGGTGGGTGACCGCACCGTCCTGTTCCCCGGCGTCTGCGTGGGGAAAGGGGTGAGCATCGGGCCGGATTGCCTCGTCTATCCCAACGTCGTGCTGTACCACGGCGTCAAGGTGGGTGCCCGCGTGATCCTGCACGCAGGGTGCGTCATCGGGAGCGACGGCTTCGGATTCGCCCCGACGGCCGAAGGGTTGCGGAAGATCCCCCAGGTGGGAACCGTCGAGATCGAGGACGACGTGGAGATCGGGGCGAACACGACCATCGACAGGGCGACGCTGGGAGTCACCCGGGTTTGTCGAGGGGCCAAGCTGGACAACCTCATCCAGGTCGCGCACAACGTGGTGATCGGCAGCGGCACGGCAATTGCGGCGCAGGCCGGAATCTCCGGGAGCACGCGGATCGGCAGCCGCGTCATGATCGGAGGACAGGCGGGACTCGCGGGCCATCTCGAAGTGGAGGACGATATCATGTTGGGGGCGAAGTGCGGCGTCCCCGATTCGCTGCGCGCCTCGGAATCCCGGGTATGGTCGGGAATCCCCGCGATGCCGCACCCCACCTGGCTCCGGATGTCGACCCTGCTGCCGAAATTGCCGGAGCTTTTCCGCCGCGTGAAACGGCTCGAGGAAGGAAAAAAAACGAGGGAGGGGAAGTGACATGTTCACCGTGCAGGAGATCATGAGATTGCTGCCGCACCGTTACCCTTTCCTGCTCCTGGACCGGATCGTGGAATTTGAGCCGGGGCGGCGTATTGTCGGACTCAAGAACGTCACGATCAACGAGCCCTTCTTCACGGGGCACTTCCCCGGCCACCCCATCATGCCCGGCGTGCTCATCATCGAGGCGTTGGCCCAGGTGGGCGGATTCCTCGCGCTCAAGGCGATGGAGAACGAGGCGAAAATCGCCTATTTCGCCGGCATCGACAATTGCAAATTCCGCCGGCCCGTCCTGCCGGGGGACCAGCTCCGGCTCGAGTGCACGATCATCGCCCACAAGGGCCCGGTCTGGAAGATGCACGGGCAGGCGACCGTGGACGGCGTCCTCGCCGCAAAGGCCGACCTTACGGCCTCCCTGGGGGAACAGCCAGGGGCGAAAGGCAACGAAGGAGGTCCGCGATGATTCATCCGACGGCGATCATCGATCCCGATGCCTCCCTCGGGGAAGGCGTCGAGGTGGGTGCCTACGCCATGGTCGGGCCCCGTGTGACGCTGGGGGACGGGTGCCGGATCGGTGCGCACGCGATCGTCGAATCCCACACCAGGGTCGGGCGGGGAACCCGCATCTTCTCCTTCGCCTCGGTAGGCGCACCGCCCCAGGACCTCAAGTTCCGGGGGGAGGAGACCTGGGTGGAAATCGGCGAGGGATGCACCATCCGGGAGTTCGTCACGGTAAACCGGGGAACCCTCTCCGGCGGGGGTATGACCCGGGTCGGGAACGGCGTGCTTCTCATGGCCTATTGCCACGTCGCGCACGACTGTCACGTCGGCGACAGGGTGATCATGGCCAACGCGGCGACGCTGGGCGGACACGTCGACGTCGGGGAGGGGGCGATCATCGGCGGGCTCGTGGGGGTCCACCAGTTCGTCCGCATCGGCTCGCATGCGATCATCGGGGCGCTTTCCGGAATTCCCCTCGACATCCCGCCTTACGTGACGGCGGTCGTGGCGCGCGGGAAGAAGGGGAGCGGACTGTACGGGTTGAACCTCATCGGCCTGAAAAGGAACCGGTTTTCGGAACAGACGATCGCGGAGCTCAAAAAAACGTACCGGATCCTGTTCCGTTCGGGTCTGCCGATGCGGGAGGCGCTCCGCCGGGCGGAGTCGGAGACGGAGTCTCTCCCCGAAGTCCGGGATCTCTTGGAATTCGTCCGGTCCAGCAAGCGAGGGGTGCAAAGGTAGCGCATGCTTCGGGCAGGCGTCATCGGTGTCGGATACCTCGGAAAACTGCACGCCCAGAAGATTGCGTCGTTCGACGACGTCGTGTTCACCGGGGTCTGCGACGCCGACCGGGAGAGGGGGAAGGCGGTCGCGGAGGAATTCGGGACCACCTATTACGAGAACTCCCGGAAACTGCTGCGGGAAGTCGACGCGGTCTCCATCGCGGTGCCCACGACCGCCCATTTCCGGGTTGCCCGGGAGGCGATGCGGGCAGGGGTCCACATCCTCCTCGAGAAGCCGATCGCGGCGACCGTCCGGGAGGGACGGATCCTGGTGCGGGAGGCTGCCGAGCGCGGCCTCGTCCTCCAAATCGGGCACCTGGAGCGGTTCAACTCCGCGGTCATCTCCGCCACCTCCATATTGAAGGAACCCCGGTTCGTCGAATGCCACCGACTCGGCATGTTCGGGGGACGGGGCACGGACGTGGATGTGGTCCTCGACCTGATGATCCACGACATCGATCTCCTCCTCTCCTTCGTGCGGTCGCCCGTGGCCCGGATCAACGCCGTCGGAGTGCCGGTGATCTCCCCGAACGTCGACATCGCGAATGCCCGGCTCACCTTTGACAATGGATGCGTGGCCAACGTAACGGCAAGCAGGGTGTCCATGCGCAAGCAGCGAAAGATCCGGATCTTCCAGGAAGATGCCTATGTATCGATGGACTTCATCGAGAACCAGATCCAGATCTACCGGCGGGTCTTCCCCAAGGGACCGGGTGGCCCGCCGGAAATTACCGGCGAAGTGCATGAAACGGAAAAGGGGGACGCTCTGCGCGACGAGATCCGATCCTTCGTCGATTGTGCCCGGACCGGAGCCGCGCCGCGCGTTTCCGGGGAGGACGGGCTCGCGGCGTTGGAGGTTGCCTTTCGTATTCTTCGGAATATGAGGCGCCGTTGAGGCAGCCGGCCAAGACGCTGTTCATCCTCTGCGGGGAACCCTCGGGGGAGACGTACGCGGTGGGGGTCGCCCGCGCGTTCCGCAAGCGATTTCCCGCTGCTCCGATGGAGGGTATCGGCGGCGCCCGCCTGGCGGGCGAGGGGGTGCGCCTCCTGTTCGATTACGGGGAGATCTCCGTAGTCGGGATGACCGAAGTGATCCGCCTCCTCCCGGCGATCGCCCGCGCACTGCGCGTGGCGGTGCGCAGGGTGAAGAGCCCCGATGTCGGGGCGCTCCTCCTCGTCGATTTTCCCGAATTCAACTTTCGGGTGGGAAAAAAGGCGAATGCCGGAGGGATCCCCGTGGTCTACTACATCCCTCCGCAGCTCTGGGCATGGAGGGCGGGGCGGGCCGAGGAACTGGCCCGGTTCACGAGGGGCGTGGTCGTCCCTTTCCCTTTCGAAGAAGCGATTCTGAAGAGAAAAGGGGTGAACGTCCGGTTCGCCGGTCATCCCCTTCTCGACGAGCTGGCGCCTTACCTCGACGCCCCCGCGGACGCGGGAACGTTCGGGATCCCGGAAGGAAAGCGGGTCGTTGGCCTGCTGCCCGGAAGCCGGCCGGGAGAGATACGCAGGCACTTCCCCTTGATGGTCGAGGCGGCCCGCAGGATCGTGGTCCGCTTCCCCGATGTCCACTTCGCCGTTCCGCTCGCCGGGCCGGAGTTCCGGGAGACGATCCAGGCGGGGTTGACGGGGAGCGCACTCCCTTTGACAATAGTGGAAAACGAGCGGTTTCTGGTGTTTCGGGGAATGAAGGCCGCGCTTGCCGCCTCCGGGACGGCGACCCTGGAACTGGCGTTGCTCGGCGTCCCGCACGTGATCGTCTACCGGACGTCGTTTATGACCTATCGGATCGGGAAACGGATGGCCCAGGTCCCGTTCATCGGTTTGCCCAACATCGTGGCGGGCCGGAAGTTTCTGCCGGAACTGATCCAGGAACAGTGCCGCCCCGAGACGATGGCGCAGGAGATCGGTGACCTCTTGGCCGACGACGGAAAGCGGGAGAAACTGTCCGAAGCGTGCCGGGGACTGCGGGGAGTCCTGGCCGGGACGGGTCCGTCGGAAGCGGTGGTGGATATGCTGGCGCAGGAGGCGGGTGCGGTATGGGGATGACGGTCTACCGGCGCATGCTCGCCTATGTCCGTCCGTACACCCTGCGGCTCGTGCTCGCGATGGTGTTCATGATCATCGTTTCCTCCTTCCGGGGCGCGATCGCCTTTCTCGTCAAGCCCGCGCTCGACGATATCTTCATCGACAAGGACGCCACCCGGCTCGCCATCATCCCCTTGCTCGTCCTGGGGGTCTACCTGATCAAGGGGGTGTGCGAGTTCGCCCAGAGCTATCTGATGAGCGGAGTCGGGCAGCGGGTCATCCGGGACATCCGCGACCACCTCTACCGCCACATGCAGTCCCTCTCCCTTTCCTTCTACATGAAGCATCCCACCGGCGCCCTGATGTCCCGGGTTACCAACGACGTCGGACTCATGCAGGGGGCCGTGACGGAAGCGGTCACGGGCCTCATCAAGGATGTATTTTCCGCGCTCTTCCTCGTGGGAGTCATTTTTTACCGTGACTGGAAACTGGCACTGGTCGCCCTCGTGGCGTTTCCCCTCGCGTTCTGGCCCATTGCCCGGTTCGGCCGGAAGCTCCGAAGGACGAGCATCCGGACCCAGGAGGTAACGGGGGGGCTGACCTCCCACCTGCAGGAAACGATCAGCGGCGCGAAGCTTGTGAAGTCCTTTGGCGCCGAGGAGTATGAGGTGGACCGGTTCGCGACCCGCAACGACAAGCTGTTCCGGCTGAGCATGAAGGTGGTGAAGGTCCAGGCGATGACCTCCCCTCTCTCGGAGATGTTCGCGGGGGTGGGCGCCGCCGCGGTCATCTTCTACGGCGGGTACAGCGTCGTGAACGGCCAGAGCACGCCGGGGAACTTCTTCTCCTTCATGACCGCTCTCTTCATGCTCTACGAGCCCGTCAAGAGCCTTTCCCGGATCAACAACGTGATCCAGCAGGGGATCGCCGCCGCCAGCCGGGTGTTCGAAGTCCTGGACACGCTGCCCGATGTCACGGAGAAAAAAGATGCGCCGGACCTGGCTGGAATCGAAAAGGAAATCGTGTTCGATCACGTTGATTTCCGGTATTCCGAGCAAGGGGAGTACATCCTGAAGGACATCGCCTTCCGGGTTCCTCCCGGCACGCTGCTGGCCATCGTGGGGTCGAGCGGAGCCGGCAAAACCACGCTCGTCGACCTGCTCCCCCGGTTCTACGATCCCCAGAACGGGGCGATCCGGATCGACGGCACGGACATCCGGGACGTATCCCTTGCCTCGCTGCGCTCCCGGATCGGCATCGTCAGTCAGCACACGATCCTGTTCAACGATACCGTTCGCAACAACATCGCCTACGGGATGCCGGACGCCTCGATGGAGAAAATCGAGGAGGCGGCTCGCCGGGCGAACGCGCACGGGTTTCTTTCCCGGATGCCGGAGGGGTACGAGACGGTCATCGGCGAACAGGGACTGAAACTGTCGGGGGGGGAAAGGCAGCGCGTCGCCATCGCCCGGGCGATCCTCAAGGACGCCCCGATCCTGATCCTGGACGAGGCGACCTCGGCCCTCGACACCGATTCGGAAAGCGTGGTTCAGGAGGCTCTCGAGGACCTCATGCGGGGAAGGACCACCTTCGTGATCGCCCACCGGCTTTCCACGGTCCGCAACGCCGATGTGATCCTGGTGGTCGAGGAGGGGCGGATCATCGAGAGCGGAGGGCACGAGGAGCTCCTTGCGCGGGAGTCACGTTACCGCTCGTTCTACCTCAAGCAGTTCGAGGAGAGGAAATACGCTGCGGAGGGCCCCCCTGGCAGCTCCTGAAAGGACAGGGAAGCCTTTTCTCCCGGGCAGCCGGGCGCATTTCCTGTACAACCTGGGCCTGGCAGGCGCCCTGGTGCTGACGGCCCCTGCGTGGATCCCCTGGATGAGCCTCTCCGCGAAACGGAGGAGGAATTTTCCGGACCGCCTCGGAGTTCGTCTCGGCCGCATTTCCCCTCCGGCGGGGAAGCACCGGATCTGGATCCATGCGGTCTCGGTGGGAGAAACCCTCTCGGCGGTTCCCCTCGCACGCGCTCTCAAGGGACAGCTCCCCTCCGCGGAACTTTTTTTCTCGACGGTAACGATTACCGGGCAGGAGGTGGCGGGAAAAGCGCTCGCCGGCCTCGTCGAGGAGACGTTTTATTTCCCCTTCGACCTCCCTCGCATTTCCGGGAAATTCCTCGACCGGGTCGGGCCGGACATCGTGGCGATCCTCGAAACGGAGATCTGGCCGAACTTCCTCGGAGAGTGCGCGAAACGGGGGATTCCCGTGGTCATCCTGAACGGGAGGATCTCGGAACGATCGTTTCGCGGGTACGGGCGGTTGCGTTTCTTTTTCGCAAGAGTCCTCGCGTGCGTTACTGCCGTCGCCATGCAGACGGAAGAGGATGCCCGCCGGATGATCGCCCTCGGCGTCGATCCGGAGAAGGTTACGGTCACGGGAAACATGAAATTCGACGTGTCGTTTTCCCCGGACTACGATTCG
>JBFKGZ010000042.1:0-20086 GCA_041633075.1 Candidatus Deferrimicrobiaceae bacterium | reverse complement strand
GGTGGAGGGCTGCTCCTGGACGACACCTACAACGCGAACCCCGCTTCCGTGGAGGCGGCCCTGAGGAGTCTCCATGCCCTCCGGCGCGGGCGGCGAAGCGTCGTGATCCTGGCGGACATGCTGGAGCTGGGAGAGGCGGCCGGCGTCTCCCACTTCCGGATCGGGCACATGGTTGCCGGAATGGAGCCAAATCTCCTGTTCACCTACGGGAAGGAGGCATCGTCGATCGCCCTCGGGGCGCAGGAGGGGGGGATGGATCCCGGACGGGTAACGCACGTCGGGGACCGGGAGGCGCTGCGCGACGCGGTGACGGGTGCGCTGCGGGAAGGGGATATCATCCTGATCAAAGGGTCAAGAGGGATGCAGCTGGACAAGATCGTCGAGGTCGTGGAAAAGGAGTGGGCCTAGCCTGATGCTGTACCACCTTCTCTATCCGCTGCACGTGGACTACTCGTTCTTCAACGTATTCCGGTACATCACGTTTCGCACGATCTATGCCTCGATCACGGCGCTCCTGCTCTGCTTCATCATCGGGCCATGGCTCATCCGCGAACTCGGCTCCCATCAGATCGGGCAGTCCATCCGGAAGGACGGCCCGGAGCGGCACCTCGCCAAGGAAGGGACCCCCACGATGGGAGGGCTTCTGATCGTCCTCGCCGTTGTGATCCCGACCCTTCTCTGGGCGAACCTCACGAATTCCTATATCTGGATCGCCGTATTCGTAACCTTCGGATACGGCGCCATCGGTTTTTATGACGACTACAAGAAGGTGATCCGGAAGGACGCAAAAGGCATGAGCGTGAAGGCGAAGTTCGCGAGCCAGATCCTCCTTGCGGGGGTAGCGGCAACGCTCATCTACATGGACGTGGGGATCCAGGACAAGGTGAGCATCCCCTTCTTCAAGAAGCTGAACCCCGCCCTGGGAATCGCATACATTCCGTTCATCATCATCGTGATCGTGGGAACGTCGAACGCCGTCAACCTGACCGACGGTCTCGACGGACTGGCCATCGGCCCCTCCATCATCGCCGCGGGGACCTACATGCTCTTCGCGTATCTCACGGGCCACGTGAAGATCGCGAATTACCTGCAGATTCCGTACGTTTCGGGGGCAGGGGAACTCACCATCTTCTGCGGCGCGATGGCGGGGGCGGGCATCGGATTCCTGTGGTTCAACACCTATCCCGCCCAGGTGTTCATGGGGGACACCGGGTCACTGTCCCTCGGCGCCGCGCTGGGCGTCGTGGCCGTGATGGTGAAGCAGGAGATCGTCCTGATCCTGGTGGGCGGCGTATTCGTGATGGAGGCCCTCTCGGTCATCTTCCAGGTCTTTTCCTACAAGACCACGCGGAAGCGGATCTTCCGGATGGCGCCGGTCCACCACCACTTCGAACTGAAAGGATGGGCGGAACCCAAGATCATCGTCCGGTTCTGGATCATCTCGATCATCCTGGCGCTGCTGGCCATCAGCACGCTAAAGATTCGGTGAGATGGAGACGTTTCGTGGGAAAAACGCACACGTGGTGGGAGCCGGCATATCGGGGTTCGCCTCGGCCCTCTTCCTCCAGGGCGAGGGGGCCGTCGTCACGCTTTTCGACGAGCGCCCGAAAGAGGACGTGGAGCGGACTCTCGGGCACCCCCTGCCTCCGCAGATCGCATTTGTCCAGGGAAGAATGGCGGAAACCTCTGTGCCGGGGGCGGACCTCGTGATTCTTTCCCCCGGGGTCCCGCGCGGGAGCCTACCCCTCCAGGCGCTTTCCCGCGTCGGGACCCCCGTGTGGGGGGAACTGGAACTCGGCTTCCGTCGATTTTCCGGAAACGTGACTGCGGTGACGGGAACGAACGGGAAGTCGACGGTCACGACGCTTTTGGGGAACATGGCGTCCCTGGTCTTTCCCCGGGTCTTCGTCGGAGGAAACCTGGGGACCCCCTTCGTCAGCGCTCCTCCGGACCCGCACGACTGGGCCGTGGTCGAGGTCTCGAGCTTTCAGCTGGAGTCGATCGACGCCTTCCGTCCGTCCGTGGCCGTCCTCCTGAACATCACCGAGGACCATCGGGACCGGTATTCCGACTTTTCCGCCTACGCCGAAACGAAGATGGGGATATTCCGGAACCAGGGCCGGGAAGACTCGGCCGTCGTGAACGCCGACGACCGGGAGATCACCGGCCGGTTGCGCGTCATCCCTTCCGTGCAGGTGCCGTTTTCGCTCTCCCGTTCCCTTGCCACGGGCGTGTTCCGGGACGGGGAGGAGATGGTGTACCGTGGCGGCCCCGTCGACGAGCGGTACCCGCTCTCCCTCCTCAAGACCCGGGGTATCCAGAACCAGGAGAACGCCATGGCGGCGATCGGGGCGGCCCGGCGCATGGGGGTCCCTCCCGATGCGGTCTGGGAATGCCTCCAGACCTTCCGGGGGCTTCCGCATCGGGTGGAGTTCGTCCGGAACGTGCGGGGGGTGTCCTACTTCAACGACTCGAAGGGGACGAACGTGGGCGCGGTGGTCAAGTGCCTCGAGGGATTCTCCGAACCCGTGTGGCTGATCGCCGGGGGGAAGGACAAGGGTTTGGACTTCCGCCCGCTCCGCGAGACGCTCGCGCGAAAGACCCGCGCGGTGATCCTGCTGGGCGAGGCCCGGGACCGCATGGTGCGGGATCTTTCGGGGACGGTGCCCCTCCTGGGGGCCGACTCTCTGGAGGAGGCGGTCCGTGCGGCCGCCGCGAATGCGCGGGCGGGCGATGTGGTGGTGCTTTCCCCGGCCTGTTCCAGTTTCGACATGTTCCGCAATTTCGAGGAGCGCGGCGAGGCGTTCCGCGAAGCGGTGAGGGGGCTGGCCGAATGAACATCGGGAAGCGGCACGAGAACCTGATTCTTACCCTCTGCACGCTGGTCCTGGTGGGCCTGGGGGCCGTGATGGTGTACAGCGCCTCGTCGGTGACGGCAGAGGCGTCCGAGAGGCTCGGACACGATGCGGCGTACTATTTCAAGCGGCAGGTTCTCTTCCTCGTCCTGGGGGCGTCCCTGGCGCTCTTCGTCTCCCGGGTCGACTACGACATCTTCCGCCGCCGGATCGGTGTCCTCATGGGGGGAACCCTCCTGCTCCTCATCCTTGTCTACGTGCCCGGGATCCGGCACACGGCAAACGGCGCTTCCCGGTGGATCAACCTGGGGTTCTTCACCTTCCAGCCTTCCGAGCTCGCCAAGTTCACCCTCATCGCCTACGGCGCCTATGCGATCGACCGGAAGGGGGAGAACTTCCGCGATGGGGTACGGGGGTTCCTGCCGTTGCTCGCCGTGTTGATGGGCTACGTGGCGCTGATCCTCAAGGAGCCGGACTTCGGGATGGCGGTGGTCATCACCGGGTCGTTCCTGGCGCTTCTGGTGATCGCCGGGTTTCCGTGGAAATACCTCGCGGGATGCGGCGTTCTGGGAATCGTCGGCATGGTCCTGGCGATCGCCGCGCGACCGTACCGGATGGCCCGTCTGTCGGCATTCTTCGACCCGTTCTCCCAGGCCCAGTCGGCGGGCTACCAGGTGGTGCAGTCCCTCATCGCGTTCTCGAACGGGGGCCTCCTCGGGACGGGAATCGGCGCCGGGAAGCAGAAGCTTTTCTACCTCCCGGCAATGCACACGGACTATATCTTCTCCGTCATCGGGGAGGAGCTCGGGTTTGCGGGGGTGGTCGCCGTGGGCGCCTGCTTCATGACGCTCGTCTGGGTGGGGTTCCGGATCGGTCGCCGCGCCCGCGACCCGTTCGGGAAGTATTTCGCGATGGGGGTGTCGATCGTGATCGGCGTGCAGGCTCTCGCGAACATGATGGTGGGGTTGAAGATGCTTCCGCCCAAGGGAATGGTCCTGCCGTTCCTGAGCTACGGGGGGAGCTCCCTCGTCCTCCATCTGGCGGCGATCGGTATCCTCACCAACATCTCGATGAAAGGAGCGGAGGTATTTGTCGCTGAACCTGTTGATCGCCGGCGGGGGAACCGGCGGGCACGTGTTCCCGGGGATAGCGCTTGCTGAGGAATTTCTTTCCCTTTCTCCGGGAGGTTCCGTCTGCTTCGCCGGGACCGAGAAGGGCCTCGAGGCAAGGGCAGTGCCGGCCCGGGGCTTCGAGATCGAATTCGTCCCCTCGGGGCCGATCCGCGGCAAGGGTGCAGGCGGGTTGCGCGGGATGGCGATGATGCTCGGCGGGCTTGGCCCCTCGTTCCGGATCCTTCGCCGCAGGTGCCCCGATTTCGTGTTCGGTGTGGGGGGGTATGCTTCCGTCCCCGTGTCGCTGGCGGCGGCATCCTCGGGGGTTCCGCTGTTCCTGCAGGAGCAGAACGCGGTCCCCGGCCGGTCGAACCGGATGCTCGGGAGGTTGGCACGGCACGTGTACGCGGGATTTACGGGCGCGATGCCCTTTTTCCCGCGGGGGCGCGCGTCCGTGTACGGGAACCCCGTCCGGCGGGAGATCGTGGAGGCGGCGGAGCAGTCACGGAGCGGTGCACCGCCTCCGCCGCCCTTCACCGTCCTTGCGGTGGGGGGGTCCCAGGGGGCCAGGGCGATCAACGAGATCGTGCTCGGTATGGGGCGGGCCGTGAAGAACGGGGGCAAAGCAATGCGGTTTCTCCTGCAGACCGGGGAACGGGAATTCGCCGCCGTCCAAGATACGGTGAAACGGGAGGAACTCCCCGTCGAGCCGTTTCCCTTTACGGAGCGGATCGGGGACGTCTATGCCCGCTGCCACGCCGTGCTGATGCGCGCCGGTGCCCTCTCCCTCGCGGAGGCGGCGCTTTTCGGCAGGCCGTGCGTTCTGATCCCGTATCCCTTCGCTGCCGACCGCCACCAGGAACGAAACGCCGAGGAGTTCTGTGCGGCAGGCGGCGGGATCTGGATCCGGCAGGAACGGGCGGCGGTGGAGAAGGTCGGGGAGGCGTTTTCCCTGTGGGCGGAAGAACCCGACAGAAGGAGAGCGGCGGAGGAGGGAGCCCAGGCGTTCTCCCGGCCGGATGCGGCCCGGCAGATCATGCGGTCGGCATTGCGCAAGATGGGGATGGGAGCGGACGACGGTGTATAGAAAAGGGCTGGGAATCCACTTCGTGGGAATCGGCGGGATCGGGATGAGCGGAATCGCGGAGTTGCTCCTGAACCTCGGCTACCGGGTCACCGGATCGGACCTGCGGCTCTCCGACATCACGGAGCGGCTGGAGGCTGCCGGGGCGAAGATCCGGTCCGGACACGGCGCCGCCAACATACCGGAAGACGCCCACGTGGTGGTGGTTTCCTCGGCCGTCCGGCCGGACAACGAGGAAGTGGGCGAGGCGCACCGCAGAAAGATCCCGGTCATCCCCCGGGCGGAGATGCTCGCCGAGCTCATGCGGATGAAATACGGCATCGCCATCGCGGGAACGCACGGAAAGACGACCACCACCTCGATGGTGGCCACCGTTCTCGCGGCGGCGGGGTGGGACCCGACCGCCGTCGTGGGAGGGAAGCTCAACAGCCTCGGATCCAACGCCAAGCTGGGCTCCGGGGATTTCCTGGTGGCGGAGGCCGACGAGAGCGACGGATCGTTCGTGAAGCTGTCTCCCACCGTGGCGGTGGTGACCAACATCGATCCCGAGCATCTCGACTACTACTCGGGCATCGGGCAGATCAAGGAGACGTTCCTTCACTTTCTGAACAAGGTGCCCTTTTACGGGTTCGCTGTTTTGTGCGTGGATCACCCGAACGTCCTGGAACTGATCCCCTCCTTGCAGAAGACATACGTCACCTACGGATTCTCCCACCAGGCGGATTTTCGGGCGGACGACGTCGTGCCCGAGGGGATGGTGAACCGGTTCCGGGTGATCCGGCGCGGGGAGATGCTCGGGGAGGTTTCGCTCAGCGCGCCCGGCCGGCACAACGTGAGCAACGCGCTCGCAGCGGTGACGGTGGCCGCGGAGCTGGGGATCCCCTTCGACAAGATCCGGGAGGGGCTGGCCGACTACCGGGGGGTCCACCGAAGGTTCCAGCTCAAGGGGGAGCGGGACGGCGTGACGGTCGTGGACGATTACGGGCACCACCCCGCCGAGATCCTTGCCACGCTCGCCGCGGCCCGGGAAGTGTGGCCGGACCGGCGCATCGTGGTCGGCTTCCAGCCGCACCGGTACACCCGGACGAACGCCCTCTTCCAGGAGTTCATCTCGGCGTTCCACGACGCGGACCTGCTCCTCGTGTTCGATGTCTACCCGGCGGGGGAGGAGCCGATCCCGGGTGCTTCGGGGGAGCGACTCAGCGAGGCGATTCGGGACCACGGACACAAGGCGGTTGTTTACGCGGGGAAAGCCACGGAAGCCGGGGAAGACGTTCTGCCCCGCCTGCATCCTGGCGACATATTTCTGATCATGGGGGCCGGGGATGTCTGGAAACTCGCAGATTTTGTCGTGTCCCGTTGATGTCCCGGGGGAAAACAGCCGGCCGGGAGGGACGATGAGCAGGGTCGAGGAGGCGATCGGCGCCAGGATGCGGGACTTTACCACGATCGGAATCGGGGGGGCGGTCGACCGGCTTGTCTTCCCCCGGTCGGTCCGGGAAATACAGGAAGTCCTCGCGTCCGAGCGGGCCGCGGGCCGGCAGGTGAAGGCGCTTGGCGCGGGCAGCAACCTCCTCGTGTCGGATGACGGCGTTCGGGAACCGGTCCTCTGCCTCAAGAAGAACATGGGAAACGTGTTCTTCGGTGACGCCGGGAACGTGGTCGCCGAGGCCGGCGTGATGCTCCCGAGGTTCGTGGTCCTGTGCGCCCTGTCCGCCTGTTCCGGGATCGAGGAGCTGGGCGGGATCCCGGGCACGATAGGCGGAGCGCTGATGATGAACGCCGGAGCATTCGGGCGGTCCATCGGGGAGATCGTCGAGTGGGTGGAGATCGTGGATGCCGCGGGGGAGCTTCACCGCGTCCCGGCGAAGGAGATCCGGTTCTCCTACCGGACGGCGAAGTACCCCGTGACGGGGATCATCGTGCGGGCGGAGTTCCGCCTTCGTCCCGGGCGTTCCGGGGACTCGTTCTTCCGCATGAAGGAGCTGAACGAGAGGCGTCGGGCCAGCCAGCCCTGGGGCGAGCGGACGTTCGGCTCCACGTTCCGGAATCCCCCCGAAGGGGAGAGGGCTGCGGTCCTGCTGGAGCGGGCGGGAATGAAAGGCGCCCGGGAAGGGGACGCGGCGTATTCGGAGAAGCACGCCAACTTCATGGTCAACCGGGGGCGGGCGACCGCGACCCAGGTCCTGCGGCTCATCGCGCGGGGCAGGGAGGCGGTTCGTTCCCTGGCGAAGGTCACCCTGGCGACCGAGGTAAAGATGTGGGGGATGGCCTATGAGTGAGAAGGGGCGGTTCCGGGAAAAGACGGTGGGGGTGTTTCTCGGCGGGGAGTCCTCGGAGCGCGAGGTGTCCCTCCGGACGGGGTTTGCGGCCGCGGAGGCGCTGCGGAAAAAGAAATACGCGGTGGTGGAGATCGACATCCGGGGAGACTGGCTCCGGGCGATCCGGGAGGCGATGATCGACGTGGCCTTTATCGCTCTCCACGGCCGGCTGGGGGAGGACGGATGCATTCAGGGCGCTCTGGAACTGGCCCGCGTGCCGTATACCGGGTCGGGCGTCACCGCCTCCGCCGTCTCGATGAGCAAGGTGCTGGCCAAACGGGTCGTCGCCGCCGCCTCCGTCCCCTGCGCGCCCGACGCCGTGTTCGAGGGGGATGCGCTTGCCTCTCCGGCTCCGCCGGCGTTCGGGTTTCCCCTCGTGGTGAAGCCGGACCGGGAAGGGTCCACGGTGGGGATCAGCGTGGTCCGTGACATCGAGGGATGGAGCGGGGCCCTGGCCGAGGCGGCGAAATACGACAGCCGGGTGCTGGTCGAGGATTACGTGCCGGGGAGGGAGATCACGGTGGGGATCGTCAACGGAAGGGTCCTCCCCGCGATCGAGATCGTTCCGAAATCGGGCTCCGGATTCTACGACTACCGATCCAAGTACACCGCCGGGCAGACGGAGTACGTGATCCCCGTCCCGATGGACCGGGACATTCTCGCGCGGGCGGCGGAGTTTACCCGTACGGCGGCCGCCGCCTTGTCGTTGCGCGGCGCGGCAAGAGTCGATTACCGGGTCGACCCGGCGGGGAACCTCTTCTTCCTGGAGGCGAACACGATCCCGGGAATGACGGAGACGAGCCTCCTGCCGAAGGCGGCCCGATTCGACGGGGTCTCCTTCGAGGACCTCGTCGAGGAGATTCTCGACGATGCGGGGTTGCACAAGTAGATGATCGAGTACAAGGCATACCACAAGAAGTCGCTCGGGAAGCGGAAGCGGCCTCACGCGACGCAGAAGAAAAAGAAGAAAAAGGGAGCGTACCTCGGCCGAATCCCCCTCCGGCAGTGGCTTCCGGTGGCCGCCGCGCTGTTGGCCCTTCTTCTCGTGGGGTCGGCGGGGGCGGCCGTCTACTCCTGGCTGGGGCGGTCCGCCATCTTCTCGGTGCGGGTCGTCGACATGAACCCCTGCGAGCACGTGTCGGGGGATGAGATCTCGGGGATCCTCAAGGGGGTCGCCGGGGGGAACATCTGGTCGCTCTCCAAGGAGGAGATCGGCCGGCGGCTTCGGTCCCATCCGTTCGTGCGGGAGGTTGTCGTCCGGAAGTCGTTCCCGGACAAGCTCGTGCTCACTATCGAGGAGCGGGAACCGGTCGCGATGATCAACCTGGACGCCCTCTACTACGTGGACGATCAGGGAACCATATTCAAGCGGCTGACGGCGTACGACGCGAAGGACAAACCGATCCTCACCGGGTTTTCCCGTGACGACCTGGCGGCGAAGGACCCGGTGACGATCCGGAACCTGAAGAAGACGATCGACCTCCTGCGGCACGCGGAATCGAGTTCCCTGAGCCGGAACATTTCGGAGGTCCACTTCGACGCGCAGGACGGGTATACGCTCGTGACCCGGGATTTCGGCCTTCAGCTGAAGATCGGCCTGATGGACTTCGACGAGGCGATGCGGCGCGTGGAGGAGGCGATGCCGAAACTGGCGAGCCTGGGGAAGGAAAAGGGAGTCGTGGATCTGAAAACAGCAGGCCGCATCTTCGTGCGGTCGGGGGAATAAATGGATGCGCCGGGCGGGCCGGTGATCACCGGCCTGGATGTCGGATCAAGCAAGGTGGCGACGGTCATCGCGAAGAACACCCCCGAGGGGCTGGAAATCCTGGGCATGGGGCTCTGCCCGACGGAGGGGATGCGAAAGGGGTCCGTGGTCAACGTGGACGCGACCGTCAAGTCGATCATGAGGAGCGTCGCCGAGGCCGAGAAAATGACGGGCCTCCCGGTCAACTCCGCGCTGGTCGGCGTATCCGGGCCGTTGATCAAGTCGTTCAACAGCCACGCGGCCGTCTCCGTGCGGAACGAGCGGGAGGTGACGGATGCCGACGTGGCGCGGGTCCTGGATCTGGCCAAGGCGGTGGAGCTTCCGGCGGACCGGGAAATCCTGCACGTGCTGACCCAGGAGTTCATCGTCGACGACATGCCGGGAATCAAGGATCCCCGCGGGATGACCGGGATCCGCCTGGATGCGCGGGTGCACGTGGTGACCGACGATTTGCCGAGCACGCGGAACCTGGTGCGGTGCGTCGAGAAGGCGGAGATCAACATCGTCGACATCGTCCTGTCGCCGCTGGCCTCCGCGGATGCCGTGCTGACCCCGGAGGAGCGGGAGGTGGGCGTGGCGCTGCTGGACTTCGGCGGCGGGACCGTCGACATGGCGCTCTTCTATGACGGGGCGCTGCGCCACACCTTCGTGCTGCCGTTGGGGGGAGGGAACATCACCGCCGACGTGGCGGTGGGGCTGCGGATCCCCGCATCGGATGCGGAAACGCTGAAGGTCGCCTCGGGATGCGCCGCGATCCAGAAGGTCCGCCGGGACGAACTCGTGGAGTTGCCCGGGGTGGGCGGACGCCAGCCGAGGCCGATCCGGCGGCAATACCTGAGCGAGATCATCGAACCTCGCGCGGAGGAGATCTTCACGCTCCTGAGGAAGGAGATCCTGCGTTCGGGGTTCGAGGAGATGCTCGGCGCAGGGGTGGTCCTCACGGGGGGCGGGTCCCGCCTCGACGGCCTGCCCGAGCTGGGGGAGCGGGTGTTCCATCTGCCGGTCCGGCGGGGAGTTCCCATCCGGATCGGGGGAATGGCGGAAGTGGTGGACAGCCCGACGTTCGCCACCGCGGTGGGGCTTACCCTCTACGGGGCGAAGATTTCGGAAATCGGGGCAGGGAAAGCGGAAGAGGAGACCCGCGGGGGATGGAAGGGGCGGGTAAAGAAGATTCTATCGGAGTTTTTTTAAATAAACCGGGACGTTCGGAAGGAGGAAAGCCATGTTCACTCTCGTAGAGGAAAACAAATGCCACGCGGTCATCAAGGTGTTCGGCCTCGGGGGCGGCGGCGGGAACGCCATCAACACCATGATCGAGGAGGGCTTGACGGGCGTGGAGTTCATCTCCGCGAACACGGATGCGCAGGCCCTCGAGAAGAACCTTGCCCCCCTGAAAATCCAGATGGGAGCGAAACTGACCAAGGGGCTGGGTGCCGGCGCCAACCCCGACATCGGACGGCAGGCGGCCCAGGAGGACCGGGATATCCTTCGCGAGTCCCTCATGGGCGCCGACATGGTGTTCATGACCCTGGGGCTGGGAGGAGGTACCGGCACGGGGGGAGGACCGATCCTCGCGGAAGTCGCGCGGGAGGTGGGCGCGCTCACCGTCGCGGTGGTCACCCGACCGTTCACGTTCGAGGGCGCAACGAGGCGCAGGCAGGCGGAAGTGGGCCTGAAAGAGCTTCGGAGCATCGTCGACACCATCATCGTGATCCCGAACGAGAAGCTTCTCCTGATCGCCGGGAAGGAGATGCGGTTCGTGGAGGCGTTCCGGAAGGTCGACGAAGTCCTGTACCAGGCGGTGCGCGGGATCTCCGAGCTGGTGACCAAGCCGGGGTACATCAACCTCGACTTCGCCGACGTGAAGACGATCATGTCGGGTTCCGGGGTGGCCCTGATGGGGACGGGCGGCGCCGAGGGGCAGAACCGGGCGATGGCGGCCGCGGAGAAGGCGATCTCCAGCCCCCTGCTCGAGGACGTGGCCATCCGGGGGGCGCGCGGAGTCCTCTTCAACATCACGGCCGGTGCCTCCCTCTCCATGAGCGAAGTGCACGAGGCCGCCGCGCTCATCCAGGAGGAGGCGGATGAGGAAGCCAACATCATTTTCGGAGCCGTGATCGACGACGCGATGGGGGAGGAACTCAAGGTGACCGTCATCGCCACCGGGTTCGAAACCGGGGTGGCCGAGAGCATCTGGAAGGCGCCCCGCCGCGCGATCAAGCTCGTGGGACGCGAGGACCTGGAGAAACCGACCTTTTTGCGGGCCCAGGGAAAGGAAGCCGAAAAGATCGACCCGCTTCCGGTGATCGAGAAGCCGGTCGAGGAAGAACGACTGGAGGAGTTCGACATCCCGACGTTCCTTCGCAGGCGTCCTCCGAGCGTATGACGTGGGAGACCCGCCGGCTTCACAAGGAGATCCTGTCCCGCGAGGTCGGGGCGGTTCGAAAGGAGTGGGGAGGAAGGGTCCGGGTCGCCCTCGTCTACCCGAACCGGTACGAAGCGGCGATGTCGAACCTGGGGTTCTTGACCATTTACGCCCGGGTGAACGCTCGGGCGGACGCCGTATGCGAGAGGGCCTTCCTGCCGAGGGAGCGGACAGGAAAACCCCTCCACCACGGCGGCAAGCGGCGAATGCCGCGCGGGGAGCCTGCCGGCCGCGGGCTCCCTCTCACCACCCTGGAGAGCAGCAGGCCCCTTTCCGATTTCGACATCGTGGCCTTCTCGCTTTCCTACGAGAACGACCTGCTGAACGTACCAGCGCTCCTGGCTGCCGGGGGAGTTTCTCCCCTCCGCGCCGACCGGGCCGCCGGGAAACTCTTCCGGCACAGGGGGCGTCCGTTGGTACTGGCGGGAGGATTCGCGGCGTCGCTCTCCCCCGAACCGGCGGGAACGGTTGCGGACGCCGTGGTGGTCGGAGACGGAGAGAGGGCGATCGGGTCGATCCTCGACCTGGGTCCCCCCCGGCCGTCTGACGAAGGATATCGCAAGGCCCTTGCCCAGATCCCCGGCGTCTACGTGCCGGACGGGTACGTTCTCGGGTACGGCCCCTCGGAAGGGAAAGGGCTTGTGCCCCCGGGGCGGCTTGCCACCATTTTGCCCCGTCCCGGATTCCCGGAACGGGTCGTCCGGGAGACGCTTTCCCTCGACCAGTTCCCCCCCGTTCTCCCCATCCTGGCCCAGGACGCGGAGCTGGGGAGAATGGTGCTGGTGGAGACGTCGCGCGGCTGCCCCAAACGGTGCGGGTTCTGCGCGGCGGCGCACGCCTGCCCGGATTTCCGCGAGATTCCCCTGGCCCACGTGCGCGCGACGGTGGACGCCCTCTGGCCGCATCGGAAGACGGTGGGCCTGGTCGGCGCGGCGGTGCTCGACTGGCGGCACTTCCGGGCGTTTTCGCGGGAGATCCTCTCCCGGGGCGGGTCCGTTTCCCCCGCCTCCGTCCGGGCGGACCTCGTCGACGAGGAGGTCGCCGGGATCCTATCGGAAAGCGGTCACAAAACCGTCGCCCTGGCGCCGGAGGCCGGGAGCGAGGAGCTTCGGGCGCGAATCGGAAAACGGGTCGCGGACGAACAATTCTTCTCGGCCGCACGGACGCTGGTGAATGCCGGGATCGTCTCCTTCAAGCTGTATTTCCTCCTGGGGGTCCCGGGCGCCGGGGTGGAGGAAGAGGTGGGGGGCGCAGTCGACTTCCTCTCCGCCTTCCGCGGTGAAGTCCTTCGCGAGGCGAAGTCGGTCGGGCGGATGGGGACGATCACCGCCGTTTTGTCCTCCTTCGTGCCCAAGCCCTTCACCCCGCTGCAGTGGTCCCCCATGGCCCGGGAGGACGATCTTCGGCTCCGCCAGCGGTGCGTGTCCGAGGGGGTCCGGTCTCTGCGAAACGTGCGCGTTCGCGCCGATTCCCCCCGTTCTTCCCTCCTCCAGGGCTACCTCGGTCTTTCGGACCGTCGCGTCGAAGGGATCCTCCGGCAGGCGGCGGCGGGGAGAAGGGTCAAGCTTCCCCCCGCAGATGCGCTGTCGGAGGTCGTGTTCCGGGAGAAGGATGCGACGGAGGTGTTCCCCTGGGACATGGTGGAAGGCGGCCTGCCCCGGGAGGTGCTGCGCGCCCGTTACGAGAGCATCATCCGGAGATGATCCGGAAGAGGACGTTTCGCGTCCTCGGGCCGTCGAACTCGCAGAGGTAGATGGACTGCCATGTTCCCAGAACCAGCTGCCCGGACTCGATGAACACCGTGACGGTGGAGCCGATCAGGCTCGCCTTTGCGTGCGCGTGCGCGTTTCCCTCGGTGTGGAGATAGCTGCCCTTCGAGGGGATGATCGATTCGAGGATATTTAACAGATCCTGCTTCACGTCGGGGTCGGTGTTCTCGTTGATCGTCACCGCTGCGGTCGTATGGGGGATGAATACCTGGCACGTGCCCCGGGTGATGCCGCTTTCCCGAACGACGAGGCGTGCGGTATGGGTGATGTCGATGAGTTGTTGGGGGGTTTCCGTGTGGACCGTGATGGTCTTCAGACCCATGGGTTCCTCTCTTGAAACAATACGTTCCTTTTGTAGCACGAGAAGTTTCCGCGGGTCAAGGAATTGGGTTGCCGATATAATGGGGAAGACGTGACGTCGTTTCCCAGGTTGATACTGGCTTCCTCTTCGCCCCGGCGCAAGGCGCTGATGCACGTGCTGGGGGTGGCGTACCGCGTGGTTCCCTCGAGCGTAGAGGAAGTTCCCGCGCCGGGCGAACCCCCCTGGCGCTTCGTCCGGAGGGCCGCGCGCGAGAAGGGGGAGGACGTGGCGGGCAGGTTTCCGGAATCCTTCGTTCTTTCGGCGGACACGATCGTCGTGGCTTCCGGGAAGATCCTCGGGAAACCGAAGGACCCGGAGGACGGTGCCCGGATGCTCAGGAAGCTCGCGGGCAGGGAGCACCGGGTGCAGACGGCGGTCTGCCTGCTCCGCTTGGCGAACGGGTACCGGGACGAGGCGTTGGTGACGACGCGCGTCTGGTTCCGCAAGCTGTCCCGGCGGGAGATCGCGGCCTATCTGCGGACGGGGGAGACGGGCGACAAGGCCGGGGCGTACGCCGCGCAGGGGGCGGGCAATCTGCTGATCGCCCGGATCGTCGGGTCGTACACCAATGTCGTCGGTCTTCCCATGACGCGAGTGACCGAGATGCTCCTCCGGGCGAAACTCATCGATGTGTCCCCGGAAGGCCCCGGCTTGTACGGGTTCGCGGGGAGGACATGACCTCCGGAGAATCGATCGGCGGGCGCGCGGCACAAGTCCTGGGCAGGGTGGCGCAGGCCGCGGCGAAGTGCGGGCGAAAAGGGGAGGACATCCGCCTGGTGGCGGTCGGGAAGATGCAGCCTGTGGAGTTCATCGGAGAGGCCCTCGAAGCCGGCCTTTCCGTCTTCGGGGAGAATTACGTCCAGGAGGCGGAGGGGAAGATCCGAACCTTCCCGCAGGCCGAGTGGCATCTGATCGGGAAGCTGCAGAGGAACAAGGTGAAGAAGGCCGTCTCGCTCTTCTCCTGGATCCAGACGGTCGATTCCCTCGGGCTTCTCGGGGAAATTTCCCGCCGCGCCGAAGCGGCCGGGAAGGTCATGCCCGTCCTGGTGGAGGTCAACCTCGCGGGGGAAACGAGCAAGGCGGGGGTGGAACCGGAAGCGCTTGCGGAACTGATCCAGGCCGCCCCGGGACTTCCCGGGATCACCCTGCGGGGCTTGATGGCCATTCCTCCGTGGACGGAAGACCCCGAGGAGAGCCGGCCGTATTTCGTCCGTCTCCGGACAATGTTTTCGGACTTCGTATCCCGGGGCGGGGCCGGATCGGACATGACGGAGCTGTCGATGGGGATGTCCAACGATTTCGAGACGGCGATCGAGGAAGGCGCGACGATGGTGCGCGTCGGCACGGCCATCTTCGGGGCCCGGGCGAGGAGAGGAGCATGAAGGGACTGGGATTCATCGGGGCGGGGAACATGGGAGAGGCGATGATCCGGGGGATTCTCAAAGCGAAGCTTCTCCCTCCCCGCAGGGTGGTCGTCCTGGACGTGCGCCCCGAGCGCACGAGGGAGCTCGTCAGGCGGTTCGGCATCTCCGCAGCCAGGGATAGCAGGGACCTCTTCGGCCGATGCGAAACGATCGTCTTCGCCGTCAAGCCGCAGGGAGTGGGGGACGCGCTCCACCAGGTGCCCGCGGGCGCCGCGAAGGGAAAGCTTGTCGTCTCGGTCGTGGCGGGGGTCCCGACCCGGACCTTCCTCGCCGTCCTGGGCGAAGGGGTCCGCGTCGTCCGGGCGATGCCGAACACCCCGGCCCAGGTGGGGATGGGTTGCACGGGGCTTTTCTTCGCCCGGGGGGTTGCGCGGGAGCGGAAGGAATGGGCCCGGAAGATCTTCTCCTCCTTCGGGCAGGTGGCCGAGTTCCCCCGCGAGGAGCTGCTCGATGTCGTCACGGCGCTCTCCGGCTCCGGTCCCGCGTACGCGTTCCTCTTCATCGAGGCGTTGGCCGACGGGGCGGTCCGCGCCGGCATGGGGCGCGCGGAGGCGATCCGTCTCGCCGCGGCCACCGTGGAGGGGGCGGGCCGGATGGTGCGGGAGACCGGCAGGCATCCCGCGGAGCTGAAAGACATGGTCATCTCGCCGGGGGGAACGACGGCCGCAGGGATCGCCGCGCTCGAGACCGGAGCGTTCCGGGGAACCGTGCTGTCGGCGGTGTTCGCCGCCTGGCAGAGAAGCCGCGAACTTTCCACGTGAGGAGACCACGATGTTCGTCGCGAAGAACCTCATCATTGCCGTAGCGAGCATTCTCGACTTCGCCCTGACCGCCTACATGTGGGTCATCATCATCCGGGCGGTCCTGACCTGGGTGAACCCCGACCCGTACAACCCCATCGTCCGGGGGCTGTACGCCATCACGGAGCCGGTGCTCTCCTGGCTTCGGCGGCGGCTCCCCCTGATGGCGGGCTCCATCGACTTCTCCCCGCTGGTGGTGATCTTCGTCATCTATTTCTTGCGGGCCTTCCTCGTGCGGACGCTCTTCGACGTGGCGGCGAGGATTTCGTGAGAGGCAAGCCCGGCGGGAAACCCGGCCCGAAGGAGGCGTCCGTCACCGTGGAGGTTCAGGTGATGCCGCGCGCCTCGCGGGCAGGCGTGGCGGGCCTTTCGGGCGATGCGGTCCGCATCCGTCTCACCGCCCCTCCCCTCGAGAACCGGGCCAACGAGGCGCTCGTGCGCTTTTTGTCCGCATCGCTTGACGTCCCCCGCCCGTGCGTTACGATCATCGCCGGCAAACGGGGGCGAAAGAAAGTCGTGCGCGTCACCGGAATGCCACGCAGGGAGATCTATCGCCGCCTGGGGCTTTCGGGTCCCCCGGGATAAGGAGCAGGCCATGGCAGAGCCGATCCGCATCCTCATCAGCTCCTGTCTTTTAGGGGAGAAGGTGCGCTACGACGGCGGGCACAAGCGGGAAGGGTACCTGGTGGAGACGCTGGGCAGGTTCGTCGAGTGGGTCCCGGTCTGCCCGGAGGTCGACTGCGGCCTGCCCACGCCAAGGGAGGCGATGCGGCTCGTGGGAAACCCCGCATCTCCGCGGCTGGTCACGAGCAAGGGCGGCGTCGATCACACGGAGCAGATGCGCACGTTCGCCAAAAGGAAGCTCAAAGAGCTGGAACCGTTGCACCTGTGCGGCTACATCTGCAAGAAAGATTCGCCAAGCTCCGGGATGGAGCGCGTCAAGGTGTACGGGGATTCCGGAATCCCCGCGAAGGTGGGCGCGGGGGTCTTCACGAAGGCCTTCATGGACCATTTCCCGCTCATTCCGGTGGAGGAGGAGGGGCGGCTGAACGACCCGACCTTGCGGGAGATGTTCATCGGAAGGGTATTTACCCTGCGCCGGTTCCGCGATCTTCTTGCCAGGGGGAAAACACGGGGCGGGCTCGTCTCCTTCCATACCGACCACAAGCTCCTCCTGCTGTCCCACGACAGGAAACGGTACACGGAGATGGGCCGGCTGGTCGCCGCCGCAAAGGAGCTTGCCCCTGCCGTCCTGTACGACCGGTACCAGACCCTTCTCATGGAGGCGCTGTCCGCCAAGCCCACCGTGAAAAAAAGCGCCGACGTCCTTTTTCACATGATGGGGCACTTCAAGAAGGTGCTTTCGAAAGACGAGAAGCAGGAGCTCCTCGAGGTGATCAACCGGTACCGGGATAAGCTCATTCCGCTCATCGTCCCGGTGACGCTGATCGCCCACTACGTCCGCAAGTACCGGGTGTCCTACCTCGAACGGCAGGTGTTCTTAAACCCCCACCCGGTCGAGCTGATGCTTCGCAACCACGTGTAGCGGGCCGCCTCGCCGCGTTGCCGTCATTCCCCGACGGTCCACAGCAGGTGCTCCCCCACGTCCATCAATCCCCGGAAGTATGCGATCGTTCGGGAAAGACCCTCACGGGTCGGCACGTTCGGTTCCCATCCGAGTTTGCGTTTCGCAAGGGTTATGTCCGGGCACCGGCGGACCGGGTCGTCCTGGGGAAGCGGACGGAAGACGATCTCGGAGCTCGAACCGGCAAGTTCCTTCACCATGGTCGCCAGCTCGAGAATGGTGAACTCCTCGGGGTTGCCCATGTTCACCGGCCCGACCAACTCGTCCTGGTCCATCATCGCGATCATGCCGGTCACGAGGTCGTCCACGTAGCAGAAGGAGCGCGTCTGGTTTCCCGTCCCGAAGATGGTGATCGGCTCCCCCCGGAGCGCCTGGAGGATGAAGTTGGAGACCACGCGGCCGTCATTGGGGTGCATCCGGGGGCCGTAGGTGTTGAAGATGCGGACCACGCGGATCGGCAGTTTGTGCTGGCGGTGGTAGTCGAAGAATAGCGTCTCGGCGCACCGCTTCCCCTCGTCGTAGCAGGCGCGGGGCCCGATGGGGTTCACGTTCCCCCAGTACGTTTCCGTCTGCGGATGCTCCGACGGGTCGCCGTACACCTCGGAGGTGGAGGCCTGCAGGATGCGTACTTTAAGGCGCTTGGCCAGCCCGAGCATGTTGATGGCGCCGTGCACGTTGGTCTTGGTCGTCTGCACCGGGTCGAACTGGTAATGCACAGGCGAGGCGGGGCAGGCGAGGTTGTAGATCTGGTCCACCTCCACGTAGAGAGGCCAGGTGATGTCGTGGCGCATGAACTCGAACATCGGGTTGTCGAGCAAGTGGATGATGTTCTGGCGGCGGGAGGTGAAGAAGTTGTCCACGCACAGCACGTCGTCCCCCCGGGCAAGCAGCCGCTCGCAGAGGTGCGACCCGATGAACCCCGCTCCGCCGGTGACCAGTACGCGTTTCATGACCCCACCTCCCCCGACAAGAATACTTGAGTATACTCCAGATGGCGCGCACATCGTCTTTTCCGTGGATTGGCTTCCCCCCGCGTTCGCGTCGCCGAAGGCTCAATTTGGGGCGGATGCTTCGAAACCCCGTGCAGCCAGCCGGGCGTAAGACCACGTACAGTCCTGTTCACCCTCCGGCCCGGCCGGACTCCCCTCACGCCAACCGGAAATAAAGAATAATATATCTTAATACTAAATGCCTTATTTAATATTCTGAATATTATTAAGTTTTTACACCATAATAAAACGAAATGTCTTGATGTAAAACTTTGTCTTGACTTGATCCCCGAAAAGATTTTAGTATGATATTTCAACCGAATAATTTGCTTTTCCGCATATATTTCAGTGCATCCGAATACCTTTTTTTCCTGAACCTCATTGAAGGATCTGATGAAACGGATTCGGGATGCGACCCTCTGTTCCCGCATTGGACATCAAGATCACCCGTCCCGACGCATCCGGCCTGTTTCCAAGGAAGCGGCTTTTCCGCAGACTGGATGAAGAGCGGAAACGGCCGATCATCTGGGTTTCCGGTCCTCCGGGCAGCGGGAAGACCGCCCTCGTAAGCAGTTATCTCGAAACGCGCAAGTTCCCGTGCCTGTGGTACCAGGTGGAAAAAGGCGATGCCGATATCGGCGCGTTTTTCCATTACCTGAATCTGGCTGTGAAAAAGGCAGCGCCGAGAAAGAAGAAACCGCTTCCTCCGTTTACCCCCGAGTCCTTGCCGGAAATTTCCCGCTTTGCCAGGCGGTATTTCGAGGAGCTTTACGGCAGGGTGAAGGTCCCCTCGGTGCTGGTGTTCGACAACTTCGAACGGTTGGGTGCCCGGTCGACCTTTGTCGAAGTCATCCGGGAAGGGTTCTCGCGCCTTCCCCGGGGGGTGAACGCCATCGTGCTCAGCAGAATCGGTCCCCCTCCCGTCTTCTCCCGGAAACGGGCCAGCAATCGCATGGGGCTCATCGGTTGGAAGGATCTCCGCATGACCTCCGAGGAGACCGAAGGCGTCGCCAGAATGCACGGGAAAAGGAAATTTTCCGGCGAGGCGGTTCGCGATCTGCAGAGACGGTCGGACGGCTGGGCGGCGGGTCTTATGCTTTTGCTGGCGAGATCCAGCATGGACGGCATCGAACCCCAAAACTTAAGCAGGCGCGCGCCGGAGGAGATCTTCGCCTACTTCGCCAAGGAAATGTACGACAGGATGGGCCCCAGGACGCGGAACTTTCTGATCAAGACCGCCTTCCTGCCCGGCATGACGGGGGAAATGGGGCGACGGCTGATCGGGTACGGCGATATGGGCCGGATCCTTTCCTACCTGAATCGCCACCACTATTTTATCGAAGCGATTCCCGGCGATGAGCCGTCGTTCCGGTACCACGCCCTGTTCCGGGAGTTCCTCCTTTCCCGGGCGAGGAGGGAGTTCTCTCCGGCGGAACTCTCCCGGATCCGAACGACGGCCTCGAAGGTGCTGGAGGAGTCGGGACATCTCGTGGATGCGGTGTCGCTCCTCCGGGAGGACGGGGACTGGGAAGGGCTCGCCCGGATGATCCAGGCCCATGCACGCCTGCTTGTCCGGCAGGGAAGAGGGCAAACCCT
>JBFKGZ010000041.1:0-20709 GCA_041633075.1 Candidatus Deferrimicrobiaceae bacterium | reverse complement strand
CTTTTTCCAGAGGCAGCATCTCCTTGTTGAAGGCCTGCCACTCCTCCTGGTCCCCCATCTCGTCGTAGAACCACATGGGATCCATGGCGCATCCGCTTCTGTCCCGCATGGATCAGGTCAGGCCAGGCGTTCCCAAACCACCCCGGGAATCCATCCGCCCCGTCATGTTTTGCCGATGACCATCTTCATCACGTAGAAACTCCCGTTTCCGTTGTTCATCGTGTTGTCTGCACTCATGGGGATTCCTCGAACGGTTCGAAACCCGAATCTCTCATACAGTTGGATCGCTCCCCGTTTCACGATTTCCACATCGATCTCGACTTCCCGCAAACCCATTCCCCGGAACTTCCCGATTGCGGCTTCGATCAGCTTCGTCGCGATCCCACGGTTCCGGCAATCGGGATGCACCGCAATCCGCAGGATAAGTGCTCTTTTTGTATCTTCCCAACAGCTGGCGATCAGGAACCCGGAGATTTTCCCGTCCAGGAAGACCAAGAAAAAATCCTTTAGTGCATCCTGAAAATCACCGATATCCCATTGCTTCCGGCTCGGGAAGGAGAGTCGTTCGACCTCCAGGATCCCGTCCAAGTCGCCTTCCGCGGCAGACCGGACGGACACGGGAACCTCGCCTGTCGATCCCTCCCTGCTGACCTGCCCTGACATGAGAAAGGGCCCGCCGGCTTACGGGCCGATGGGAAGCGCTTTCCCGCACCGGGCACAGACGCATTCCTTTTCTTGGGACTCTTTAGCGGATAGCGGGTCTGCGAATCCCCTCCGCATCGAAATCTCTTCCGACGCCGTCATGCAGTCCCGGCAAACGGTTTCCTGGTCTATGCGGGCTCCCACCGGCGGCTCCTCGCCGATCTCGGGGGCGACGAATGGCTCGTGGCCGTAATGCGCGACCTCTTTTGGCCCCTTCTCGTCGGTCATTCCTCGATCCTCCCGGTTTTCCGGAATCTCCGTCCCGTCTCCGTAACGTCCCGTGCCATCCGTCCGTTCCGCCCCCCCGTTTTCTTCTCCAGCTCCTCCTTGAACCTTCCCATGAATTCGGCCCGGAACGGCTCGATTTCCATTGCCCGGTCATAGTCTCCGGAGAGGTAGAGGGCCATGCCCTTATAGATCTGCGCCTCTTTCATCCCGGGTCGGGCCGTAAGAACTTCATCGAAACAGCGGACGCCGTCGCGATACCGGCCGATTCCCATCAGCGCGTATCCCCGGCCGATGAGCACGTAAAGATCCCCTTCGTCCGGCGGTTCAGGCCCGTCTCGTTCCTCTAGGAATTCGAGTGCCTCGTGGAACCGCCCGAGATCGTTGAGACAGACGACCTTCAGCTGGAGAGCCCTTCGGTTTTCCGGATCAAGAGCCAGCTCCTTGGTACAGCAATACACGGCCTCTTCCAGGCACCCCCTCCGGGCAAGCGCCGTCGCCCCGTCGATCCACGGGGTTTTGCTATTCGCCTCGACCCCGATGATCTTCATCATCAGGCCCTCATACGTTTCCTCGACGACCTTTCTTCCGGAAGAAGCCACGGGGTATCCGTGTCCGGGCAGAACATGGTCGATGTCCTTTCCCAGCAGTGCCCGTACTCCGAACAAATAGTGATCCAGCCTTCCTCCCGCATGTTCGTCCGGCTCGGCCATGGCGTGGGGGAGAACGGTGTCCCCGGTGAAGGCGGTCTTGCTCGGGGGATGATACAGGCATATCCCGTCGATGGTGTGCCCGGGCGTGTGGATCACTTCCCAATCCCGATCGCTTATCGTGAGGACCTCTCCGCCCCGGACCTCGGTGATCCGGGCGCCGAGATTTTTTGCGACTCCCTTGAGCTCGGCCGGACCCGCCTCGTGGAGGATGAGCTCGAAATCACCGTTTTCCCGGATGGTCGAATAGGATCTCAGGAGATCGAACACTCCCATCGCGTGGTCCCGGTGGCCGTGGGTGAGTACGATTTTTTGGACGTCCGCCGCCGGCCGGTTTACGAACCGGAAAAGATCCAGGAACGCCGTGTAGTCGTTCCCCGCGTCGATGATCGAGAGCTCGGTTCCCGAGACCGCGTAGATGTTCGAGGAAAATTCGAACCCCGCGAGAAACAGGACGTTTCCGAAGAACGGAGCCGCCGGGCCAAGAATATCCGGCAACGTCTGCCACCCCGGGTGATTCGGCTGCCCCTCCCGCACGCGTTTGTCACCGGTCGCCATGGGGAAATCCTTTCCCGAGGTTACATCGTGTGCGCTGCGACTTCCCGAATATGACGGTTTCCTTTCTCCGTCGAAACCACGGAGCCGGGGGAAGAAAAAAATCCCCCTCCCCGGGTACGGCCGGACCCGGAGAGGGGACGAGGAGGGGGAGGGGGGATCCGAACAGAGAAAGGAAGCTCCTCCACCGGAATTCCCCCGGGCCTCACTCGATGTAGCCCACCTTGTAGTCGAGCTTCATTTTCTCCTCGGGCCACCATTTCAAACTCATATGCTCCTTCCCCGGATAGACCTCCTTGTCCCCGATCTTTTCCACGAGAAGTTCCAGGAAATGGAATTCCGTGAGCTTGTGTTTGCTGATCACATCCGGCGGCAACAGGACGGCAAGGCCCGACTCCTTGGACGTCTTCCAGCCGAATGCGTCGTTCGGGGAGGCGGTCTTCTTCCCCTCGCCGTCGTAGACCGCGAGGATCTTCCCCGAAACCGGCGTGTTCGGCTTCACGTTGTTTTCCTCGTACAGCTCATCCGACAGGTGCCACCACAGGGCCCGCTCCCCCGTCTTGAGATATCCTCTCACGAGCATGGGGTCGAACCCGCAGACGCCCACACGGCATTTCTCAGGCATGTCTACCCTCCTTCTGCGTTCCGCGTTATGGCCCCCAATTCCAGCAACGTATTGCGGAGTTCCCTGACCTGTCCGAAGCATTCCTCCAGGAACTCGTCCACCTCGGACTGGGTCAGGTAGTTGCACTCGAACATCCTCCGGATGTAGGGGTAGACGTGGGTCTCGATCTCTTCCGCAAGTTCTCGAGCCAGGAATTCCCCTCCCCCGTCGGGGGGTGCCCAATCGAGGTAATCCTTCTTCCAGTTGCGCACCATCCCCTTGAGCGTCTCCAGTTCCTTCCAGACCTCGTTTTCCATGTCAGAACTTCTTCTCCGTATAGATTCCCTTTTCGAAGGCGTAGCACTTCTTGATGACATCGTGCTCCGTGACGCACCAGTAGAAGGGCCAGTGGATCATCGTGCACCAGCCGATGAGGTCCGCGGGAGGAAACTTGGAGCCTTTGAGAACCGGCTTCAGGTGTTTGCAATCCCAGCAGACATGCCCCGTCTCCCGGCCCTTTTCCGGGACCAGGATCGTGGCCAGGTATTCCTCGGGCGACAATTTCTGCTTATCGACCATGTATGCGTCTCCTTTCTCTCACCAATCCTTGACTTCGCCCTTTTTCTTCTTCTCCTGGTATTCCTTCCAGACATCGGGGGAGAGCTTCTGGATGTCCCACTTGTACGGGAAGGATCCGGCCAGTCCGGCGCTCGGCGGCTGGGGGCGCCATCCGCGAACGGGTCTCCCCCGGATGCTGAACTTGACCATGTCGGCCTTCCCCAGGTAGATGTGCCGGGGCAGGCATTCATACGGCCTCGTCTTCCCCTTGATGCCGGGATAGTAGCCCTTGTATCCTTCCAGCGGCTTGTCCGCATAGAGGGGGCTCAAGTCCGGCTTCTCGCCCGGCTTTTCGTCCGGTCCCCTGTACATGTGCCCCTGGATCGTGTGGATGAAGTAGACCGTCCCGCACTCCGCGCAGTTGATCCTTCCCTCCCAGTTCCAGAAGCAGTAGGGATCCAGGTAGTTCACCGTGTTGCACGGCTTCCCTCCGACATCCTTTTTGCACCAAATGACATCCGCCACGGGGATCCCTCCTTTTTAGATATACGCCTTGTTGTACCACTCCTCGATCTTGCTGAGCGGATAGCCAAGCATGTCGCGGTAGATCTTGACGTTGTCGGCCCCCACCGGCCTCCAGATCCAGTTCGTCCTCCTCGGGGTCTTGGTCATCATCCCCACGCTGTGGCCGCTCTGGAGGAGGATGTCCCCGTAGAGGGGATCGTCCAGCCACCGGATGGTCCCTCTCTCACGGTAATGCTCGCACTCATAGGTCTCCCGGTCGTTCATCACCGGAGCTGCCAGGACTCCGGCGTCGGTCAGGGTCTTTACGACCTGCGACCGGCTCTTGTCCGCGGCCCACTTCTCCAGGGCGGTGTAGATCTCCACCTGGGGCAGGGCGTCGACCCTATCCTTGTGGGCCTTGTATTTCCCGTAAAGATTCTTGAGCCCCGTGATGTCGCAGAGCTCCTTGAAGTCCGGGTCGTTGAAGGCCGACACCATCACGTACCGGGCATCGTGCTTGTCCTGGGGGTTTTGCGCATCGGGGAAGTCGGACTTGCCGCACAGGATGATCCCGTGGACGCAGAGCTGTGTGTCCCAGTTCCCCCACCGCTGGCGGACGATGCCGAACCGGCCGTAGAGCGGGAACGTATACCCGGAAATCCGGGTCGGCGTCTGGACCTGCGAGAACTCGATCATGGTGCCCAGGCCCGTCTTCCTCCTCCAGAGGATGGAGGCCAAGACCCCGTAGGAGATCAGGGTGCCGGACATCCAGTCGATGCACCAGTTGGAGTGCTTGGAGGCGTGGCCGCCCATGTACTCGTGCATGCCGGTGATGGAGGCTAAGCCGGCGTGGGCCTGACCCAGGATGTCATACGAACCTCCGAAGACCTTCGGTCCGTAGCCGAAGCCGCCTCCCCACACATAGATGAACCTCGGGTTGATCTCCTGGAGGTACCGGTAGCTCATCTTCCACCGGTCGAGGGTCCCGGGCCGGTAGAGCTCCGTCAGGCCGTCGCTCATCTTGACCAGACGGTAGAAGACGTTCACCATCTCCGGAATGTGATAGTCCATGCTCAGATAAAACTCGTTGGAGTTCGCGTTCGTGAAGCCCAAGCCGGTGCCGGTCATCGGTCTCGTGTCGTGGAGGGGATACAGGTACGCCTCGTTGAACGGGGAGGTGTGCCGCATCGCGTCCCCCATCCTCGGGATCTCGATCTTGATCACCTCGGCCCCAAGCTCGGCCAGGTTGGCCGCCGAGTGGGGCGTGAAGATGTACATGGTGCAGGAAAGCCACCTTACCCCTTTCAGTGCATCGGGCTTCGACCATTCGTTCCCGGGGTCGAAGGCTTTGCGGCAGTACTCCTCGTAGGGGATCTTCATCTCTTCGAGCTCTCCCTTGCTCTTGGGGCCAGGAAGATCCTCGATCCTTGTCTCTCTGGGATCCTTCGCCATCTAGATCACCCCCTTTTCCTTGAGCGCGTCGACTCTCGTCGGCCCCATCCCGAGCCACCTCCGGTAGATCTCGTAGTTGTCCTTTCCCAACGCCCTTCCCAGCCACTTGACCCGGTGCGGGGTCTTGATCTGGAAGGCATTCGGAGGCGTCGCGTACAGGATCGTGCCGTAATCGGTTTCGCAAGTGGATACCCACGGGCGGTATTTGAAGTGCGGAAACTCCGCGACCTCGTCGGTGTAGAGCACCGGCCCCGCGGCGATCTCATAATCCATGAGTTTCTCTTCGGCCTCCACCCGGTTGATGTCCCGCAGCCACCGGGTGGTGAGAGTGTAGGTTTTGATCAGGGCGTGCAGGGCGTTCCGGGCGCCCACTTCCTTGAGGAACGGGTCTTCGTGGATCAGTCTGCCGAACTGCGGGTAGTCCCGTTCGATGCACATGCCGATCCGGTACCAGAGACGGTCGCTCTGGCCACCGATCATCATGTAGCCGTCCCGGCACGGGTTCCACTCGTACTGGTTCAGGTTGGGGTCCCATCCTCCGGTCCTCGCCTTGATGCTGGCGTTGAACCCGTACCAGCTGATGTCGAAATCGAGGATGTCGAAGTACGACTCGGCCCCCGTGACCTCGATGAACTGCCCCTCCCCGTTCAGCTCGTCCCGCCAGTACAGAGCGGCCAGGATGTTGACCGCTGCCTGCTCGCCGGCGCAATAGTCGTTGATCCAGACTCCGGACCGGGTGGGGTCGCCCCCCTTCCCCCGGGGAAGCTGGTCCTGAGGGAATCCGCTGCTGTGGACGAAGGGATTCGTGCACTGGGAGAAGGGATCAAGCTCCCATTGACCGTGCTTGGAGACCCTGTCCTTGTAGGAGCCCCACGAGCCGCGGATGCCGACCCAGCAATAGACGAGTTTCGGGTTGATCCGGGAGATCTGCCGGTACCCCACGCCGAGATTGTCCATGTAGCCGGGAAGATGTCCCTCGACGATGACGTCGGCATGAACGGCCAGCTTCCGGAAGAGATCCTGGCCTTCCGGGGTCTCGATATCGAGCGTGATCGAATGCTTGTTCACCATCTCGGCGATGAAGTCGAGACCGCATTTCTCCCCGGTCTCCTTGTCGGCCAGCATGTACTCCTCTCTGCCGAAGGGGGTCAGCTTCCTCATGGGGTCCCCCCCGGGCGGTTCGATGCAGATCACCTCGGCCCCGGCCTCGGCGAGCAGGGAGGAGGCAAACTTGTGGCCCATCCTCCACAGGCCGATATCGAGGACCTTCAGCCCCTGTAATGCCTCCGCTTTCCCGAAACCGTACTCGAACCGCAGGTTGTCCTCGCACCATTTGCCAAACTCCTCCGCCTTCCGCTTCGCGTACACCTTCAGGACTTCTTCCTGCGGAGGGGGCGGCGTCACCGGCCATGGCCTCACCTCTGGGCTGATCAGCTCCAGGGTATCGGCCCGACTCTTGATTTCGACTTCCCTTTTTTCTCTCGCCATCTCGAGACCTCCCATCCTTGCGTTACAGGAGTGGTTGAAAAGATTTTGCCTCGATCAGAACCCGCAAGACCCTCCTTCTGACCCCGAACCGCATCGCAAACACAATTTCCCCGAGCTCACTTTCCGGGCATCACCCCCATATTTTCCCCGTCACGATTTGCTGTTTACCGGAGCAACATGCCCCGTCAATTGATGGGCTCTACCCTCATTTTTTCCTGCGACCATGGATGACCGCGGGCGGCCTGGGCCACGTCGAGAATGTCACGGGCCACCAGCTCCAGGGTTTCTCCAAGCTCCCAGTAATCGTTCCGCAGACAGTTGAGGTAAAAGTTGTAGAGCATCTTCCCCACCCTCTCGCTGTTTCCGAAAGCCAGAAAATGTCCCTCCTCGACATTCCTCCGGTGCGTTATCAGTAGGAAAGCGTCGATATCCACCCCTTCCTGTCCGTCAAAGTGGATATCGTTCACCTTCCCGTCGACGATGTGGATCGTGGTCTCTTTCATGACATAGTCGCCTCCTCAAGGGCGTGACCAATGGTCACGGGCACCCCCTTGCGTCAAGCGGTTGCCGCCTCTCCGAAAACGACGGAATGCGGCAACATCCGGCATCGGCGCATCCGCACGGGCGCCGATCGGAGCTGCTTACGCCGTCTCGCTCAGTCCGGCGGGAAGTTTGTCCTTGACGGACCGAAGAACGTCCTTCCTATTCACGAGTTCTTTGCGGGGTTTCGGGTCCGCAAGACCCGCGATTTCTTTCTCGATGCCGGAGAGAACGAACTCCAGAGCCTCCCTGAGTTCCTGCACTTCTATCCCTGTCAGCTGGATTTCCATGGCGTTCCTCCTTACACAATGCGGTGCGTTCCTGCTGGTTTCCGCGACATCCTGCCGGGATCACGTCCGCTTTCGATCCTATTGCCCGATGCAGCCCTACCCCGATACCGGATACAACAAGAAGCGTGCCAGGGGGGGGAGAACCCCGCGCTTCCCCGGGGTCCAAACCTGGATCCACGTTGATTATCGGGAAATTATCGACCGGTTAGCTCGAAATTCGCGAGTGATGGAGCTGTCAGGGAAGGAGGGCAGGAGTGTACGGGATCGGACCCGCAACGGCCTTATACTCTTGCATTAATGGGAGTTCACGAGATCCCCAGGGTGTACGAAATCGGCCCCCCGTCTTTCCCTTAGCCGGTCCCGGGATTTCTCTCCAGCCCGTAACGGCGGATTTTGCTGTACAGGGTGCTGCGGCTCACCTGGAGCCGGCGGGCCGCCTCGTGCTTGTTCCAGGATGAATCCTCCAGCGCCCTCAGGATCATCCTCCGCTCCATGTCGCCCAGGGAGACCCCAGCCGGGTCGCCTCTGGATTCCTCGAGAAAGGACGGCAGGTGCCGGATCGCGATCTCCTCCCCCTGGCAGAGAATGACAGCGTAGCTCAACGCATTCTCCAGTTGCCGGACGTTGCCGGGCCACTGGTAATCCATCAGCGCCCGCATGGAGTCCGAGGAGATCTTCGGGATCGCTTTCCCTTCCTTCCCGCTGAACCGGGCGAGGAAATGCCGGGAGAGAAGCGGAATATCCTCCTTCCGTTCGCGCAGGGGAGGCAGGTTGATGGAGAAGACATTCAGCCGGTAATAGAGGTCGTCCCGGAACCGTCCCTCCTCCGCGTCCCGGCGCAGGTCCCGGTTGGTCGCCGCCAGCACCCGGACATCCGCTTCGATCATCTTCTCTCCGCCCACCCGTTCGAAGCACCTGTCTTGCAGGAACCGCAGCAGGAGGACCTGCGTGGCCAGAGAAAGATCCCCGATTTCGTCGAGGAAGAGCGTTCCTCCCTGGGCCCGCTCGATCCTTCCCTTTTTCTGGCGGATCGCCCCGGTGAATGCGCCCTTTTCGTGACCGAAAAGCTCGCTCTCCAACAGGCTTGGCGAATAGGCCGAGCAGTTGGCTACCACGAAGGAACCGTTTCGGCGATAGTTCTGCTTGTGGATCGCCCGGGCCACCAGTTCCTTGCCGGTGCCGTTTTCCCCCGTGATGAGAACGGTGGCGTCAGACGTGGCCACGAGGTCGATCAGGTCGTATATTTCCCGAATTTTGTTTCCTTGGCCGATGATCTCCCCCCGGGAGACGACTTCATCGGGTTCCTTGCGGAACCTTGCGATCTCTTCCTCGTGGAGGACCAGGCTCCGGATGTGTCCGGCGTTCTGGGCAAACAGGGCCTGAAAGAAGCGCAGATCCTCCCGGGAGTAGCTCGTTTTCGTTTTCGACCCGAGGAGGAAGTATCCGATACAATCCAGGCGTACGAGAATGGGAAGGCCGAACCAGCTCGGATAGGTCTGCGTGATCCTGTGGAGAAGGGGGGGCAATTCCTGGCTGTCCGCGGAGGTGGTCACCCGGGGGGATTTCATCCCCCGGAGAGAGCGGGCCAGTTCCGCAACGACCGTGTCCCGTTCCGGATTCAATTGCATGCGTTGCAGGGGGTTGATCATCTCGGGGGAGCATGTCTCGAAGGTCAGGAGCCGTTCGCCGGCCGCATCGAGGAGCAGAAACATCGGGACGGAATCGGGGAAGATCCCTTCCGCGAAGTCCTGGAGGAAATGGACGAGCCCATGAAGGGAGCTTTCGGCGCCCACGCGCCGGGATACCTCGAAGAGCGCCTCCAGCTGGTGCTGGGTCCTTTCCAGTTCCTTGGAGCGGAAGGCAAGGGCTTCCTCCATTTTCCTCTTTTCGGTGACGTCGCGCTCCATCCGGATGACCAGTTCCACCTCCCCCGTGCCGCCGATGAGGGGATACGTATGGATATCCAGCAACCGTTCCTGGCCCTGGGCATTGTGGTACACCTTGTCGCACTGGGAGGGACGCCTGCCTGCCGCCGCGTCCCGCACGGGGCAACGGATCCCGTCCTCCCAGCAAGGGGTCTTCCTTCCCAGCATGATCTCGTGGCACGTCTTGTGGATCACATCCTCCAGGCCGTGCCCGATCCGGTCGAGAAAAGAAGAGTTGGCCTGCACGATATGGTGCGTCATGGGGTCGACGACGATGAGATTGTCGGTGATGTTGTTGATGATCTTATCGCTGAATTCCTTTGCCGAGCGCAGTTCGGATTCGACCTCCTTCATCCGGGTAACGTCCGTGACGATCCCTACGGACCCCAGGAACGTGTCGTCGACCAGGAGAGGTGCCGCCGATACCAGGCCGACGAGATCCGTTCCGTCCCGGCTCCGGAAGCTCAATTCGTATACGTCCGACGAATCCTTCCAGCGACGACTCAGTTGCTCTTTCATTGCGGTCTTCGATCCTTCGTCCATGAGATCGAGCAGCGACCGGCCCAGGATCTCTTCGAGTCGGTACCCCAACATGCCGGCCAGCCGGCTGTTCGCGAATGTCACTCGTGCTTCCCCGTCGGCGATGAAGATCCCCTCCCGGGCGATCTCCACGATGGTCTGATATATCTGTTCCGATGCCTTGATCTTGTTTTCGAGGCCCTTCCGTTCCGAGATGTCCCGACCGTGCTCGATCGCCTGGATAACGTTTCCTACGGCATCCTTCACGGGGTACGCGCGGATCTCGCAATGTCTGAGACGACCGTCCGGCAAAGGAACGATTTTTTCCCTCCTCTGTGGCTCCCCGGTGCGAAAGACGTCCCCGATGTGGCATGCCTCGCATACACCGCTGCGGCCATGAAACACCTCGTAACAATATTTCCCGATGATATGTTCGACATCGACCTGATAGGTAGTCGCAAGGGCCTGGTTGACCGTCACGATTCGGTAGTCGCGGTCGTAGATGACCAGAGGGTCGGTGATGTTGTCCAGGACCCTGCTCAGATACTGTTCCTTGGGGAGAGCATCGGCCATTCTCTTTTCCTTTGAGACGCGAATGGGACCGCCAGATCCAACGGGCCCTTCCGGGACCACCCCACGGGTTTCCGCCACCAAGCGGGTATGGGAAGTGAACTGCGCCGTGAATGTCGATCGGGCGGATAAGACTTGTTGGATGAGGGCCGAATATCCATCTTATTATAAATCAAACCTCGTTTATTTTCTACGGGTTGTTCCGATAACGTCGGGATGTCGACTCCTCGCCTCCGGAACCGTGTACGTTCCCTGGAAAATCTCCAAGAAAAGACAAAGAAAAAATCATCGCCATGCAAAGAAGGGCTTCTACCGGAACGAAGAAAGCAAGTATAATTGTCCGGATGTCAATACAAGAGGTTTTTTCATGAAGATCGACCCGCTCGTATTCTCTGCAAAGTTCCCCGACCAGTGCCGGCTCGACCTGTGCCGGAGCCGGTGCTGCCGTTTCGGCGTCTGGGTGGACATCGAGGAGAAAGAGACGATTATTGCGAACCAGGGACTCTTCACCCCCTACCTCCGCCAGGAGGCCAGGGACCCGGAGACCTGGTTCGGCAAGACGGAAGCGGACCCGGACTGCCCGAGCGGGATGGCCGTGGAGACGCAGGAGATCGCTGGGGCGTGCTCCTTTTATCACCCGGCGCACGGTTGCGTACTGCAAAAAGGCGCCGTCGAGGCAGGCTTCCACGAGTGGATCATCAAGCCGAGGTTCTGCATCATGTTCCCCCTGGTCGTCTCCGGCGGGGAACTGACGGTCGATGACGACATGAAGAACCTCTGGTGCATGAAGGGAAAGAACCACACCCGTCCCATCCTCGAGGCCGTGCGGAAAGAGGTGGAGTTCCTGTTCGACGAGGAACAGCGCGGCAAGCTATGCGCCGAAGCGGAGCCGTTCCCGTCCGCGAAGGCCACAGGCAGGCGCAAGTAAGCGGGGACACTCCTCAACAACCAACTCGAAACAGGAATGTCCCCCTTTGGAATGTCCTCGATGACCTGAATCGTCGCGTTCAGGCGAGGGCGCGCCGTCCTTCCCCTTTTCCCAGAACCTTCCGCAGAAACCGCCCCGTGTGGGAGCGCAGGTTTCCCGCGACCTCCTCGGGTGTCCCGCACGCGACCACCTCTCCGCCCCGGTCTCCCCCCTCCGGACCCAGGTCGATGACGTAGTCGGCCGTCTTGATCACGTCGAGGTTGTGTTCGATGATGATCACCGTGTTCCCCGACTCCGCGAACATCTGGAGTACCGAGAGCAGCTTCCGGATATCGTCGAAATGCAGGCCCGTGGTGGGCTCGTCGAGGAGGTAGACGGTCTTCCCCGTCGCCCGCTTCGAGAGTTCCCGTGCGAGCTTCACCCGCTGCGCCTCGCCTCCGGAAAGCGTCGTGGCGGGCTGCCCGAGGCGGATGTATCCCAGCCCCACCCGGGAGAGGGTGGAGAGCTTCTGCCGGATCGCCGGGATGTTCTCGAGGAAGGGAAGGGCCTGGTCGACCGTCATGTCGAGCACGTCGGCGATCGTCCTCCCTTTGTAGGCGATCTCGAGGGTCTCGCGGTTGTACCGCTTTCCCCGGCAGACCTCGCACGTAACGTAGACGTCCGGCATGAAGTGCATCTCGATCTTGATGATGCCGTCCCCTTCGCACGCCTCGCACCGGCCTCCCTTGACGTTGAACGAGTACCGTCCGGGCCGGTAGCCGCGCGCCTTGCTCTCCGGGAGCATCGCGAACAGGTCGCGGATCGGGGTGAAGGCGCCGGAGTACGTCGCCGGGTTGGACCGGGGGGTCCGGCCGATCGGCGACTGGTCGATGTTGATCACCTTGTCGACGAGCACAAGCCCCCCGAGGGAGTCGTAGGCACCGGGGCGTTCCCGGGAGCCGTAGATCTTCTGCGCAAGCGCCCGGTAGAGGGTGTCCAGGACCAGCGTCGATTTTCCCGACCCGGAGACGCCGGTGACGCAGGTGATGACCCCGAGCGGGAAGGAGACGTCTATGTTCTTCAGGTTGTTCGCCGCGCACCCCGCAAGGGTTAAAAAATTGCCGTTCGGCAGCCGCCGGGCCGCAGGAACCGGAATCTCCTTCTTCCCCGACAGGTAGAGCGCGGTGAGGGAACCGTCGCTTTCCAGGATCTTCGCGGGCGGTCCCGCCGTGACGACATGACCGCCGTGCTCGCCCGCCCCGGGGCCCATGTCGATCACGTAGTCCGCCTGGCGGATCGTCTCCTCGTCGTGCTCGACCACCAGGACCGTGTTCCCCTGGTCGCGCAACTGCTTCAGCGTGTCGAGCAGCCTGCGGTTGTCCCGCTGGTGCAGCCCGATGGACGGCTCGTCGAGGATGTACAGGACTCCCATCAGCTGGGAGCCGATCTGCGTCGCCAGCCGGATCCGTTGCCCTTCCCCGCCCGAGAGAGTGGACGAGGCGCGGTCGAGGGAGAGGTAGTCGAGTCCCACGTTCGCGAGGAAGGAAAGTCGCGACCGAATCTCTTTCCGGATCCGCGCCGCGATCTGCTCCTCCCGTTCCGTGAGGGACAGGTCTTTGAAAAACGTGAGGGATTCCCCGATGGAAAGCCGGGTGATCCCGTTCACCCCCAATCCCCCCACCGTGACGCACAACGCCTCCTTCTTGAGGCGCGCTCCCCCGCACGCCCGGCACGGGCGATTGTTCATGTACCGGCCAAGCTCCTCCCGCACGCTTTCCGAATCGGTTTCCCGGAATCGCCGCTCCAGGTTTCCGATCACGCCCTCGAACGGCTTGGAGAAGGAGTAGCGACGCTCCCCTTCCTCCAGCGAGAAACGGACCGTCTCCCCTCCCGACCCGGAAAGCAGCGCCTCCCGGATCCGGGCCGGGAGTTTCCCGAACGGCTCGTTCAGGGAGAACCCGTAGTGGGCCGACAGCGCATCGAGCATCTGGAAGTAGAAGACCGTCGTCCTCCTGCTCCAGGGGGCGATCGCACCCTCCCGGATGCTTTTCTCCTTGTCCGGGACGATCAGGTCGGGATCGAAGTAGATCGTTGTTCCCAATCCGTCGCACTCCGGGCACGCCCCGTAGGGGCTGTTGAATGAGAATAGCCGCGGCGTGACCTCCGGGTAACTCACGTTGCAGTCGGGGCAGGCGAACTTCTCGCTGTAGAGGGTGCCGTTCCCCCCCCCGTCGACGATGCGCACCAGCCCGTCGGCCAGGGAGAGGGAGAGCGCCACGGAATCGGACAACCTTCCCCGCGCGCCCTCCGAGACCCGCACCCGGTCGACCACCACCTCGATGTCGTGCTTTTTCTTCTTGTCGAGGACGATCTCGTCGTCCAGACTTCGGGACGCGCCGTCCACGATGACCCGGGAGAACCCTTCCCGGGCGAGCTTGACAAGCTCTCTCCGGTACTCCCCCTTGCGGCCCCTGACGATCGGTGCCAGAACCTGCACCTTTTCCCCGGCGCCCAATCCCAGCACGGCGTCCACGATCTGGGAAACGGTCTGCTGGCGGATTTCCCGCCCGCAGGAAGGGCAGTGGACGATCCCGACCGAAGCGTAGAGAAGCCGCAGGTAGTCGTAGATCTCGGTGACGGTCCCCACCGTCGAGCGCGGGTTCTTGCTGACCGACTTCTGCTCGATGGAGATGGCGGGGGAGAGCCCCTCGATCGCGTCGACGTCGGGTTTTTCCATCTGCTCGAGGAACTGCCGCGCGTAGGCGGACAGGGACTCGACATACCGGCGCTGCCCCTCCGCGTAGATCGTGTCGAAGGCGAGCGATGACTTCCCCGACCCCGAGACACCGGTGATCACGACGAGACGATCCCGGGGGATCTCCACGTCGATATTCTTCAGGTTGTGTTCCCGCGCCCCGCGCACGAGGATCCGGTCGAGCGCCACGTCGGCTACCTTCGCGCGACAGCCATGCCCGCGGCCATGCGGAGGGCGGCCAGCAGGCTGTTGGGGATGGCCGTTCCCTTACCCGCGATGTCGTAGGCGGTGCCGTGATCGACCGAGGTGCGGATGATGGGGAGGCCCATCGTCACGTTGACGCCGTCCTCGAAATGGACAAGCTTTAAGGGAATGAGACCGTGATCGTGCGTCATCGCCACCACCACGTCGAACTCCCCCCGGTACGCCCGGTAGAAGACGGTATCGGGAGGATAGGGGCCCGTCGCGTCGATTCCTTCCCTGCGGCAGGCGGAAACCGCCGGTGCCACCATCGTTTCCTCCTCGTCGCCGAACATCCCTCCCTCGCCTGCATGCGGGTTGACCCCCGCCACGGCGATCCGGGGAGCGTCCGTGCCCATGTACGTCCGGAAAAATTCATTCGTAATCCGTATGGTACGTACGATGAGCGGGGGAGAAAGAAGTTCCAGGGCCTTCCGCAAGGCGATATGGATGGTGACCAGTGCGACCCGGAGGCGGTTCCCCGCAAGCATCATCGCGACCTCCGCCCCACCGCACAGGTCGGCCAGGAACTCGGTGTGGCCCGGGAACGGTGCGCCGGCCGTTTTCAGTCCCTCCTTCGTGATCGGGCAGGTGACCACCGCGTCGGCTCGTCCCGCACGCGCATCCCGGGCCGCCGCCCGGATGCAGTCCACCATCGCGCGGGCGCCCGCCTCCGAGGGCCTGCCGAACGGCACCTCGTCTAAGGAAAGAGAGGAGGTCGGCGCAACGACGATCCTGCCCGGTCTGGGCTCCCCGGCGTCCACCACTTCGGTCGGCCCTCCCAGGACGGCCACCGCCCGCCGCAGGACGCTTGCGTCCCCGTACACCACAGGGCGGCAAACGGAGAAGATCTCCGTAGACCGATGCGCAAGGACGATAATCTCCGGGCCGATCCCGGCCGGGTCTCCCATCGTGACGGCGATTTTCGGCCGTGTTCTCTTCTCCAACGGCCTGCCCCTACTGGCCCCGGCTCCGGAGGATCCTTTCGATCTGCGGGTGATGCTGGATCTCGTGCTCCCGGATGATCCGATGCGGCCACTCGTAGAGGTTCATGCTCCCGAAGAAGGGATGGGGAAACTCCACGCTCCGGGGATCCGAGCCGGCCAGCATCGCCAGCGTTTCCCGCGTCGCCTCCCGGACCTGTGCGGCGAGACCAAGGATCTCTTCTTTCCCGTAGGAGCCCTTCGGATGCGCCACCTCGGGCGCCTCGGTCATTTGTTCGCGGGACCGGCCGATTTCCCGCACGGTGATAACCGAGTCGTCGGCCGGATAGTCGGGGAGCCTGCCGGCGTTCTCCTTGAGCATCTTCCGGATAAGCTTGCTGGTTCCCGTCTCGGCGAGGACCAGATGCTCGAGGATCTCGGACACCGACCACTCCCCTTCCTCCCGCCGGACAAATGCCGCACCGGACAAACCGGAAACCATCCCGAGCGTAATCTTGCGGTTCTCCTCCATCCCGTCCCACAGTTCCTGCAACTTTTGCGGGAGCACCTTCCCCTCCTTTTCGTGTGGTCCCTCTGGCCCGCCCCCGGTCAGCCGGCCTTCGCTTCCGTAATATCTAGAGGCGTATATCGATCGTGGCGGCTTTCTTGAGTTCGACCAGGATGTCGGTGAACGCCTTCTCGCTGCGCCGGTCCAACATTTCCTCTTTCAGCGAGGCCCTCACGTCGGAAAAATCCGGCAGTGTCCCCCCGCGGCGCTCGAGCACTTTGACCAGGTGGGCTCCCGCCCCGGTGAAGAAGGGAGGTGACGTCTCTCCCGACCTCAGCCGGACGATCTCCTTCCTGATTTCCGGGAGGAGATCCTCCGTCTTCTCGAAATCGGCCGAGAACACGGTTACCCCGGGCACGACGGATGAGAGCAGGCCGGATGCCTCCGCGAAGGTCATTCCGGCCCGGACATACGCCGACGCCTCCTGCGCGCCGATCCGTGTCCGGACGCCGTTGTCGGTCCCCGCCTCCTCGTCCGGGAAGGGAATGGTGAGCATCTCGAGCCGCACTTCGGCGCCGACCAGGAACCGTTCCGCATGTTCCTGAAAATACGCTTTCGTTTCCTCCTCCGTGACGGTGACGTCCTTGAGCTTCTTCGCCCGGACGATTGCGCCGCGTTCCATCTGCCACCGGATCCGCCTCCGGTATCCCGCCAGGCTTATCCTTTCCTGTTCGAGCGCCGCCTGGAAATCGGACTCGGACATGTCGTTGCTTTTTCGGACCGACTCGATGGCGCGATCGACCTCCGCATCGGAGACGGGCTGGCCGATCTTCCCGAGCTCCTGGTGGACCAGGGTCGTCTCGATCAGCGCCTCCAGTCCCATGAGAACCCGTTCCCGATCCTTCTCTTCCCGAAGATAGATGTCGGCATCTCCCTCCGGTATGCTCAGGCCTTCCGCGACCGATTCCCGGAACTCGGAGAAGGTGATCGGCTCGTCGTTCACCACGGCAACGACGCCGTCGACGATCCGGGCGCCGGCCGTCGAGGCAATCGCAGCGAGAAGGAGCAGGAGAACCAGGAGCGGCGTAACCCTTTCGGTGATCATTTCCGCCCCTCCATGAGCCCGGTCACGATATCCTCCTGGATCAGGATGTGCGCTTTGCCGATCTGCGTGTCGAGCCATATGCGGAACGCCTCTTCCCTGCGTTGCCCGAGCAGCTCCCTGCGAATCTCCGGCGCTTTCTCGGCGTAGGAATACGAACCGTCGGGCGACTTCCGGACCACGAGGAAAACACTGAACGTCTTGTCCCGCCGGATGACCCGGCTCACCCCGCCCGCCGGCAGCTCGAACAGCTCCAAGGCAACCTCCTCCGGAAGTTCTTCGCGTAAGAGAAACCCCAGGTCGATATCGAGGAGCATGCCCTCCGCGGTGGAGAACCGCTTCCCCACCTCGTCAGGGGAGATCTCCTGCGTCAGCTTCTCCCGCGCCCCGGCGGCCGTCTCCGGGGAGGAGAAGAGGAACTGGCGGACCTGGATCCTCTCCGACCGCCTGGCTTTCTCGTACGTATCCCGGTACGCCATCTTCACCTCCTGCTCCGTCACCTCGGCGAGCGGTCGGGCGATCGCCTCCGAGGCCTTCCGAAAGAGGATGGAGCGGCGAATCTCCTCCCGCCACTCCGCCGCATCGAGTCCCCCCTCGAGTAGCGCCTTTTCCAGTCCCCCCGGGGGGAAGTCGGCGCGGTACCGCCGTACCTCTTCCTCGAGCTCCGTCCGGCTCACCGCCACTCCGAGCCGTTCCCCTTCCTCGAGCACCACGGCCCGCTCGACCAGCTGCCGGAGGGCGCGGGACACTTCGGTCCGGGTCCCGCTCCGCGCCGCGGCGGGAGGGGAAACCCCGCGCACCCGGGCGATCTCGGTTTTCAGGGCCTTGAGCGTGATCGGTGTGCTGTTGACCTTCGCAACCACGACATTCGAATCGGAAGGAGGTTCCGGGCCTCTCGCGCAGGAAAGGAGGCAGATCCCCACGGTCCATGCAGCAGCCAGCCGGCAGATCGCGCGAATCCGGGGGTGTGTCATGCAGCCAGATGGTTTCAGCGGTCCCCTTGGGGTACAATCCCCCCCGCCGCCGGGACCTCCTTTCCCCCCGGTGGCGGAACGGGGAGCTGCCCCCCAGCCGGAGGGGTACCCTCCAGTTGTATCTTCGCCTGTTTTTTCAGCTTGCTCACGAGGTCTTCGAAGGCCTCCCGTTGTGCCACCTCGCGCAGTTCGGCGGCGATGTTCTCCTTGACTTCCGCAAACGGCGGCAGGCCGGCGGGCCGTTTCTCCAGTACCTGGAGCACGTGATATCCGTAAATCGTTTTCACGGGGCCCACGATCGAATTCTCCACCGCCCCGAACGCGGCATCCTCGAATTCCTTGTCGAATGCGCCCCGCTCGATCAGGCCGAGGTCCGCCGTCTTCCCGTCGGCCGCTTCGGCCTCCTGCATCAACTGATCGAACGGATCCCCTTTTTTGGCTCTGCGAGCCACCTCTTCTGCCTGTCCCTCGTCCTGGAACAGGATGTGGCGCACCCGGACCCGCTCGCCCTCCTCGAAGCGTGCCTTGTTCTCCTCGTAATGGTTCCGGAGCGCCTCGTCGGACAAGCCGGGGGCACTCTCCGCCGTCTCCCGCAGAAGAGCTTCCAGGAGGATGGACTTCCTGGCCTGCTCGAAACGGGCGCGCACTTCGTCCCGCCTGTCGAGGCCGCGGCGCAGCGCTTCCCGCATGAGGAGGTCGCGTGTGATCAGACTGTCCAGAAACTGCATCCGGCCCGCCTTGGATTCCACGATCGGGCGAATGTACGGCGGGAGGTTCTCGGCCTCTTTCCGGAACATCGATTCGGTGATCCGCTCACCTTCCACCACCGCCAGGACAGCGTCCTGCTCCTTCTTCCCCGTGCTCCCGCAGGCGAAGAGGATCGGGACCGACACGGCCACGAGAACGAATACCCTTGCGAGCTTGCGCATCCGCCGACTCTCCTTCCGGAAATATCCACCGGCTGTTGTGCGAGAAAGACTATATGCTACCGCCCGGGGATAACCGGTTCAACAGGTTTTTGGCCGCCGCAAGCACCTCCGGGGGAGAGTCGCCGGACAGGCGCACGGAGAGCATCTCGCCGCGCGCGAAGGAGAACGTGTTTCTTTCCTTCGCCACAAGCCGGGCGAGCAAGGACCGGTCCACCCCGGATCCCCCGGAAAGCGCAAGAAAGAGCGCTCCGTTACCCCGCTTCATCTCCTTCACCCCCATCTCCCGCATGATCGCCCGCAGCCGCGTCAGGTCGCACAGCGCCTCCGCGGGGAGAGGAAGCCGCCCGAACCGGTCCAGCAGCTCCAGCTCGAGCTCGTCGGCCTCCAGGACGGTTCGCGAGGCGGCCAACTTCCGGTAGAAGTCCAGCCTTGTCCCCGCTTCCGGGATAAAGTCGTCCGGGAGGAACGCAGGGATCCGGAGGTCGAGTTCGGGCTCCTCCTCCTCGCGGGCATCCCGGCCGGAGAGTTCCGCCACCGCCTCGGACAGAAGCTGCGTGTACAGCTCGTAGCCGACCTGGTGGATATGGCCGGACTGGTCCTTCCCGAGCAGGTTCCCGCCGCCGCGGATCTCCAGGTCATGCGCGGCGATCCGGAACCCCGATCCGAGCTCCGTGAGTTCGGCGATCACCCCCAGCCGCTGCAAAGCCTCCTTCGTCATCATCACGTCCTCGGGAAGGAGAAAGTAGGCGTACGCGCGGTGGCGGTCGCGACCCACCCGCCCCCGGAGCTGGTAGAGCTGGGCGAGCCCGAACCGGTGCGCCTGGCTGACGAGGATCGTGTTCGCGTTGGCGATGTCCAGTCCCGCCTCGATGATGGCGGTGCACAGCAACAGGTCGGCACGCCGGCCGGCGAACTCGTCCATGGCCAGCGCAAGCTCCTCTTCGTCCATCTGCCCGTGGGCCACTACGATCCGGACGTGAGGGAGGATCTTCCGCAGGAAAGCCTCCATGGCCGGCAGGGTCTCCACGCGGTTGTGCACGAAAAACACCTGCCCCCCGCGGCGGATCTCCCTGTCCACCGCCTCGCGGATGACCTCTCCCGAGAAGGGAAGGACGAAGGTCCGGATCGAAAGTCGGTCCTCCGGGGGTGTCGCGATTACGCTGATGTCGCGGATGCCGGACATCGCCATGTGGAGCGTCCGGGGTATGGGGGTCGCTGTGAGGGTCAGAACGTCCACCGAGGCGCGCATGCGTTTCAGTTTCTCCTTGTGGGAGACGCCGAACCGCTGTTCCTCGTCGATGACGACCAAGCCCAGGTCCCGGAAGGCGATGTCCTTCTGCAGCAGCCGGTGGGTGCCGATCACGATGTCCACTTTTCCCGCAGCCAGGTCGTGCGCCACGTCGGCCTGCTCTTTCCGGGACCGGAACCGCGAAATGCTCTCTATCCGGACCGGATACCCGGAGAGCCGCTCCCGGAAGGTCCGGTAATGTTGCTCCGCGAGCACGGTCGTGGGGACGAGGACCGCCGCCTGCTGTCCGTCGAGAACCACCTTGAACGCCGCCCGGACCGCCACCTCCGTCTTCCCGTACCCCACGTCACCGCAAACCAGGCGGTCCATCGGCTTTTCCGCCGTCAGGTCCGCAAGGACTTCCTCGATTACTCTCTGCTGATCCGGCGTCTCCTCGTAGGTGAACCCCGCCTCGAACTCCCGGTAGACCGCATCCGGCAG
>JBFKGZ010000040.1:0-20745 GCA_041633075.1 Candidatus Deferrimicrobiaceae bacterium | reverse complement strand
TTTATTGATATGTTAGCAAAATTCGCCGGATGCTCGAGAACGAGGGGAATAACCGCGCAACATATGTTGCAACATATTTTGCACCAAAATGAGGCTATGGGGTAGCGCGACCTTTTGTTGCGTGAGGGTTGGCGTCCATTGCCTGCCCGGAGGAACGTCCTTTCGATCCGTTATCTGCCTCCGAGGATGGCAATGGTATAGCGATCGGTGTGCAAAACCTTCCTGGCCACCCGGTTCACCTCTTCGAGGGTCACCGCTTCGATCTTCTCCGGCTCCCGGAACGTCTCCTCGTACCCGATTCCGTAAAGCTCGTTGTACATCATCTTGTCGGCATAGGCGTAATTGCTCTGCAGGCCGATCTCGTACGTGCCGATCATCCACTTTTTCGCTCTGTCGAACTCCTCCTTCGTGACCCCGTTCGACCGTACTTCTTCGATTTCCTTCAGGGTATCCGTAATCGCCCCGTCCCTTTTTTCGGCACTGGTTCCCATGTAGATCGCAAAGAACCCCGGGTCGACCTGCTCCGAGGAAAACGAAGTCACCGCGTACGCCAGGGATTTCTTGTCCCGGAGGTTGGTGAAGAGCCTGCCCCCCATTCCGGCGAGGACCGACCCGAGCACGTCGAGGGCATACCGGTCGGAATCGGTGACCCGTGCACCGGTGTACCCGATGACGAAGTGCGCCTGCTCCTTCTCCCCCGGCTCTTCCCCCCGGCGTATTCCCTTTTCCTCCGGCACCGGCATCGGCCCGATCGGGACGAATTCCTCCCTGGGGGGAAAATCTCCGAAGGCCTCCCGGACGGCGGAGAGCGCTTGCTCGGCGGCGATGTCCCCGGACACCACGATCACCATATTTCTCGGATCCGCCCATCTTCGGTAGTAGCGTTCCAGGTCCTCCCGGGTGATCCCGCCGATCGTCCCCTCCGTCCCCAGCGGATTGCGGGCGTACGGATGTTCCCCGTAGTGGGTCGCAAGGAAGAGAAGGATGACCGACGTGACCATGTCGTCCTTCTGGAGCTTGAGCCGCCCCAGGATCTCCCGGCGCGTCTTTTCGAGTTCCTCGGCCGGGAACGAGGGCCACCGGAGCGACTCGACGAACAGGCGGAATCCGGTGGCGAAATCCTTGCTCATCATGCGGGCCCGCAAGCCGAATGAGTTTCTGCCCGAAAAACCGGAAAGATCGGCCGCAATGTTTTCCACCGCCTCCGAGATCTCGATCGCCGTCCTGTCCTTCGTACCCTTGGTAAGCATATCGGCGGTTATCGTGGAGATCCCCCAAGAGCCACTTTCCTCACCGCGAAGACCGCCCTGGAAGCCGGCCGCCACGGCAACCACCGGAACCGCCCGGTCCTCCCGGATGACCACGCGGATGCCGTTTTCCAGGACCTCCTGCACGACGGACCCCCGCTGCCCTGCCTCTCCCGCGGGCTCCATCGCCTCCCGGTACGCCTCCCACGCCACTTGGCGGACCTCCTCCGGGGAAATCAGACCGGACTCGCCCCGCGGAACCACGGCCGCGACGGTGAGGTTTTCCGGCCTCAGGTGTTTGCGGGCCGCCGCGACGATATCGTCGGCCGACACTTCGCGGATCTTCTTAAGGTATTTCCGTTCGAAACCGCCGTCGCCGAGGGTCGTCTCGAAGAACCCGACGTGCCGGGCAAGAGATCCCACCGATTCGAGGGAATAGATGAAATCACTCTCGATGGAGGTCTTGGCACGGACAAGCTCCTGTCCCTCGGGAGGCGCTGCCGCCAAGAGGAACGTCTGCCGCAAGATTTCCCGCAACGCCTCCTTCGCCTTGTCGGCCGCGCCGGTTGCCGACACGATCAGGGCTCCCTCGTCCTTCGGCGTGAAGGCATGGCTGCTCACCGAATCGACCAGTCCCCGGGTGTCCTTGACCTCTCGGTACAGCCGGGAGGTCTGCCCGCTTCCCAGGATCATGGAGAGAAGATCCCAGGAGAAGACGTCTTCGTCCCGCATCGAGGGGCCGTGGAACCCGATGTCGAGATAGGCGCGCTTCGCGTCGCGCTCCTGGACCCTGACCCGGATCTCCTGCTGCGGCGGTTCGGCCGGCGCCCCGACCGGCGGGGACTCGTGGGACGAAAGCGGGAGGAACGCCTTCTCGATCAGGGGTCGCGCCGTTTCCGGGTCCACATCTCCCGCGATCACGAGCACCATGTTCCCCGGGGTGTAATACCGGGAGAAGTACGCAACGAGATCGTCCCGGGTCGTCTTCCTAATGGTGTTATCGTACCCGATCACCGGGCGGCCGTAGGGGTGAACGCGGTACGCCTCCCGGAACATCGCCTTCCCGTTCACCCTCCCCGGGTTGTCCTCGTACATCCGGAGCTCCTCGAGGACCACCTCCTTCTCCCGGGCCAGTTCCTCCGCGTCGAAGGCCGAGTTGCCGAGGGTGTCGGCCAGGATGTCCAGGGCGTTCTCCAGATACCTTCCCGAAACCGTGATGTGGTAGACCGTCTGGTCGAAACTGGTATATGCGTTGATCGATCCCCCGAGAGCCTCCACCTCCTGCGCGATCTGGCCGGGGCCCCGCCTCCTCGTCCCCTTGAAGGCCATGTGCTCCAGAATATGGGACATGCCGGCACGCTCTTCGGGCTCGGTCGTGCTTCCCGCCTTGACCCACACCTGCACGGCGACCACCGAGGAGGAGTGGTTCTCGCGGAGCACGACGGTCAGTCCGTTCCCCAGCGTGATTTTCTCGATCAACGACGCTCCCCCCTCCGACGTTTTTCCTTCCGCCGCCACCGCGGCGGGCAGACCGCCTCCCGGGACGATGCATGCCGCCCACAGGAGCAGAACCGCGAGGATTTTGCTACGCTCCATACCCGTCACCGGCCATCCCCTTCCCTGGCGTTTTCCTCTCGATGCTTCCCCTACACAGATGACCGTTACCCGAAGTTGGTTCCCGTCGGGGCAGGAGCGGCCATTATATCCCAGGCCGCCTTCCTGTTGTTCGGCGGACAGTTTCCGACTATCCTATCCGGAATACGGCCGAAGACGGGAAAAAAGGAGACCCTCGATGGAACGGAAACGGACGATGCGCGGGGGGCGGACCCGCCCCGCCGGAGGAACGCGGAAAACCATTCCGGGGAGAGGAAAACGGAAAGACTCCGGGCCGACTCCGGACCGTCTCAGCATCCAGGCGATGGAAGGGGACGAATCGGCATTCCTCGCCCTCGTCCGGTTCCACTCCACCTTCAACCCCGTTCCGCTCACCCCCGAAACGCTCCTCGTATCCGGGCTCGATATCGTCACGAGAGACCGGCTCGCGGGGCGGCTCAAGCGGAAGGAAGACCGTCTCCTGCGCCCCTTCCCGGGCATCGACATGGTGTTCTGGGGAGAGGAGTGGGTCCAGAAGACCCTGGACTCGTTCCTGTGGAGAAAGCGCGGCGGGAAGCAGGTCCTGAACGAGGCCTTTCTGAAGAGGCTGTGGAAGGCGTCCAACGAAGGAGCATTGCTGCAGCTGCGCATCTATCGGAGGGCGGCGGTGACTCCGTCCGCCTGGATCCGCGTGAAGTATCCCCACTTCGCCAATCTCGGCCTCTCGGACATTCAGATGCTCAAGATCGCACGGGCCGAGGGGTGCCGGTTCGAGGAGCCGGAATTTCTTGCTGCCGTCCGCCGGTTCAGCCGGCGAAACCCGCTCTCCGGGAGCCTCCGAACAGTTCTTCCGCGCTGATCATGAACGGGCGAAGCGCTTTCGGCTTTTCCGGCTCCAGGTTCGTGGGTGGAGCGGGGCGAAGGCCCGAGCGGTACGGGTGGTCCTCCACGACCTTGAGGTGCCGGCGGATCAGCTGTTCGATCGCCGGCAGAAACGGACGCTCCCCGATATCGCAGAATGACAAGGCGATCCCCGAGGCGCCCGCGCGCCCCGTCCGGCCGGTGCGGTGGACGTACGATTCGGGCTCGTTGGGCAGATCGTAATTCAGCACGTGGGACAGTCCCACGATGTCCAGACCCCGGGCGGCGATGTCGGTCGCTACCAGGACCCGGCACTTCCCGCGGCGGAAATTCTCCAACGCGAGTTCCCTCGCCTTCTGCGTCTTGTCTCCGTGGATCGCCTCCGTGGGGATGCGGGCCCGGGCAAGATGCCTCGCGACCCGATCGGCACCGTGCCTCGTCCTCGTGAACACCAGGACGTTCCGAAGCGCCGGGTCGGCCAGAAGGTGCCGGAGCAGCGCCGCCTTGTCGTGTTTCTCCACGAAGTACAGGAAGTGGTCCACTGCCTCCGGGGCGGGCTCCTGCGGCGTAACCGCCACCATAACGGGGTCGCACAGGATCGTGTCCGCCAGCCTCCGGATGTCCCCGGGGATCGTGGCGGAGAAAAAGAGGGTCTGGCGGCGCGGGGGCAGCTTGTCGACCAGCCGGCGTATGTCGCGAATGAAACCCATGTCGAGCATCCGGTCGGCCTCGTCCAGGACGAAGATCTCGATCGACCCCAGCGTTACCAGACCCTGTGACATCAGGTCGAGGAGCCGGCCGGGGGTAGCCACGAGAATGTCCACGCCCTCCCGAAGCGCTCGCTCCTGCGGTGCCTGGCTGACCCCCCCGTAGACGACGGCTTGCGTAAGTTCGGTGTGCTTCCCGTATTCGCGGAAACTCTCATTGATCTGGATGGCCAGCTCCCGCGTGGGCGTGAGTATCAGCGCGCGGACAGGGCGGGGGCTTCGCCTCTTCCCTCTTCTTCGGGATGGCCGCCCTTTCCCTGCGCACCCCGCCTGGCCAAGCTTCTCCAGGATGGGAAGCGCGAAGACCGCGGTCTTCCCCGTCCCGGTCTGGGCGCATCCCAGCAGGTCTCTCCCCGCCATCACGTGGGGGATCGCCATCTCCTGAATCGGCGTGGGCACCGTGTATTTCCTCGCCGCAACCGCACGCAGCAGATCGGGCGATAATCCAAAATCCGAAAACGTCATTCCTGTTCCTCCAGTACGAATCATTTGTCCGGGCGCACCCTATGCGGGCGCCGGCCGGCTCCTTGCGATGCCGAATCTTACGGGAAATGTGTCGTCCGACCGTAGGGGGAGGGAGAACCGATTCTGCGGTGGGACCGCGTCCGGCTCATTTCCAACGTGTGATCCAACAAAATTAACACAGGTTCGCACGTAATACGGAAGAAAGCAAGGAAATACTTGTTTTCTTCCCGGGACGTCCGCCCCCGTTCCCCGCGAAGGGAGAAGTCCCGCCGTGCGCGGGCCGGTCAGGGCTTCTCCGCGGGTTTCTCATTCCCGGAGGAATCCCCCTCCGCCTCCGACTTGATCGACATCAGCTCGACGTCGAAGAGGAGGGTCTCATTCGGCCCGATCGGCCCGGCGCCCCGCTCCCCGTAGGCAAGCTCGGGTGGGATGAAGACCTGCCACTTGTCCCCGACTTTCATCAGCTGGAGCACCTCGGTCCATCCGGCGATCACGCCGTTGACCGGGAACACCGCCGTCTGCCCCCGCTTGTACGAACTGTCGAACTCCGTCCCGTCGATCAGGGTGCCGCGGTAGTTGGTCTCCACCGTGTCGGTTACCTTCGGGGAAGCACCGTCGCCCGACTGGATGACCTTGTACTGCAGACCGCTCGCCAGGGTGACCACGCCTTCCTTTTTCTTGTTCTCGGCCAGGAACTCCTCCCCTTCCTTCTTGTTCTTTTCCGCATCCTGCTTCCTGCGCTCGAGGGCCTTTTCCTGCAATTCCTGCTGGAGGGCCACCAGCGTTTCGCGCGCCTCCTCCCCGGAGAGAAGGGTTTCCCCGCCGGACATCGCGTCGTCCACGCCACGCGCCAGTATGTCGGGGTTGATTTCGATCGACTGCCTCTTCAGGTTGTTGCCGATGTCCATTCCGATGCTGTAGCTGATCTTGTCCTTCTGGTCCACAAGCTTCGGTGCCTCTTCCGCGCTGACATGAACCGCCAGAAGCAGCGCGGCCGCCGCGATCAACCAACGGAATTTCATCGATGCTCCTTTCCCGTTCCGCTTAGGAATTGTTTGCCCCCCGCCGCGCCGCCCGGGGGCAGAGATGGCGAATGACCGTATCAGTATACTCCAGGGCGGCGGCGGTATGCGCCTGCTTCGTACCCAACGGGACTCCGTCCGGGTAACGGATTTCCGCCGTCACTCGTTCCCGCCCAAAATGGCTGCGATGCCCGACTCCAGGGTGGAATAGAGAAGCGCCACTTCCAGTTCCTCTATCATCTTCCGGTTATCCACCCGCTTCGATTCGGAGAGGTAGGAAAGCATACTCCCGCCCATCACCCGCCGCGCCTCATCCATCGTCACCGCGGGAGGGCGCGGGACCCCCAGCAGGTCGGCGACGGCGTAATGATACTGAGCCATGGTGCCGGGTCTCCCGTCGCTCACGTTGTAGACGGCCCCGGCCCGTCCCCGCTTCGCGGCCGCTACGCAGATTCGGGCGAGGTCCTCCGAATGGATCCGGTTGCTGAACGGAGACTCGCTTTCGGCAAGCACCGGAGCGCCCTCCCGGACCTTTTCGACCGGAAGCCGGCCCGGTCCGTAGATCCCGGCGACGCGCAGGACTACCACGGGGACGTTTCTCTCCCCCCCCCACGCGCAGAAGGCATTCTCGGCATTCAGTCGCCGCCTCCCCCGCGCCGTCCCCGGCGCCGGCGGGGTCTCCTCTGTCGCCCACTCGCCCCGAAGATCCCCGTACACCGCCGTGGTGCTCATGTACACAATCCTTTCCGGCTCCTCCCCGGGCGGGATGCGGTCGAGGAATGCCTGCACCCGCGGGTCGGAATCGCCTCCCGGCGGCGGCGGGGCGAGATAGTACACCAGGGCCCCTTTCGTCGGCAGGCCGGCCAGCGTCGCCGGTTCGTCGAGGTCCCCCGCCACCGGGACGACACCCAGGGCTTCCAGGCGATGCGCGCTTTGCGGCGAGCGGGCGAGAGCGGATACCGGAGTCCCTTCCTCCCCCCACAGGAGGGCCAGGCGCCTGCCGATGTCCCCGCAACCGACGATGAATACGCGATCCACGGGGCTTTACCCCCCCTTCCGCATTCCCGGCGGGACCCTTCCGAACAGGTGCCCCGTCCGCAGGACCGGTTTGCCGTCGAGGAAAAGCTCCCCTTCCTTCCGAAGGTCCTTGATCATGTCCCAGTGGACGGCGGAGCGGTTCCGCCCGCCCGACTCGGGGTAGGATCGGCCCACGGCCAGGTGGATCGTTCCCCCCATCTTCTCGTCCAGCAGGATGTCGCGGGTGAACTCGGTCACCCCCGCGTTTGCGCCGATACCGAACTCGCCCAGCCGGCACGCACCGGCGTCCGCGGCGAGCATCGCCCGGAGATACGATTCATTCTTTTCCGCGGTGGCCTCCACGACCTTCCCCCCCCGGAACGCCAGCCGGATCCCCGACACTTCACGGCCGCCCGCGATCGCGGGGAACTCGAAAAAGATCTTCCCGGAGGCGGACGTCTCCACGGGGGCCGTGAAGATCTCCCCGTCCGGCATGTTGTACTCCCCCGCGCACGGGATTGCCTTCCGCCCCCTGATCGAGAAGGCAAGGTCGGTTTCCTTTCCGACGATACGGACCTCCCGGCTAGTATCCAATATCTTCTTCGCCCGCCGCAGCGTCTTCGCCATCGCGGGCCAGTCCTGCAACACGGCGCGGAAGTAGAACCGTTCGTACTCCGGAAGCGACCGGTCGCACTCCTGGGCGAGCGCCTCGGTGGGGAAGTTGGTCAGAACCCACCGGACCCGGCGGAGGATGATCTCGGAGATCGGCTGGAGCGCCTTCCGCCTATCGGCCATCCGCTTTGGGGGAATGTGGCTCAAGTGCCGCGTGTTCGAGGGAGCAAGGATGATGATGTCGGCGTCGATCCTCTTCGCCTCGTACCGCCTGGTCGGCGGAAGGTGCCGGATCTGTTCCCCGGAGGCCTCCTCGAAGAAGATCCGTCCGGCTTCCTCGAACCCGATCGCCAGGAGCGGGTGCGCCCCCGCGCGCAGCACCTCGCGGTAGACCGCGAGGGCGAGTGGCCGGGACAGCTCGCTTCCCGAGATCCGGACGGTCTCCCCCCGTTTCGCCTTGACCGAATGCAAGACGAGGATTTCCGCCAGCCGGTTTACCTGCTTTTCAGAGGCCATGAATCTCCTTGTCCGCCGGGTACTCCACCGTGAAGGAGAGTCCCAGCACCTTTTTTTCTCCGGCCGCAAGCGAAAACTCCCATGTGATCTCGCCTTGTTCCCCCGTCTTTCCGCCGCCGGTAATCTCCACGTCCCCTACCACGATGTCCTTGTGCCGGGGGACCGGAACCCGGTCCAGGACGGTAAGAGGCACCGGTTCCTTCCGGAAGTTCTGCGCCGTGATCTCATACCGGAACCGCACCCGCTTCACGCGGGAGAAGACCCCTCCGTCCTCCCGCTTCCGCTCCCGTTCCCTGCGCTTCACCGGGACCGACGGGTCCTTCCCGAAGTCGATCCGGAACTCCTCGCCCTCCGGGATGTCCGGGAGGCGGCCCCTCCCCGCGTACGCATCTTCCAGGAAGAGCGCGGCCGGCGACGCGAACACCGGCAGTCCGGTCTGGTTTCGGCCATCCGCCACGAGGAACGCGTCGTCGGTCACCCTCGGGATGGAACGCCACGCCACCTTCGTCTTCTGTTCCTGGCGGGTCAGCGAGAACACCTTCCTCTCCCCGTCGCCGGGAAGGGAATGGCGCCCCTCCAGGGTCACCTCGAACGATGCAAACCTTTTCTGCGGCGGAGGAGCCCCCGCTGCAGGTTCTGCCGCTTTTTCTTCCACCGCGTCCACCGCGGCAAACTCGCTCTTCGCGCCAATCCCTCCCATCGGCCGGGCGATCGGGGATTCAAGGAAATCGATGTTCCAGGGGGGGAGAGGAGGCAATTGCGCCATCCGCCCCGGACGCGCGGTCGAAAAGGTAATGGCCGCCTTCTCCCATTCCTCGCCCGTACGCTGCCAGGCCTCCCCGACGAGCTCGAAGGCGAGGTCTCCCTCCGCCGGGCGGAGCCGGAGGTTGTAGCGGGGAACGAACCCGGCTGCGATGACCAGATACGTGACGGCGATGCGCCCCTTCGCAGGGCGGTCCAGCTCGATCCGTACCGCCTTTTCCTGCTTCGGGCGGGGATTGCGGATCTTGTCCAGCTCCTGTTTAGCCGTCCGGATCTTCCTGTCGAGTTCCCGTATCTTCCCCTCCCGGTCGAAGATCATGCCGTCGATCGCCTGGTCGCGTTCACGGTACAGGGAGAGCGCCCCCTCCACTTCGGCGGCGGTCAGCCGAAACATTTGCGCTTTCCCCTTCCCCGTTCCCTCTTCCCCGCCGGAATAGATCGAAATAACGCCACGCTCCAGGAGCTTCTTTTCACGCTGGAATGCCTGGATTTCCGCCTCTGCACGGCGTTTCTGCGCTGTCAGGTCCTCGATCCACCGCTCCAGTTCCTTCACGCGCTCGTCCACCGGCTCGGTCCGGAACAGGTCCTCGATGGTCACTCCCGTGATCCGCGCACCGCCGGTTTCGACTTTCGCCGAGAGAGAATCCGGCAGCAGATTGGGGGTCAGCCCCGGGAGAACGACGGTGTCCCCCGGTCTGTCCAGCGCGACCACGCGGGTGACCTCGGCCATGTCCGGGTAAAGCACCACACGGTCGACACGGGAAGGGTATTCGGCGGGGAAGGCAGGCACGGAAAGGACGGTTGCCAGCAAAACGATCGTCAGCGTGATCTTGCCCGTGTGTCGGCGCATCTCCCACCTCGCATTGCCAGGATATCGGATGCCGCGACGCGGCAGCATCCGGGGAAAAGGGCTCCCGCGATAATGGAACACCGGGCGGCGGAAAAGGTTCCCGGCGCGCAGCGGAAGGAGCGTCACTTCCCTCCCTTGACCGCCTCGATCGCCTCCTTCTTCCGTCTGGCCTCCTCGACCTTCTTCAGGGCGCGTTGCAGGACCCCGTCGTCCGCGGAGGCCCGGTTGAAGGCGTAGCAGGTATCGGCAAGGGTCGGCGAACGGAGAGCCATCTGGCGGTTCTCTTCCAGATCCAGGGAGAGCAGCCCGTTCCAGTGCTGATCGACGATGCTGTAGGAACCGACGAAGATCGCACGGAAGGTCGACTCGAGCATCTCGTAGATGTGTGTGCATCCGATGTTCCGAGGGATCCGTTCCTTCACCTTCTTCAGGCCCCCCCGCGCCAGCACGGAGATCCCCGCAAGTTCCGATAGCATCTCCAGCGGTTTCTCCTCGCAGCAGGGGTAGGGGATCCGGTCCATCTTTCCCGCGACCTCCAAGATGCAATACGCGTCGTCCAGAAGGAGCGCGAGATTCATGTCGTGGTAGTCGTCGTGCATCCGGGTGAGGGCCAGGATATTCCCGCCCTCCAGCTTGTACATCTCGCACTTGACGATCCGCCCGAAGACCTGCTTGTGATGTTTGGCCAGGCCCTTGATCGCCTCGTAGTCCCTATTCACCGGCTCCTCCTCCCGGCCGTGCACAGGTTCCTGAGCACGGCCAGGTTCTGGATGTCCTTCTCGAACTCGTCGTCTCCGTCCTTGGGCGTCTCCAGCACCATCGGCAGCTTGCGGAATTCCGGGTGCGTCAGGATGCGGCGGAATCCGGGAAGCCCGATCTGCCCATCCCCGATGTGGAAATGCCGGTCGACCCGGCTGCCGAGAGCCGTCTTCGAGTCGTTCAGGTGCCACATGCGGACGAGCGGGAGGATCCCGTGGCGGGCGAGCTCCTTGAGCAGCCCCTTCCACCCTTTTGCACCGGATATATCATACCCCGCCTCGAAAAGGTGTGCGCTGTCGAGGCACACCGCCACGTCGGACGGCGCTCCGGACGCGTCGATCACGCGTCGGAGTTGCTCCATTGTCCGGCCGATCGAGTTTCCCTGCCCCGCGGTGTTCTCCAATAGAAGGGTCACCCCCCGGGGGAACCGGCCGAACGTGCGCAGGGCGTTCGCGATGCGCTCCTCCCCCGTTTCCTCCGGGTCCTCCCCCGACGAACCGGGGTGCATGACGAGGTACGGGACGCCAAGCATCGCCGCACGCGACGCCTCGTCCTCCAGCGCGTAGAGGGAGCGCGTCCTTACGGCCTCTTTGGCGGAGGCGAGGTTGATCAGGTAGGCGCAATGGATGGCGATCGTCCGGATGCCCGTGCGGGCGCTCTCTTCGCGGAAGGCCCCGGCCTCATCCTCCTCGAGGGCCTTCCCCATCCAGCGGGTGTTCTGCTTGGAGAAGATCTGTAGAACATCCGCCCCGATGCGCACGCCCCGGCCCGGTGCGGTGACAAGACCCCCCGCCACCGACACGTGCGCACCGAGCGGGGGCGTCACCATCTCCCCCGGGGGCGAGGCTACTTTTCCGCGAGCCGGTGGCACTGGCGGCAATTCTTTTTGCGGAGCGGGTGCTCCTTGGTCATCGGAAACTGTTTTCCGTCGTCGTGGCAGGTGAAGCACTCCTCGTCGGAAGCGGCCGACAGGTGGGGCGGCGTCCGGGTCAGGAACCGCTGGCGTCCCGTCAGGGAGAGAACAACGAGAAACCCGACGATCACGACCACCATGATGAGGAAATGCATGTCCCTGGTCTTCATCGGTCACCCCTTCGGCAGACTCGTCCGCAAGAAATGCGCAAGGATCGATTGTAGGGCGGCCATAACGAAAATAAAACCTGTTTTTTTGTTGATTATTTCAGAATTTTGTTTTATATAAGAGGTAGTTCTTGACGAAACGGTGGGGGGCGCCAATGAGAAACGTCACCGTGTACCGCGTCGATTACGTCAGGAAAATGAAAGTCCCCATTGGTCTGGTGGTAGAGCGTCGGCTGAAAGAACGGGGCGACAATATCATCGGGCTCTTGCGACTGGCGAGAAAAGCGTTTTCCTCCTCCGCGGAGGAGGCGCTGCATATCGCTGTCGACCCTTCGGGCGCCAGAACTCCCTGATACGGCGCTCTGCCCGGCCGATCTGCCAGTAAGATTCGGATACCCGTTCGCCAGGATGGGCTTCCCACAGGTTGCGGATTCGGGACGGGAGCCGGGCGATTGGTACGTGCCGCGCCGATCCGGCCCCGTCCCTGCATCCCTTTCCTGTTTTACCCCTTCCCGGCGGACGGTTTTGCCTTCCGCGGTTCCTTCTCCTCCGGAAACCCCGCGATTTTCAGGTATTCATCCCGTATATGCTGCCGGAAATTCCGAACAGTGAGTTTTCCCCCTTCGTCATCGCCCGTCCCCCCTTCCTCCGAGGGACGCAGGAGATCGTAGTAGCGGACCCCCGCGGCGGTTGCGTAGGATCTCGAGGGGACGAGCACCGTGGGGCCCTCTCCTTTCTTCGACCGCCAGACCGAACATCCTACCAGTTTCAGTCCGGAAAGAATCCCTTCCTCAAAGTGGATCTCCACGTCCGCAAGCTTCGATTCCGGTGCAGCGCCTTGATTCAACAGGTAATGCATCCGCATGGCCGAACCTCCTTCGGTTAAGTAGTTGGCCGTATGCGGGGCAAACCCCGTGCCATCCTTCTCGGGCGGGAGCCTGGTCGTTACAGAAACGGGCTACACCATAAGGCTGTACGGGTCGACGTCGGCCTCCATCCGGACGCCGGCCTTCTTCGCGACGTCGCGCAGGGGACGAAGGAGTTCCGGAAAGAAATCGCCCACCGGGAACCGTGGAGACATCTTCAGGAGGATCTGGTAACGGTACTTTTTCTTGACGAACGCGATGGGAGACGGAGCGGGGCCCAGCATCCGGATCCCCGCCTCCGAAAGCGGCCGGGAAAGCGCTTCCGCCACGTCTTCGGCCGCCGACTGCACCCGTTCGAGCTTCGGCCCCCAGAACCGGAGCAGGAGCATCCGCCCGAACGGCGGGTAGCAAAGCGCCTCCCGTTCGGCAAGTTCGGCCTCCATGAAGCCGTGGAAGTCGTGCTCGGCCGCCTTCCGGATGCAGACGTGGTCCGGCGAGAGGGTTTGGATGATCACCGATCCGGGCTTGTCCCCCCGGCCCGCGCGCCCCGACACCTGGGTCAGGATCTGGAAGGTGCGCTCCGCCGACCGGAAATCCGGGAAGGAGAGGGACTGGTCGGCGAGAAGAACCCCTACGAACGTCACCTCGGGGAAGTCGTGCCCCTTGGCGATGATCTGCGTGCCCACGAGGATGTCCACTTCCCCGCTGTGCATCCGGGAGAGCACCTCCTCGTAGGATCCCCTCTTCCTGCCGATATCGGAGTCGAGTCGCGAGACCCGCGCCTCCTTCCACCGCTTGGCGGACCAGGCGACGAGACGCTCCGTGCCGATCCCGACCTGCGCCACCTTGTGCCCGTCGCAGGCCCCGCACCGTTCGGGGGGGGTCTGCTTCGCACTGCAGTAGTGGCACAGAAGCACCCCGTCCTGCTTGTGAAAGGTGAGCGCCACCTGGCAGTTCCGGCACTGGACCGTCGTCCCGCAGTCCAGGCAGGTAAGCGCGGGGGCGAACCCGCGCCGGTTTAGGAACAGCATTGCCTTCTCCCCCCGGGAGAGCGTCTCCTCGACCGCTTCCTCGAGCGCGAGGGAGAAATACCGGTCCGCTCCCCGGCGCGCGGACTGGCCTTTGAGGTCCACGACGGTGATTTCGGGGAGATGCCTGGCACCGATCCGCTCCGGAAGGGAAAGAAGGGTCGCTTCCCCCGTCCGGGCAAGGCGCATGGCTTCCGCGGAGGGCGTGGCCGAGCCCATAAGGACGACGGCCCCTTCCATCCTCGCGCGCATCACGGCAAGGTCCCGCGCCTGGTAGCGGATCCCCTCCTCCTGCTTGTAGGCCGAGTCGTGCTCCTCGTCGACGATGAACAGCCCCGGTGAGGAAAAGGGCGAGAACACGGCAGAGCGGGCCCCGATGCTGAGGAAGACCTCCCCTCTCCGGATCCTGCGCCACTGGAGCGCACGGTCGGCCCGTGTGAGCCCGCTGTGCAGGACCGCCGCTGCCTCCCCGAAACGGGCGCGGACCCGGCCGAGCAGCTGCGGTGTGAGGGCGATCTCGGGAACCAGGTACACCGCCTGCCTCCCGGTGAGCCGGGCCTGTTCGATCGCCCTCAGGTACACCTCGGTCTTCCCCGACCCGGTGATCCCGTGAAGGACGAAGGCGGAGAACCCGCCGGACGCGAGGGCGACGCCGGTTTTCGCGAGGGCCGCCTCCTGGTGGGGCGTGGGAACGATCGCCCCGGAACTGTCCGGAAGATGCGGCGCGGAATGCGCGGGAGATTTCTCCCGCACCGAGGCGGTGAGAATCCCCTTCGCGGCAAGTCTACGGGCGACATCCCCTCCACCGGGGACAAGCGCCGACAGTTCCAGCGCGGAGATCTCCCCCGCGTCGAGGACGGCCGTGTATACCCTGCGCTGTTTGGGCGTCCACGCCGCGTCCGGGGAACCGTCGGCCGCGTGATAGATCGTTTCCGTCCTCGGGGACGACGGAGCCTCCCGCCGCGGCAGCCCCCCGGGGAGAGCGGCCCGCAGCATCTCGCCCATGGGGGCCAGGCACTCGCGTGCGGCGGCGGAAAGAAACGCGAGGTGGGCGGAAGAGATGTACGGCTCGTCGTCCAGAAACGCGAGAACCTCGCGGGCCTCGCGCCCCTTGAGGGACATGCCGTCCGTAAGCGCCGTGATCAGCCCGGTGACCTTTCTGCGACCGAACGGGACCCGCACGCGGACGCCGACCCGGGCACGTGTTTCCTGTCCCGAAGGGACGCGGTAGGTGAACGGGTGATCGATCGGAAGCGGCACCGCCACTTCCACGAACACGGGGAATGCGGCCGACGGATACATCACCCCCAAGATTCTACCCGAGGACCCGTCGACGGGTAAGTGCCCGATGCCGGCCTCCGTTTCCATACGCGGGGCACATGCGGCGAAGCAGCCGAGGAAGGGGGTTCCGAGCGGAGCTTCTCCGGGAGAAAGGGCAAGCGCAGACTTGCGGGTGTTTCGCAAGTCGAGCGACGAAGCGAGGAACCCCCTCCGACGAAGTCCCCCGGAGCAGCGGTATGCCGCTGCGGATGGGGGAGGATGCGGAAGCCGGCCTGCGTTTCTATACGGGAAACGCATGCGGCAGTGCGGACGCGCCAAACGATTCGCACCTGATAAAAAACGGGAAAGTGCGATCGTTCCACTACCGATAAGAAATAAGGGTGAACGGAATGGAAAAACAAAGATGGTGGAGGAGAAGGGGATTGAACCCTCGACCCCCACGTTGCGAACGTGGTGCTCTCCCAACTGAGCTACTCCCCCACCTTGAGGGACATTATACTCTCCCTGCTGTTCCTCTCCGGGAAAAAAAAATAATTTCTCTATCCGCGAACCCGGGCGAAAAGAATATCGGCATTCGTTTGACGGGCCACGCGTCGCAAACCCGCGCGGACGCTGGATTTATCTGTATAGAAAACCGATCCGTCGCCACGAAAGCAGATTTTCGAGAAAACGAATATCATTGGAAATTCATGCGGATTCCTATTGACATGCGAAGTTCGGTTTCTTACCATTTGGATAGATTTACTAAACGTGAGGTTTAAAATAAAGTGCTATGATCGATATCGGGGCAAGGATCAAACATCTTCGGCAGATCAACGGCCTCTCCCAAGCCGATCTCGCCGAGCGTGCGGACCTCACGAAGGGGACGATTTCCCAGATCGAGCGGAACCTGACTTCCCCGTCGGTCACGAACCTCCTCGAGATCCTTTCGGCGCTGAGCGAAACGCCCTACTCCTTTTTCGCCGAGGACGACGAGGAGAAGGTTCTCTTCCGCCGAACCGATTCCCTTCCTTCCGACGTCACGGGATACCAATCCTTCGAAACCCTTCTTCCCAAGAGCCGCTACCGGACCATCGTTGCATACCGCGCCATGATCCGGTCGGGGAGAGAAGCGCTGCCCGAGCCCGCGCACGCGGGGGAGAACTACGTGTTCGTCCTCTCCGGCAGGCTGGGTCTGCGCCTGGGAAAAATGGACTACATCGCCCGGAAGGGCGAAAGCCTGTACTTCCAAGCGGAGCAGGAATACTCGTTCTCGAACAAGGGGAAACTACCCGTCGACTTCCTCTGGGTCAAGGCGAGCGGACGGTGAATCCCCGCATGAAACCCGGCAGACAATCCCTGGCGGGAAAAGAGACAAGGAGGCATATGAAGAGGAACCGAAGGGACGATTCGGTATCCCTGCGCAACCAGGCGAGCGATACCAACCCCGTCGGCCTTCCCTGGTCCCAGGTGACGAGGGAAGAGTGGAACGATTATCAATGGCAACTTTCCCATCGCATCACCTCCATCGGGGACTTGTCCGGACTTCGCTACTTCTCCCGCGAGGAGGCGGAGCTCCTCACGCGCGTGACCGCCGCCTACCACCTGTCGATCACTCCCTACTATCTTTCGCTCATCCGGCTCGACGATCCCGACGATCCGATCGCACGGCAGGCGATCCCTTCCCCGGACGAATATTACGGGATGGAAGTGGGGGAGGACGATCCGCTCGAGGAGGAGAAGGACATGCCGGTCCCCGGGCTCACCCACCGCTACCCGGACCGGTGCCTGATGGTGGTGACGAATTTCTGCTCCATGTACTGCCGTCACTGCACGCGGAAGAGGATCTGGCCCCTCGGGGAAGCCGCGAAGACGGAATTCGAGCTGAACAAGATGTTCGGGTACATACGGCGGCACGAGGAGATCCGCGACGTCATCGTATCGGGCGGCGACCCGCTCACGCTCCCCACGCCGCGGATCGAATTCATCCTCAAGGGGCTCCGGCGGATCCCGCACGTCGAGATCATCCGGATCGGCACCCGCGTGCCGGTGGTTCTCCCCATGCGGATCGACGACGAGCTTTGCGGTGTTCTGGAAAAGTACGGACCGATCTGGGTGAACACCCAGTTCAATCATCCCCGGGAGATCACCCCCGAGGCGGAACGGGCCTGCGACCGCCTCCTTCGGTCCGGAATCCCCGTGAACAACCAGTCGGTGCTTCTGAAGGGCGTCAACGATCACCCCGAGATCATCCGCACGCTCAACATGCGGCTCGTCAAGGCAAAAGTCCGCCCCTACTATCTGTTCCAGTGCGACATGGTGCGCGGGCTGGAGCATTTCCGCACCCGGTTGTCCAAGGGGATCGAGATCATGGAGGCGCTCAGGGGGCACACGTCGGGGCTCGCCATCCCGTCCTACGTGGTCGACGTCCCCGGCGGCGGCGGGAAGATCCCGCTCATGCCCAACTACCTTCTCGCCATGGGCGAGCAGCGGACGATCCTCCGCAACTACGAGGGGATCATCGTCAGCTACGAGGAACCGCGGGACGACGGCCGCTCCTCCGCCCAGCCGGAGACGGACCTGCCGGCCTCCCGGCCGGACGTCTACCGCCTCATGACGGGGGAGATCAAGGCGCTGATTCCCGGCGGAAACGAGCGAATGGCCAAGAGAAGGAGACGGTGCGAGTCGGGCTCTCCTACAACGTAAAACCGGCCGATCACCCCCCCCACCTGCCGGCGGACGCCTTCGAGGAGTACGACTCCGAGGCGACCGTCGACCATCTTTGCCACGCGCTCTCGTCGCTGGGACATGAGGTGTTCCGCCTGGGCGCCGGTTCCGGAATCATCGACGCCCTTCGGGAAATGCGCCCGGACTTCGTCTTCAACATCGCCGAGGGGGAGGGGGGCCGCTGCCGCGAGGCCCATGTCCCGGCGCTGCTCGAGATGCTCGGCATACCCTACCTCGGGTCGGACCCCTTGACCCTCTGTGTCACTCTCGACAAGGCAATGGCCAAGAGGCTGGTCTCCTCGGAGGGATTTCCCACGCCGAGGTTCCGCACGTTCCGGTCGGAGGACGAGGTCGACGAGCTGGGCTTCGCGTACCCGGTGATCGTCAAACCCGCGTACGAAGGCTCAAGCAAGGGGGTGCGTCTTGCTTCCCGGGCCTCCTCGCCTGCCGATGTGCGGAGAATGGTCTCGTTCGTGACGGGGGAATATGCCCAGGACGCGATCGTCGAGGAGTTCATCCCCGGCCCCGAAGTCACGGTGGGACTGGTCGGCAACGGGGATCCCCGGGTGGTAGGGGTCATGGAAATTATCCCGAAACGGGTCCCCCGCGAGGAGTTCGTCTACTCTCTCGAGGTCAAGCGTGACTGGGAGAACCAGGTCGAATACCGGTGCCCCCCCTCGTTCCCGCCGGAGACCGTGGCCGAGATCGAGCGGTGCGCCGTGGGGATCTACCGGCTCCTCGGCTGCCGGGACTTCTCGCGTATCGATTTTCGGCTCGACGGGAACCGGGTCCCCCAGTTCATCGAATGCAACCCTCTTCCAGGGCTGTCCCCCGGGTATGGCGACCTCCCGATCATGGCCGGGAAGATGGGAGTTTCCTACGTCGATCTCATCTCCGAAATCCTCTCCCACGCCATGAGCCGCTGGGAGATGAGGGACCGGTGATGACGGAGCTGTCCTCCAAGCGCGTCGCGGTTCTCTACACCCCCGTGGAGGATACCCTCCAGGAGCTCGAGGGACCGATGCGGATCGAGATGGACCTTGCGGTAAGCGCGCGCGAGGTCACGGAGGCCCTCGCCTCCCGCGGACACATCTCCCGGTGCGTTTCCTTCGACCCGGATCCCGCAGCGCTGGCTGGCTCGCTGCGAACGTTCGAGGCCGATGCGGTATTCAACCTTTCCGAGTGCCCGCTCAACTCCGCGCAGAAGGAATCGCACGGCGCCGCCTACCTGGAACTGCTTCGGCTCCCCTATACCGGCAACGGGCCGCTTCCCCTCTCGGTGTGCAACGACAAGGCCCTCACAAAGCACATCCTGTCCTCGTGGGGCATTCCCACGCCTTCCTTTCGTCTGTACACGGAGGTTCCCCGGGGGCGTTCGGGGCTGCGCTTCCCGGTCATCGTCAAACCCTCCAAGGAAGACGGTTCCGCAGGGATCTCCGAGGAGAGCGTGGTCGAGGACGAGGCCGGGTTGAAAAAACGGGTCGCCCACGTGATCGAGAAATACGGCCAGGAAGCACTGGCGGAAGAGTACATCGGGGGGCGGGAGTTCAACGTGGGGGTGCTCGGGAACGGCACCGTCGAGGAGCCGTACCGTCCCCTCCCCCCCGCCGAACTCGTGTACCGGAACTCGAAGTGGCGCGTCTGCTCCTTCGAGTCGAAATGGGATGCGAATCACCCGGCGTACGACGAGATCGCCGCCGAATGCCCGGCAAGGATCCCGGACACCCTTCGCAGCCGGCTGGCCCGGCTGACGCTCGCGTCGGCGAACGCATTCGGGCTGTGCGGGTATGCCCGCGTCGACTTCCGCATGAACGGAAACGGGAAGATGTTCGCGCTCGAGGTGAACCCGAACCCCGACATATCGAGAAACGCCGGCCTGGCCCTCGCCGCCCGGTCGGCCGGCTTCTCCTACGAGGCGCTCGTCCAGGAAATCCTGCGCCTGGGGATTACCCGCGGGGCGCGATGACCGATCTCCGCAGGATCAAGGCGGAAGACCGGGAGGCGATCCGGAGCCTGGTCGAGGGAACGGGAGCGTTCAAGCGGCATGAGGTCGACGTGGCGATCGAGCTGGTCGACATCGCGCTCACGCAGCCGGGGCAGGACGATTACCATCCGTTCGTCCTGGTCGAGGACGACGGAACCATTGCAGCGTATGCCTGCTTCGGCAGGAACGAGATGACGGCCGCCACCTTCGACCTGTACTGGCTCGCTACCCGTGCCGACCGTCAGGGGAAGGGGTACGGGCGAACGATCGTGTCCTTCGTCGAGGAGAAGATCCGGCGTCGCGGAGGCCGGCTCCTCGTGATCGAGACGTCGTCGCAGGAGTCCTACGGCGATACGCGGGCGTTCTACGAGAAGATCGGCTACACCCTCGCCGCGCGCCTCCCGGACTACTACGATGATGGCGATGACAAGCTGATCTATCTGAAGCCCCTGAAATAGACTCTATCCGGGGAAAAGCCCGAAAATCCTGTCGATCATCGACTTGTCCATTTTCGCCACGGCTTCGAGCTCCCCAACGTCCAGCCAGACGCCCTCGCACCCCGGACATTTGTCCATCCGGACGCTCTTGTAGTCGACCTCAATCAGGTCCATGCCGCACTTGGGACATTTCATGTAATGGAGTTCCCGAAGCCGCTTCTTCTCCTCCCCCGCCAGGCCCTGCCGCTTCTCCCTCTCGATCTTCTTGCGCCGCTCGAACTCGACGCGCGCGAAATATTCGTCTTCGCTCTCGCTCGGCTTCCTCGGCATCGTTATCCCTCCCCGTTGTTTTTGTTATCGTCGTTCGATCTCGACCATTTCTCCGGTTTCAACATACCAGATGAAACCACGCGTCGGAACGTTCCATGCGCCGGAAAGGATCGTAACGTAGCCCCGGACCTGTTCCCGGTATGGTTCCTCCTGTTCCTCCTCCCGGGGACCCGTCTTGTAGTCGATGACCCAGTGCTCCCCGGGGGCAATCCCTCCCTCCTTTCCCCCTCCCCCCGGAAACCGGACAACGAGGTCGGCGCGCTCCTCCGCGGACCACCCCCCGCGGAACGAGAACATCGGGACCTCGGTTCCCACGAGCTCCGCGGCGACCAGGTCGCGGCGGACCTCGCTCCGGGCGATTTCCGCGCAGATGGCCCGCCACCGCGTATCCTCCCCTGCCCCCCACACGACGGGGAGCGGGCGGGGAGGAGGCCACAGCGCGCCGACGGGCGGGGCCGCTTCGAGGGCGCGATGGACCGTTTCCCCGAATCTTCTCCCCACGGCCCGGTCGTGGAATTCCCGGAGAGTCATCTCCGCGGCCTCCGGGGAAGGAGGCGCCGGT